>NZ_AGBF01000002.1 GCF_000225525.1 Streptomyces zinciresistens K42 | reverse complement strand
GGGTGAGAGCCACGATGGCTTTCCTTCCACTAATTCGGCTGGTGCCGGATGTACATGTATGGCGGGCGTACGTTGGCCCGCTACGACCGTCGCCTCAGGCGGCGGTCATGATGCGAGCCGAATTACTCGGCACCGCCCTGCTCGTCCTGCTTGGCACGAAGCGCGTCCACGGTGCGGACGAGCTTCGACGGGAGCGCCTGGAAGACCTGAGCAGCCTGCGTCTGCTTGCCCTTCATGGCGCCCGCCAGCTTGGCGAGCAGAACCTCGCGGGACTCGAGGTCCGCAAGCTTCTTGATCTCGTCGGCGGACAGCGCCTTGCCGTCAAGGACACCGCCCTTGATGACGAGATTCGGGTTGTCCTTGGCAAAGTCGCGCAGACCCTTCGCCGACACCACCGGATCACCGGTGACGAAGGCGACAGCCGTCGGACCGTTGAACAGGTCGTCCAGCGTCGAGATCCCGGCCTCGTTGGCCGCAATCTTGGTCAGCGTGTTCTTCACCACGGCGTACTGGGCGTTCTCACCGAGCGAACGACGCAGCGTCTTGAGCTGCGCCACGGTGAGACCGCGGTACTCGGTCAGCACGGCAGCGCTGGAGTTGCGGAACTGCTCCGTCAACTCGGCCACTGCGGCAGCCTTGTCGGGCCTCGCCATAGAGTCTCGGCCTCCTTCCGGGTGATTCGGACCGCGCGGACCCGAAGGAGGACTGGGGAAAACGAAACGCCCCGGGCGCAGGAGCTCGGGGCGGACTCGACCGGCCGCACACGCTGGACGCGTCTGCTCCGGGAGTTCTTCCACACTCACCTGCGCGGGTCGTCCGCATTTCAGCGGATCCTTCGGCCACCGCACCCTCTTGCGAACGTGCGGCAACGACCAGCGGTCTTTGGCTTCTGTAGGAGAGTACGGGACGCGGTCCCGTCGAGCAAATCCGCCCGTACGGGGCTCAGCTCCCCTTCTTCTCCAGCAGGTCCTTGAGGTCCGCGGTGTCCGCAGCCGGCGGTCTGGCGGCGACGACCTTCACGCCGTAGTCGCGGTAGTACGCGGTCTGGGTCAGCCGGCCGGTGGCCGTGAGGCCCTTCTCGACCTTCTTCACCAGCAGGCTCCGGCCGTCGACCCATATGTCGACGGACTGCTCGGTGGCGCCCGCGCCGGGCACCGTGCCGGAGTAGTGCGTGGTCCGCGTGCCCCGGACCGCCTCCACGTCGACCCGGCGGACGTCCGAGGCGGACAGCAGGCGCTTCACCGAGGTGTGCGGGGCGGTGCCCCGCATCTGGGCGGCGAGGTCGGCTCCGGAGCTGCCGGCGAGGCGCTCCAGGTCGTCGTAGGCGTACTTGATCCAGTGTTTGCCGCCGGTCCTGCGGGCGAACGCGTCTCCCATGCGGGCGTAGTACGCGTCGGGAAGGTAGCGGGCCTCCATGGACGTGGCGCCGAGCGCGCGCATCGTCTCGGCCGTCGTGCCGCCCGTGTACCGGATCCGCAGGGTGCCGGTGAGGCCGTCCCGCCAGGCGAGGGCGCCGCCGGACGTCATGGACAGCGTCGAGCCGACCGTGGTCGTGGACTCGACCCGGGCCGACTCGGCGCGGGCGGTGGAGCGCTCGACGGCGCGCAGGGCCTCGGTCACCGCGCGGGCGGGGGCCTTGCGGTCCGGCTCGGCGGGCGCACCGGAGGTGGCGGTGCAGCCGGCCAGGGCGGCCAGCGCGGCCGGCAGGGCGATCCGGAGCGCGGACCCGCGTGCCCTCGTCCTCGTCATGCGTCCCCCTGTCACCCGTCCCGTGAGTGAACGTTAACCCAGGGCACGGGCGAAACGACGGGAGAAAGGGGACGGACCCCGCACCCGTGAGGGGTGCGGGGCCCGTCGTCGAGCCTGGTGAGCCGGTGGCTCAGACCGCGGCCGGGTCCTCCTCGACGAGGAGGTTGCGGGTGCGGTTCGGGTCGACGGGAACGCCGGGGCCCATCGTGGTGGCGATGGCGGCCTTCTTGATGTAGCGACCCTTGGCGGCGGACGGCTTCAGACGGAGGATCTCCTCCAGCGCGGCGCCGTAGTTCTCCACCAGCTTGTCGTCGTCGAAGGACGCCTTGCCGATGATGAAGTGCAGGTTCGAGTGCTTGTCGACGCGGAACTCGATCTTGCCGCCCTTGATCTCGGTGACGGCCTTGGCCACGTCGGGGGTGACGGTGCCGGTCTTCGGGTTCGGCATCAGACCACGCGGGCCCAGGACGCGGCCGAGGCGGCCGACCTTGCCCATGAGGTCCGGGGTGGCGACGACGGAGTCGAAGTCCAGGCGGCCCTTCGAGACCTCGTCGATCAGCTCGTCGGCGCCGACGATGTCGGCGCCCGCGGCACGCGCGGCCTCGGCACGGTCACCGGTCGCGAAGACCAGGACCCGGGCGGTCTTACCGGTGCCGTGCGGAAGGTTCACGGTGCCACGGACCATCTGGTCGGCCTTGCGCGGGTCGACACCCAGACGGAAGGCGACCTCGACGGTGCCGTCGAACTTGGTCGTGGACGTCTCCTTGGCGAGACGGACGGCCTCGAGCGGGGCGTAGAGCTTCTCCCGGTCGATCTTGGCGTCCGCAGCGCGGAGAGTCTTGCTGCGCTTGCTCACTACTGCTCCTGTGTGTCTCTAGGAGTCGTGGTCGGGGCCGAGCAGGCCCTCCCACGTATCTGCCGGTTGTGCGGGGGGTGAGGTCAGCCCTCGACCGTGACGCCCATGGAACGCGCGGTGCCGGCGATGATCTTCGCGGCGGCGTCCAGGTCGTTGGCGTTGAGGTCGGGCAGCTTGGTCTGGGCGATCTCGCGGACCTGCGCCTGGGTGATCTTGGCGACCTTGGTCTTGTGCGGCTCGCCGGAGCCCTTCTCGATGCCCGCGGCCTTGAGGATCATCTTGGCGGCCGGCGGCGTCTTGGTGATGAAGGTGAAGGAGCGGTCCTCGTAGACCGTGATCTCCACCGGGATGACCCAGCCGCGCTGCGACTCGGTCGCGGCGTTGTAGGCCTTGCAGAACTCCATGATGTTGACGCCGTGCTGACCCAGCGCGGGGCCGACCGGCGGAGCCGGGTTCGCGGCACCGGCCTGGATCTGGAGCTTGATGAGCCCCGTGACCTTCTTCTTCTTGGGAGGCATTGCTCTCCGGTTCCTCTCTTCGGGTCCTACCCGCGCCCGGATGGCTCCACCGGACGCAGGCATACCGCACAACGATAACGGGTATGGATGCGCGGCCAAAAACCGAGCAGGTCAGACAAGCTGTGACAGCTCGTCTGACCTGCTCGGAAGCTCGTTCCTGAAGACGCTAGTTCTTCTGGATCTGGTCGAAGCTCAGCTCGACCGGGGTCTCGCGGCCGAAGATCTCCACCAGGCCCTTGACCTTCTTGGAGTCGGCGTTGATCTCGTTGATCGTGGCCTGGAGCGTGGCGAACGGGCCGTCGGTGACGGTGACCGAGTCGCCGACCTCGAAGTCCAGCACCTGGACCTCGACCTTGCGCTGCGGCGCCGGCTTGCCCTCGGCCTCGGCTGCCTCGCGGGCGGCCTTCTCCTCGGCCTCCGGGGCGAGCATCTTGACGATCTCGTCCAGGGTCAGCGGGTACGGGTCGTAGGCGTTGCCCACGAAGCCGGTGACGCCCGGGGTGTTGCGGACGACGCCCCAGGACTCGTTCGTCAGGTCCATGCGGACCAGGACGTAACCCGGGAGCTTGTTCTGCCGGATGGTCTTGCGGTCGCCGTTCTTGATCTGGACGACCTCTTCCTGCGGCACCTCGGCCTGGAAGATGTAGTCCTCGACGTTCAGCGAGACGGCGCGCTGCTCCAGGTTGGTCTTCACGCGGTTCTCGTAGCCGGCGTAGGTGTGGATGACGTACCACTCGCCGGGCAGCGTGCGCAGTTCCTCGCGCAGGGCGGCGACGGGGTCGACCGGCTCGGCCTCCTCGACGGCCGCTTCTTCGGCGTCCTCGGTCTCCTCGGCGTCTTCCGCGTCCTCCACCCGCAGCGCGGCCTCCTCGGCCGGCTCCCCCGCCTCGGCGTCGGCAGCCTCGACCTCGTCCAGGTCCTCGTCCGCGCCCTCGACGATGTCGAGCTCGTCTTCCACGGACTCGTCCGGCCCGACGGTGTCGTTCAGGTTCTGGTCAGACACGGTGGCTGCTTCTTCCTGGATACATAGGGGTGGAACATGCGAAAGGGGCGCCCGTTGACACGGCGCCCTTCGCTCTTGGCTCAGCCGAAGACGTACTTGGCGACCTTGTCAAGCCCATAGTCAATCACGGTCACCAGGCCGATCATGATGACGACGAAAATGATCACCACAGTGGTGTACGTCGTCAGCTGGTTGCGTGTCGGCCAGACGACCTTCCGGAGTTCCGCGACGATCTGGCGGTAGAACAGCGCGAGCCGCTTCAGCGGGCCCTTCTTGCCGCGCTTGCCACCCTTGCGCGTCTTCTTCTCCGGAGCCTCGTCCTGGGCATCAGGCATGTCGATGGAGCCCACGGCGTCCGTCACTCGTCCTCACCTGATTCCGGGTCGTGGCCGTGCCGCGCCCGGTCTGAGCCGCACGGCGATGCATTGCTGTACGTACAAACGCACTCCTGGCGAAGGGAGTGTCTAGCAGGGCCGGAGGGACTTGAACCCCCAACCGCTGGTTTTGGAGACCAGTGCTCTACCAATTGAGCTACGACCCTTTGTGTGTCCCCCAACGTACCGCATCCGGACGAGTGCTCGGTGTGCACCGTCCGTCGGCGGGCTGCCGAAGGCCAACGAGGTGTGAGTGTACGTGGTCCGGGGCCGCCCGTCGAACAGAAAGCGGCCGATGGGGGCTCGGGTGGCGGGAGATCGCCGGTGCGCGGTGGGCGGGTGGCGCAAGATCGCCCTGGCCGAGGCCCGGATCCGGACGGGTGTTCAGGGATGTTCAGTCCGTGAAACCCGTGTGCCGGGCGCGTTTCCTGTCTGAAACGATGGGTGCCATGAGCGCTGCAACCCCTCCGACCGAGCGCCGGGTCTCCGCCCGAGTCGGCGCGATCTCCGAGTCCGCCACCCTCGCCGTGGACGCCAAGGCCAAGGCCCTCAAGGCCGCCGGGCGTCCGGTGATCGGCTTCGGCGCCGGTGAGCCCGACTTCCCGACCCCGGACTACATCGTCGAGGCCGCGATCGAGGCCTGCAAGAACCCCAAGTACCACCGCTACACGCCCGCCGGTGGTCTTCCCGAGCTGAAGGCCGCGATCGCCGCGAAGACGCTGCGCGACTCGGGCTACGAGCCCGACGTCTCGCAGATCCTCGTCACCAACGGCGGCAAGCAGGCGATCTACGAGGCCTTCGCCGCGATCCTCGATCCGGGCGACGAGGTCATCGTCCCGGCCCCCTACTGGACCACCTACCCGGAGTCGATCCGCCTCGCCGGCGGTGTGCCGGTGGAGGTCGTCGCCGACGAGACGACCGGCTACCGGGTCTCCGTCGAGCAGTTGGAGGCCGCCCGCACGGAGCGGACGAAGGTCGTCCTCTTCGTGTCGCCCTCCAACCCCACCGGCGCCGTCTACAGCGAGGCCGAGACCGAGGCGATCGGCCGCTGGGCCCTGGAGCACGGGCTGTGGGTGCTGACGGACGAGATCTACGAGCACCTGGTCTACGGCGAGGCCGCCGCGGTCTCCCTGCCGGGCCTGTTCCCCGAGCTGCGCGACAAGTGCGTCGTGGTCAACGGCGTCGCCAAGACGTACGCCATGACGGGCTGGCGGGTCGGCTGGGTCATCGGCCCGAAGGACGTGGTGAAGGCCGCGACCAACCTCCAGTCGCACGCGACGTCCAACGTGTCCAACGTGGCGCAGGTGGCCGCCCTCGCCGCCGTCTCCGGCGACCTGGACGCCGTCGCGAAGATGGGCGAGGCGTTCGACCGCCGCCGCAGGACGATCGTGCGCATGCTCAACGAGATCGACGGCGTGCTCTGCCCCGAGCCCGAGGGCGCCTTCTACGCCTACCCGTCGGTGAAGGCCCTGCTCGGCAAGGAGATCCGCGGCAGGCGCCCGCAGAGCAGCGTGGAGCTGGCCGAACTGATCCTGGAGGAGGCCGAGGTCGCGGTCGTCCCGGGTGAGGCGTTCGGCACGCCGGGCTACCTGCGGCTGTCGTACGCGCTCGGTGACGAGGACCTCGTCGAGGGCGTCAGCCGGATCCAGAAGCTGCTGGCGGAGGCGCGGGACTGACGTCCTGAGCCGCTGCACGCGCGGGTGCGGGCCGTCTCCCTTCCGGGGAGGCGGCCCGCTTCTTCGTGCGAGCAAGACCACGAAAGGCGAAACGGCTACCGGGACGCCGGGCCCGTGCGGCAGGATCCTGGGATGGAGCGTGTACGTGATGTCTCTGAGCTGCCGAAAGCCCATCTGCACCTGCACTTCACCGGGTCGATGCGGCCGGCGACCGTGCTGGAACTGGCCGACAAGTACGGGGTGCGTCTGCCCGACGCCCTGACCGAGGCCCTGACCAGCGGTGAGCCGCCGAGGCTGCGGGCGACCGACGAGCGGGGCTGGTTCCGCTTCCAGCGCCTGTACGACGCGGCGCGCTCGTGCCTGCGGCAGCCGGAGGACATCCGGCGGCTGGTCAGGGAGGCCGCGGAGGAGGACATCAGCGACGGCTCGGGCTGGCTGGAGATCCAGGTCGACCCGACGTCGTACGCGCCCCGGCTGGGCGGTCTGATCCCGGCGCTGGAGATCATCCTGGACGCGGTGGAGACGACGTCGCGGGAGACCGGACTCGGGATGCGGGTGCTGGTCGCCGCGAACCGGATGAAGCACCCCCTGGACGCGCGGACCCTGGCGCGTCTGGCGGTCCGCTACGCCGATCGGGGCGTGGTCGGCTTCGGGCTGTCCAACGACGAACGCCGGGGCATGGCACGGGATTTCGACCGCGCGTTCGCCATCGCGCGCGAGGGGGGCCTGCTGTCGGCGCCGCACGGGGGTGAGCTGACGGGGCCGTCCTCGGTGCGGGACTGTCTGGACGACCTGGACGCGCACCGGATCGGCCACGGGGTGCGTGCCGCGGAGGACCCGCGGCTGCTGAAGCGGCTCGCGGACCGGGGCGTGACCTGCGAGGTGTGTCCCGCGTCGAACGTCGCCCTGGGGGTGTACGAGAAGCCCGAGGACGTGCCGCTGCGAACCCTGTTCGAGGCCGGTGTCCCGATGGCGCTGGGCGCCGACGACCCCCTCCTCTTCGGGGCGCGGCTGGCGGCGCAGTACGACATCGCGCGCCGGCACCACGGGTTCAGCGATCAGGAGCTGGCGGAGCTGGCCCGGCAGTCGATCCGTGCGTCCGCCGCTCCCGAGGGGACCAAGGGGAAGCTGCTGGCCGGCGTGGACGACTGGCTGACCGGCTGAGGGGGTGAGAGGTCGACTGGTTGCGGGGTCCGCGTGGGCTGAGTGGTCCGCGTGGTCTGAGTGGTGAGGGGTCTCAGTGCTTTTCGCGGCTACAGGCTTACGCCTACCGTCACCGGCTCGTTGACCAGTGTGATGCCGAAGGCCGCGTGGACGCCCTCGACCACCTCGCGGGCCAGCGCGAGGAGGTCCTCGGTGGTCGCCGCACCGCGGTTGGTGAGGGCGAGGGTGTGCTTCGTCGAGATGCGGGCGGGGCCGGTGCCGTATCCCTTGGTGAAGCCCGCCTTGTCGATGAGCCAGGCCGCGGAGGTCTTGGTGTGCCCCTCCCCCGCCGGGTACGCCGGCGGTTCGACGCCCTTGCCGAGGCGCTCCTCCACGCGCGCGCGGAACGCGGCGAACTGCTCCGCCGTGAGGATCGGGTTGGTGAAGAACGAGCCGGCCGACCAGGTGTCGTGGTCCTCGGGGTCGAGGACCATGCCCTTGCCCGCACGCAGCCTGAGCACCGTCTCGCGGGCGGCGGTCAGCGGTACGCGCTCGCCTGCCTCGACGCCCAGGACACGTGCCGTCTCCGCGTAGCGGATCGGCGCGGAGAGGCCGTCGGCGTCCTCCAGCCGGAAGCGGACGCGCAGGACGACGTAGCGGTCGGGGTCGGACTTGAAGCGGCTGTGGCGGTAGGAGAAGGCGCAGTCGGCGTTGGGGATGACGACCGTCTCGCCCGAGCCCCGGTCGTAGGCGATCACCTCGGTGATCGTGGAGGAGACCTCCTGACCGTACGCGCCGACGTTCTGGATCGGGGTGGCGCCCGCGGAGCCGGGGATGCCGGCCAGGCACTCGATGCCGGCCAGCCCGGCTTCCACTGTGCGGGCGACGGCGTCGGTCCATACCTCGCCGGCCGCCAGTTCGAGGGTGGTGCCGTCCAGTTCTACGCCCTTGGTGGCGATGACCAGTGCGGTGCCCTCGAAGCCCTTGTCGCCGATGACGAGGTTGGAGCCGCCGCCGATGAGGAGCAGCGGGGTGTCCGTGGCGTCGGCCTCGCGTACGGCTTCGATCACCTCGGCGTCGGTGGTGGCCGTCACGAGGCGGGTGGCGGGGCCGCCCAGGCGGAAGGTGGTGAGGGGGGCCAGGGGGGCGTCGTGGAGTTCCTGCACGGGCTCAAGAGTACGAGACGGGGTCGCTGCCGCTGGGGGGTGAGGGGTGGGGCGGGGAGGTGGGGGCGCCTGTGCGGGTCGCGTGCGGTGCGGTGGTTGCGCGTGCGGTGTGTTGTGGTGCGGGGCCGTGGCGGGCGGGGTGTCCGTCCTCGGTCCGGCGGTTCCGTGGCTTGGGGAGTGCGGCCCCTTTTGACGCCGGACGCTGCGGGCGGGCACCCCCAGGCACGTCCCCTCCTCGCCGGCCGCGGGCGCCTGCGCCTCCGGGCCGGGTGCCTCCTCGCCGCACGCGGGCGCCTGCGCCTCCCCCAGTGCCGTTCCCTCTCGGGGGATGCGGCCGGCGCCCGGCGCGCGCGGTGTACGTGCGTGCCGGGGGTCCGGGTGTGCGGGTGTGCGGGTCAGGCCGCTGTCTGTACGGGATTCCGCCGGGGGTGATCGGCCCTTGGGCGGGCGGTGGGGTTGCGGCGGGGGGCCGCCAGGGTGGCCAGGGCGGCTGCGGCCACTACGGCCGCTCCGGTGATCAGGGCTGGGCGCAGGCCGTCCACGAAGGTCTGGCCGGTCTCGTAGCCGCCCTGCGCGGCGAAGATCGAGGACATCACGGCGATGCCGAGCGCGCCGCCGACCTCGCGCAGGGCGTTGTTGGCGCCGGAGGCGATGCCCTGTTCGGAGGGGCGGACGCTGGACATGACCAGGTTGGAGGCCGGGGCGAAGAACAGGGCCATGCCTACGCCGCTGATGATAAGGGCGGGCAGCTGGGCGGCGTAGGAGACGTCGACGGTGACCACGGAGGCCATGTAGGCGAGGCCGGCCGCCTGGAGGAAGAGGCCGGTGGCCACTACGGGGCGGCCGCCGATGCGGTCGGAGAGGATGCCGGCGATCGGCGCCACGAGCATCGGCATGCCGGTCCACGGGAGCATGCGCAGGCCCGCCTCGGTGGGCGAGTAGCCGAGTACGCCCTGCATGTACTGGCTGAGCAGGAAGATCGACCCGAACATGCCGAGGAACATCAGCATGCTCGCGGCGTTGATCCCGGCGAAGGCCCGGGAGCGGAACAGGCGCATCGGCAGCATCGGGTTCTTGGCGCGGATGCTGTGGAGGACGAAGCCGGCCAGCAGGGCGCCGCCGGCGAACAGGGCGGTCAGGACGAGGTTCGAGGTCCAGCCGTCGGCGGGGCCGCGTACCAGGCCGTACACGACCCCGAACAGGCCGCCGCTGGCCAGGAGGGTGCCCACGAGGTCGAGCGGAGCGCCGGTGCCGTGCGACTCGGAGAGGCGCAGCCGGGCGAGCGGGAGGAGGGCGACGCCGAGCGGAACGTTCAGCCAGAAGATCCACTGCCAGGAGATGTGTTCGGTGAGGCTGCCGCCGATGAGGGGGCCGGAGGCGATCGCGAGGCCGTTGACGGCGCCCCAGATGCCGTACGCCATGCCGCGTTTGGCCGCGGGTACGGCCGCCGTCAGCAGGGTCAGCGTCAGCGGCATCATGACCGCGGCGCCGGCGCCCTGCACGGCGCGGGCGGCGATGAGGGAGTCGATGCCGGGGGCGAGGGCCGCCGCGGCGGACGCGGCGGTGAAGATCGTGATGCCGACCAGGAAGAGCCGGCGGCGGCCGAACCGGTCGCCCAGGGCCGCGCCGAACATCAGCAGGACGGCGAAGGTCAGCGTGTAGGCGCTGACCGTCCACTCCAGGTCGTCCAGTGCGCCGCCCAGATCCTCGCGGATCGAGGGCAGGGCGGTGGTGACGACGAGGTTGTCGAGTGCCGCCATGAATCCGGCGACGCTGGTGATGACCAGGGCCCATACGGCTCCGCCCGGCCGTGGTGTCCGTGTGTCGTGCTGCTCGTGGTGTGGCATCGGTCCCCCTGCGCAGTGAGTAGTTATTGATCACTAACTTTTGTGGTCATGCGTGAGCGCCACGGGATGCTCCGCGTGTCTTCCTACGGGCGCGTCGGCGGCTGCATGCCTGCCCAGACCCGGTGGTCGGGCGGAAAGCCCATGGCCACCAGGCAGTTGATGAGCATTCCGTACGCCATGAAGGTCGTCGTCTCGCCGTCGTCCGCCCCCAGCGGCAGGTGGACGGTGTCCCACAGCCGCATCCAGCCGGCCCGGACGGCCTCGCCGAACTCGTGGTCGCCCTCCTGCTCCGCGGCCGACACGGCGAGGTACATCTGCATCTGCATCATCAGCCGCTCGGGCTGCTCGGAGACGACCTTCCGGTACGCGTCCCCCATGGCATGCAGGGCCGCCTCGCCCTCCAGCCCTTCGCAGGCGTCCGCGAACATCCTGATGATGTCCTCCACGCAGCGCTCCGACGCCGCGAGGAAGATCGCCTTCTTGCCCGGGAAGAGCCGGAAGAGATACGGCTGCGAGACACCGACGCGCCTCGCGATCACCTCGGTCGACGTGCCGTGGTAGCCGCCGAGGGCGAACTCGGCCATCGCCGCGCGGACGACGCTCTCACGCCTCTCTTCTGCGCTCATCCTGACCATGGTGGGTAAGTTAGTACGCAATCACTAATCTGGCAAGGGGGCGGCCGGACGCGCGTGAGGGGCGCTCCCCGGGCAGGGAGCGCCCCTCACGTCCGCACAGGGGTGTGGCGGTCAGCCGAGCCGGACGACCGCTCTCGACATCCCGAGCACCTTCTGACCCGCGTTGGTCACGGTCAGGTCCACGCGGACCTTGTTGTCGTCGAGCTTGGCGCCGATCTTGCCGCTGACCTCGATCACGGTTCCCCGGTCGTCGTTCGGGACGACGACGGGCTTGGTGAAGCGGACGCCGTACTCCACGACCGCGGCCGGGTCGCCGATCCAGTCGGTCACGACCCGGATCGCCTCGGCCATGGTGAACATGCCGTGGGCGATGACGTCCGGGAGCCCGACCTCCTTGGCGAACTTCTCGTTCCAGTGGATCGGGTTGAAGTCACCGGAGGCGCCTGCGTACCGCACGAGGGTGGCGCGGGTCACGGGGAAGCTCCGGCCGGGCAGTTCGGTGCCGACCTCGACATCGCCGTACGCGATCTTCGCCGTCATCGGTCTCACGCCTTCCCTTCCTCGGCCGCCCCACGGGCCACGAGCTTCGTCCAGGCGGTCACGACGTGCTCGCCCGCCTCGTCGTGGACCTCGCCTCGGACGTCCAGGATGTCGTTGCCCGCCATGGACTTGATCGCCTCGATGGTCGAGGTGACGGACAGCCGGTCACCGGCGCGCACCGGGCGGCTGTAGGCGAACTTCTGGTCGCCGTGCACCACCCGGTCGTAGTCCAGGCCCAGCTGAGGGTCGGCGATGACCTGGCCGGCCGCCGCGAAGGTGATCGCGAAGACGAAGGTCGGCGGGGCGATCACGTCGGAGTGGCCCAGCGCCTTGGCGGCCTCCGGGTCCGTGTACACCGGGTTGGCGTCCCCCACGGCCACCGCGAACTCACGGATCTTCTCCCGGCCCACCTCGTAGGGGTCGGTGGGCGGGTACGTCCGCCCCACGAAGGACTGGTCGAGCGCCATGGCCCGGCACCTCCTGGTGTCAGCTGTGGTTGTCCGGATGGTGCGACCGGCCGGCCGGAACCGACCGGCGACCGGCGACCGGCGACCGGCGACCGGATGGGAAACGACGCGAGGCCGCCCCCCGACTGTGGGGGCGGCCTCGTGTACGAGCCTGATTTATCGCGTTTCGCGGTGCGCGGTGTGCGCGTTGCAACGCGGGCAGTGCTTCTTCATCTCAAGACGGTCCGGGTTGTTACGCCGGTTCTTCTTGGTGATGTAGTTCCGCTCCTTGCACTCCACGCAGGCCAGCGTGATCTTCGGGCGGACGTCGGTGGCAGCCACGTGAGTGCTCCTTGACGAACGGATTGACTGTATTAACGCAAGAAAGAGTAGCCGATCGGAGGACCGACCCTGCAATCGGCTACTGTCCGTAGCGGTGACCGGACTTGAACCGGTGACACAGCGATTATGAGCCGCTTGCTCTACCGACTGAGCTACACCGCTGAGATGCGATCAGAACCCGCCTCGCGACGAGAACCGTTCACACCAGAGCCCCAAAACGGAATCGAACCGTTGACCTTCTCCTTACCATGGAGACGCTCTGCCGACTGAGCTATTGGGGCGAGCGATGAAGACATTACACGCTCAGCGCCCGTTCGCCCAAATCCGTTTCGCGGCCCGGCACCGGGCCCGAACAGCGGTGCGTACCGAGGTCTCGCGGGCCTCCGAGGCCCCGCGCGGGCGGCTCCCGCACGACGGGCCACACCGGTACGACTATTGCGCTCCTGCGCGTCGGCACCGGATCCCCGTCCTAGGCTCGACTCACTCTGCGTGATCTTGCGTGCCAGGCGCAGTGCCCCAGGGCGGTCCCGCGGCGCCGACGCGCAGCCCCGAGCCTCTGGAGCGCGATGCCCGACAGCCACCCCCAGCCGCCCCACTCGTCGTCGTCCTCATCCGGTTCGCCGGGCTCCTCATCCGGTTCGTCGGGCTCGCCTTCCTCGCCAGGGTCCGGCTCGGCGTCCGCGGCGGGCTCCTCTTCCAAGTCCGGGTCCGGCTCCTCTTCCGGGTCGGGGGAGGCGTCCGCGGCGGGCCCGTCGGGGTCCCCGGGTCCGGCCGAGCCGGGCGTCCTGCTGCTGTGCGGGGCGCGGCTCTCCGACGGCAGGACCGTGGACGTACGGCTGGGCGGTGGCCGCATCGAGGCGGTCGGCACGGCCGGGAGCCTTGCCGGGAGTTCCACCGGGGACGGCACGCGCGCGTGTGGGGCGCGTGTGGACCTGGACGGTTATCTGCTGCTGCCCGCCCCGGCCGAGCCGCACTCCCACGCCGACACCGCGCTCTCCGCCGACGGGAGCGGCCCGGTCTCCTGCGGCCCGGAGGACGTCCAGCGCCGGGCCACCGAGGCGGCCCTGCTCCAGCTCGGCCACGGCGCGACCGTGTCGCGGGCACACGTGCGCGTGGGCGACGTCCAGGAGCTCGGCGCCCTGGCGGCCGTACTCCAGGCCCGCCGATCCCTGCGCGGGCTCACGGAGTTGACGACGGTGGCGATGCCGCGGCTGCTGACCGGCGTGGCCGGTGCGGACGGGCTCGCGATGCTGCGGGACGCGATGAAGATGGGCGCGTCGGTGGTCGGCGGCTGTCCGGATCTGGACCCCGACCCGACGGGCTACGCCGAGACGGTCCTGGAGCTCGCCTCCGAGCACGGCTGCCCCGTCGACCTGCACACGGACGCCGCGGACCCGGCCCGCCTGTCCCGGCTGGCCGCCATGGCCGGCGGACTGCGCCCCGGGGTCACGCTGGGCCCGTGCGGCGGTCTGGGACGGCTGCCAGCCCCGGCGGCCGCCCGCGTCGCCGACCAGCTCGCCGCGGCCGGGGTGACGGTGGTCTGCCTGCCGCAGGGCGGCTGCGGCAGCGCGGAACGACGCGGCACGGCCCCTCTGCGGCTGCTGCGCTCCGCCGGGGTACGGGTCGCGGCCGGCAGCGGCGCCCTGAGGGACGTGGCGAACCCGGTGGGCCGCGGCGACCCCCTGGAGGCCGCCTACCTGCTCGCCTCCCGTCACGGGCTGCGCCCCGAGGACGCGTACGACGCCGTCAGCGCGTCGGCTCGTGCGGTGCTGGGGCTGCCCGAGGTGCGGGTGGAGGCGGGTTTCCCGGCCGAGTTGCTGGCCGTGCGCGGGGACCGGCTCGCGGGGGCGCTGTCCCTGTCGTACAGCCGGATCGTGGTGCACCGGGGGCGTGTGGTGGCACGCACGAGCGCGGTCCGGGAGTACTGCGACTCGGCCGCGGCACCGGAACTGGGGCTGCCCCGACAGGGGCGGGGGGAGGGGCCCTGAGGGGTGCTGGCGGGTGAGGGGTGCTGGTGCGAGGGCGGGTGAGGGGTGCTGATTGCGAGGGTGCGTGAGGGTGCTGGCGTGAGGGGCGGACGCGGGGCTGAGGGCGGGCGCGGGGTGCCGGGGAAAGGGCGGACGCGAGGCTGAGGGGCTGGCCTTCTGGGGGAGGTGCGGGGACTTGCTTGAGTGGGGCTGTCGGGTGGATTGTCTGCCGGGTGGGCCGGCTGCCGGATGGGCCGGTTGCCGTGCGTGTCCTCGCGGGCAGCGGGGCGCGTGGCCCGCGGGCGGGACCACTGGGGCGTGCGCCCGCGCTCAGGGCAGCGGGGTGTCGCCGAACCCGTGCGGCGGACGGATGCGTCCGGGCGTACGGTCGAAGACATGCGTATTGTCATCGCTGGTGGTCATGGTCAGATCGCGCTGCGGCTGGAGGCGTTGCTCGCCGCGCGTGGTGACGAGGTCGCGGGGATCATCCGCAAGGCCGAACAGGGCGACGCCCTGCGGGCGGCGGGCGCCGAACCCGTCGTGCTGGACCTGGAGTCGGCCACGGTCGAGGAGGTCGCGGCCCGCCTCCAGGGCGCGGACGCGGCGGTCTTCGCGGCCGGAGCGGGGCCCGGCAGCGGGACGGCCCGCAAGGACACCGTGGACAAGGGCGCCGCGGTCCTGTTCGCCGACGCGGCCGTCCGGGCGGGCGTACGGCGCTTCGTGATCGTGTCGTCGATGGGCGCCGACGCCGGGCACGAGGGTGACGAGATCTTCGACGTCTACCTGCGTGCCAAGGGCGCCGCCGACGACCACGTCCGCGGCCAGGAGGGGCTGGACTGGACGGTCCTGCGCCCAGGCCAGTTGACGGACGACGCCGGGAACGGCCTGGTGCGCCTGGAGGCCCGGACCGGCCGGGGCCCGATCCCGCGCGACGATGTGGCCGCCGTGCTCGCGGAGTTGCTCGACACCCCGGCGACCACGGGCCTGACCCTCGAACTGATCAGCGGCTCGGCCCCGGTGACGGTGGCGGTGAAGTCGGTGGCCGGAAACTGAGGTCTCGGCTGGGAGGGGCGGAGGGGGCGAGCGGGAACGGGAGTTCATGGCGGTCGCGAGTTCGTGACGGGCTCTGTGCGCCTTGCCAGCGCGGCAGTTGGGGCCCCGGAGCCTCTCGTTGTCCCGTGTCGCCGGCTGCCGTTGCTAGAACAGGGACATCTGTCCGGGGAAGTCGGGCACGACATAGCCGTCCAACGAGGGTTGCGTCGCGCCCAGTTGAACATGGCGCCGCGACCCCGGACACGACACGAGTTCCGCGGTCTCACGCGCGCCGGGCGGATCGTGCCGCGCGAGGCGACCGGCGACGACGGCGATCTCACGGCGGCATTCGGGACAGCTTCTACGAGGCGTGGCCATGGCATCAGTCTGCCTGCCCGACACCCGCCGAACGCGAAAGCCCCTTCGCACCACGTTTCCGTGATGCGAAGGGGCTTCTCTCAGCGTGGCGGCGCCAGGATTCGAACCTGGGAAGGCTGAGCCGGCAGATTTACAGTCTGCTCCCTTTGGCCGCTCGGGCACACCGCCGGGGTTTTGCCGCCGATCACACCACTTATGGGCGGTGCTCCCTGGCAACGACGTAAACAATACCCGATGCGCAGGGGTGCTTCGCCACCCGATTGATCGCCTCCCGCGGCACTAGGCTTGTCCGGATGCGGACCGGGCCTGCCCGGCGCTCGGCGGCCTCCCCCACGCCCGCCGGCACGCACCCCTACACACCCCGATACAAGGAGCCACAGGACATGGCCGACTCCAGTTTCGACATCGTCTCGAAGGTCGAGCGGCAGGAGGTCGACAACGCCCTCAACCAGGCCGGCAAGGAGATCTCCCAGCGCTACGACTTCAAGGGCGTGGGAGCCTCGATCTCGTGGTCCGGCGAGAAGATCCTGATGGAGGCCAACTCGGAGGACCGCGTGAAGGCCGTCCTCGACGTCTTCCAGTCCAAGCTGGTCAAGCGCGGGATCTCACTCAAGGCGCTGGACGCCGGCGAGCCCCAGCTCTCGGGCAAGGAGTACAAGATCTTCGCCACGATCCAGGAGGGCATCTCCCAGGAGAACGCCAAGAAGGTGGCGAAGCTCATTCGCGACGAGGGCCCCAAGGGCGTCAAGGCGCAGGTGCAGGGCGAGGAGCTGCGCGTCAGCTCCAAGAGCCGCGACGACCTTCAGGACGTGATCGCCCTGCTGAAGGGCCAGGACTTCGACTTCGCACTGCAGTTCGTGAACTACCGGTGATCCGTGACCCCCGCGCGTGATCGCGAGGGCAGCTGATCCGCCGGGGTCGGTGAGAGGGGCGGGCACTCCGTCCGGCGGTTTCCCGGGATGCCCGCCCCTCTCACCGGGCCGCCGCGGTGGCCGGCCGGTGCCCGGCCTGTGGGCGACCTGCGTCCTCGCGCGACCACCTCGCCCTCAGTCGCGGGAGTGGCCGAATAGGATGCGGTAGAGGATCAGCAGGACGAGGGAGCCGCCGATCGCGGCCGCCCAGGTCGCGCCGTCGTAGAAGTCCTGGGTGATGGGGCGGTCTAGCCAGCGGGCCGAGATCCAGCCTCCGATGAACGCGCCCGCGACACCGATGACCGTGGTGCCGATGAAGCCGCCGGGGTCCCGGCCCGGCAGCAGGATCTTGGCAATGGCTCCGGCCAGCAGTCCGAGAATGATCCAGCTGATGATCGTCATGCCTTGAACCTGCCCCTTCGTGCTCTTCGTGCACACCGCCGGTGCTGTGAATTCCGGCGCGTCCGTTCCCGTTCCGTTGCCCTGAAGGACGTCACGGCGCCACGCGTCGGTTGCGGCGATCAGTAGGGTGCGGGCCATGACCCCGCCCGGCCCCACCTCCCCCGAACTGCGGCGCACCCTCGGTGTCGGGGACGCCGTCGTCATCGGGCTCGGCTCGATGATCGGGGCCGGGATCTTCGCCGCGCTGGCTCCCGCCGCGCGCGCGGCCGGATCCGGACTGCTGATCGGTCTCGCCCTCGCGGCCCTGGTCGCCTACTGCAACGCCGCGTCGTCCGCGCGCCTCGCCGCCCGCTATCCGGCCTCGGGCGGCACATACGTGTACGGGCGTGAGCGTCTCGGGGAGTTCTGGGGGTACCTCGCGGGCTGGTCGTTCGTCGTCGGCAAGACGGCCTCCTGTGCGGCGATGGCGCTCACTGTGGGCGCGTACGTCTGGCCGGGGCAGGCGCACGCGGTGGCGGTCGCGGCCGTGGTGGCGCTGACCGCGGTGAACTACGGCGGCGTCCAGAAGTCCGCCTGGCTGACTCGGGTGATCGTGGCGGTCGTGCTGGCCGTCCTCGCCTGTGTCGTGGTGGTGTGCCTGGGGTCGGGTACGGCAGATGCCGGGCGGCTGGGCGTCGGCGCCCCGGGTGGCTTCGGCGGGGTGCTGCAGGCCGCGGGGCTGCTGTTCTTCGCGTTCGCCGGGTACGCGCGGATCGCGACGCTCGGTGAGGAGGTGCGTGATCCGGCGCGGACCATTCCGCGGGCGATTCCGCTGGCCCTGGGGATCGCGCTGGTGGTGTACGCGGGTGTGGCGGTGGCTGTCCTTTCCGTGCTGGGGCCGGACGGTCTCGGTCTCGCGGGCGCTCCACTGGCCGACGCGGTCCGGGCCGCGGGTGTGCCGGGGCTGGCACCCGTGGTGCGGGTGGGCGCGGCCGTCGCTGCTCTGGGCTCGCTGCTCGCCCTGATCCTGGGTGTCTCCCGGACGACGCTGGCCATGGCGCGCGACCGGCATCTGCCGGGTGCCCTGGCCGTGGTGCATCCGCGCTTCCAGGTGCCGCACCGGGCCGAACTGGCCGTGGGGGCGGTCGTCGCGGTACTGGCGGCGACCGTGGACGTGCGAGGTGCTATCGGCTTCTCCTCCTTCGGTGTGCTGGCCTACTACGCGGTCGCCAACGCCTCGGCCTGGACGCTCGACCCGGCACCGCGCCGACGGATCGTGCCGGTCGTGGGGCTGCTCGGATGCGCGGTGCTGGCGTTCTCCCTTCCGGGTGTCTCTGTGGCGGCCGGGGCGGGGGTGCTCATGGCGGGGATCGTGGTCTACGGGGTGCGGCGGTTGGTGTCACGGTCGGGCGGAGGCGGCCGAGTCGTTTAGCGGCGCCGGGAGCCACGGCGGTGGCCGGCCGGCCCCGCCCAGCGGCTGAGAGAGCGATGGTGTGGGAGGGCGACTGCCGGCGTCGGGCAGGGCGCGAGTCCGGGCCGGGTCAGGGGGTCGCGGCCTGTGCCGTGCGGGTGCGGAAGTCGGGCCAGGGGGCGAGATCCATGTCCTCGCTCGTCTCCTCGTACCAGCCGGTGCCGTCGATCCAGGCGTGGAGCCAGTGGGTGAGGCTGGGGGCGTCCACGTACCAGGCGTGGTCGGCGTCGTCGGCGTTCGGCTCGAAGAGCAGGACGGTGGACCGGGGGCTGCGGCAGTCCACACAGGCGTACATCGCGCAGCCCCAGTGGGATATCGGCAGGACGCCCTCGGGCCAGGGCCAGTCGGGGTCCTTGCGCGCGCTCTCGCGGTTGGCGAGGTACTGGGTGACGGCGGCGGGCTCGCCGGACGGGGAGCTGTCCAGGAGGGGCAGCAGTCCGTACTCGGGGCCGAATCCGCCGTCTCCCACCCGGAGGTAGAGGCTGGCGAGCAGCGGCGGCAGGGTGAAGCCCAGGGCGGCTTCGGCGCGGGTGACGGCGGCCGGCTCCACGGGCTCGGGCAGTGAAGTCCAGCCCCACGGATGAATGTTGCGGGCCTTGTCCG
Organism: Streptomyces zinciresistens K42; assembly: GCF_000225525.1. Classification (GTDB taxonomy): domain Bacteria; phylum Actinomycetota; class Actinomycetes; order Streptomycetales; family Streptomycetaceae; genus Streptomyces; species Streptomyces zinciresistens. The sequence continues at coordinate 138,155 of NZ_AGBF01000002.1, read as the reverse complement.
CCACCCTGGTCAGCAACTGCTCGATCTCGGTCATGCATTCATGATGCAGGGCGCCACTGACATCGGATCCGGCCTGTGGACAACCAGCCCGTTGTGGATAACCGAGGCGGTTGTGAGGGCGGGGGCCTGTTGTGGACAACCAGGTCGGGCGGGGATGACGCGGACGACCGGGTACGCCGTGGGGGGCCTCTGTGTCTTTCGGCAAGGCGTCCGTGTTGGCTTTGGGGTGGTTTGGGGATGTGTCGCGTTGGGTGGTGAAGTGTTCAGTGGCGGGGCAGCGCCTCGGCCACGGCGGTCTGGGAGGGGTCGATGGCGGTCCGCCCGTCGTCGATGTCCCACAGTGTGTTCTGCAGCAGCCGGGCCAGGGTCCAGCCGGCCGCGCGCTGGCGGTCCAGCCCGAGGGCCTGGGTCAGCAGGTCGAAGCGGCGCCGCACCACCCGGGGAGCGTCCCCGGTGGTGTGGAGTTTCTCCCAGCCGGTGTCCAGTGCCGGCCACAGGTCGAAGCCCGGGTCGCCGACGAGGGGTTCGGGGTCGATGGCCAGCCACGGCTCGCGCTCGCCGGCGAGCACGTTGTCGTAGTGCAGGTCCCAGTGCAGCATCCGGTCGCCGGGCTCGCCGACCAGCTCGGTGACTGCCGACGCCCAGCCGTTCAGCCGCCCCTGGTCCTCGGGGTCCGGCAGGGCGGCGACGGCCGCAGGCACGGACGCCAGCATGTCGCGTGCGATGTCACCGAGGCCGCGCAGGCCCTCGGGCGCCGGGACGCAGTGCAGCCGGGCCATGAGTTGGGCCAAGGCGCTCATGGCCACGTCGTCGTCCTCGACGCAAGCCAGGGTGCGCGAGCCGTCCAGGCGTTCCAGCAGCACGGCGCCGCTCTGCGGATCGTGGTCGAGCAGCCGCACGATGCCGTCGCCGTTCCACGCCCGCAGCCCGATCAGCGCGGCGGTCGTCTCCTCGCGGGGCATCTGGAGTTTGAGCGCGGCGCGGGTGCCGTCCGTGCGGCGTACCGGTGCCACCAGTGAGGCCTCACCGGATCTGATGCCGCCGTCGCGCTCCAGTTCCCATCGGTCGAGCAGTTCCGCCACCAGCGCGGGCAGCCGGGCGATCCAGGTCTGTTCCTTGTCACCACCGTTCCTCGTGTAGGACGCGACCAGGGCGTCAGGGACTTCGATACCTTGCGGCGAACTCATGGGGGGTGTCCTTCGAGGGAGTGGGCTTCCCGCCGCGACCACAGGTGATGCCGAGGGTCATGCGGCGGCTGTGCCGGGGGCACGGGGTTCGTAGAGGGTGCCGTCGCGGAGCATGGCGAACAGGACGCTGATGCGCTGACGGGCGAGGCGGAGGAGGGCTTGCGTGTGGGTCTTGCCGCGGGCGCGTTGCTTGTCGTAGTAGGGGAACCACGATCTCGAGGGTGCAGGTGCTGGGGACGACGACGGTCTGTTCGTCCAGTGCGTCGAAGACGTCGTCGATCAGCCGCTGGGCCATGCGCGGGGCCTTGGGGCGGATGAGCTCGACGAGGCGGCGGGCCGGCTTTGCGCAGGGCGGCCGGGGACCCGTAGCGCTCCAGGAGCCAGGTGACGGCCTGGTGGTCGAGGCGGGGCCCGAGGACGCGTTCGAGGCTGGGGGGAACCGGGTGAGCAGGCCGCGTATCCGGTTGGAGGTGCGGGTGGCCTCGGTGGCGAGGTCCTGGTCGGAGCCGACGAGCACGGTGAGCTCGGCGGTGATCTCGTCGGTCAGCTCCAGGGAGCGCAGGGTGTGCGGCATGGTGCGGGCCGCGTCCGCGATGACCGCGGCGTCCCTGGCGTCGGTTTTCGCCTCGCCCGGGTAGACGTCGGCGATCCGCCGCATGGCAAGTCCCGGCAGGTAGACGACCATGCAGCCCGCGTCGCGCGCGACGGTCGGCGGCAGGGCGCCGATCGAGGCGGGCTGGTCCGCGATCACCAGCACGGTGCCGAACTTCGCGGCCGGCTTGTCGAAGACGGCCCGCAGCTTCGGCTCGCTGTTGGGCGGCTGCTCGTCGAAGACCTTCTTCCCGGCCGGGGTCAGCCCGTGGCCGTGATGGGTGCTCGTGCCGACGTCCAGGCCGAGGAACACGCCCACGACTTCGGTGCCCAACACGGCATCCCTCCCGGGGTGTTGATCCGTGCCGGCCTCGGCGTCGGTGTCGTACGCGCGCATCCACGTCATGCAGACCTGCCATCCGCAAGCTGTCCGGCATTGCGCCGGACCGGGTGACGGCCGGACCTCTCATCAGCGTCTCCGACAGCACCTCCCGGGCCGCAGCGACACCACCCCCCAGGTCATACCTTCGACAGGGGGCAAAAGTCATACCGGGCCCGGAGGCCAGCGGCCCTCTTGCAGGACCGCGGAATGCATAACGGGGCGGCCGCGGTCCGGACGCTCCTGTCCGTCAGCGTTTCGTCGCCTCGGCTACCAGGTCGTCGCGAACGGGCGGTCCGTCGGGACGATTTCGCGGCCCAGCGGGAACAGCGACACCGGGATCAGTTTGAAGTTGGCGATGCCGAACGGGATGCCGATGATCGTGACGCACAGCACGAGCCCGGTGACGATGTGGCCGAGGGCGAGCCACCAGCCGGCGAGAACAAGCCACAGGACGTTGCCGACGCAGGAGGGTGCTCCGGCGTCGCGCCGCTCGATCGTGGTGTACCCGAAGGGCCACAGCGCGTAGACGCCGATGCGGAAGGCGGCGACGCCGAACGGGATGCCGATGATCGTGATGCACAGCAGCAGGCCCGCGAGCATGTAGCCGAGGAACAGCCAGAAGCCGCTGAGGACGAGCCAGATGACGTTCAGGATGGTCTTCACTGGGGGCCTGCCATCTTCTCGAGCCGGGCGATACGGTCCGCCATCGGCGGGTGGGTGGAGAACATCTTCGAGAACCCCTGCCCGGGGCGGAAGGGATTCGCGATCATCATGTGGCTGGCGGTCTCGATGCGGGGCTCGGGGGGCAGCGGGAGCTGCTTGGTGCCCAGTTCGAGCTTGCGCAGAGCGCCGGCGAGCGCGAGCGGGTCGCCGGTGAGCTGGGCGCCCGAGGCGTCGGCCTCGTACTCCCGGGAGCGGCTGACGGCCAGCTGGATGAGCGAGGCGGCCAGCGGGCCGAGGATCATGATGAGCAGCACGCCGAGGATGCCGGGGCCGTCGTCGTCGTCCGAGCGGCCGATCGGGATCAGCCAGGCGAAGTTGACCAGGAACATGATCACCGAGGCCAGGGCTCCGGCGACCGACGAGATCAGGATGTCGCGGTTGTAGACATGGCTCAACTCGTGGCCGATGACACCGCGCAGTTCGCGCTCGTCGAGGAGGCGCATGATGCCGTCCGTGCAGCACACGGCGGCGTTGCGCGGGTTGCGGCCCGTCGCGAACGCGTTCGGCGCCTCCGTCGGTGAGATGTAGAGGCGGGGCATGGGCTGGCGGGCCTGGGTGGAGAGCTCGCGGACCATCCGGTAGAGCGCGGGGGCCTCGAACTCGCTGACGGGACGGGCGCGCATCGCGCGCAGTGCCAGCTTGTCGCTGTTCCAGTACGCGTACGCGTTGGTGCCCAGGGCGATCACGACTGCGACGACGAGCCCCGTCCGGCCGAAGAAACTGCCGATGACGACGATGAGTGCGGACAGCCCCCCGAGGAGGACTGCGGTCCTGAGCCCGTTGTGCCGGCGGTGCACGGTACGCCCTCCAAGCGGTGCGGCAGGGGAACCCTTTACTGGTCCGGTCCTCGATGCCACTGGTGTCGTGGTGTCACGTCCAGTGGACCCTTCTGTACTGGTCAACGCCAGGCGAGGGCCGCGGGTTCCCTGGCGCCCGGGGCGGCGGGGGTGCGCCGACCGGGTGAGGGCGCCGGTACGCGCGGGTCGGCGGGGCGGTCCGCGTGCGTGGACCGATGCGCCGGTGGCGCGGCCCCAGGGCTCAGAAGAGGCCGGTGTCGGCGAACCGGAGGATCAGCTGAGGTGCTCCGGAGAGGGCGACGGCGACGACCGCCGTCACCGCCATGGCCGCCGTCACCGGGGCCGGGACGACGTGCCTGACGGGCTCGCCCTCCGGGGCGCGGAACAGCAGTGCCGTCCACTGGAGGTAGTAGAAGAGGGCGATCACGACGTTGACGGCCATGATCACGGCCAGCCAGCCCAGGCCGGCCTCCACGGCGGCCGAGAACACGGTGACCTTGGCGAAGAGGCCGATGATGCCCGGCGGGAGACCGGCGAGGCAGAGCAGGAAGAAGGCCAGGATCAGGGCGGAGAGGGGATTACGTGCGTACAGGCCGCGGTAGTCGCTGATCCGGTTCAGGGAGTGCGTGCGGCCCACGAGGGCGGCGACCGCGAAGGCGCCGAGGTTCACGGCGGCGTACATGAGGGCGTAGGCGAGCGTGGAGCCGATGGCCCGCTCACCGTCGTCGGAGTACGCGGCGGCGGCGATCGGCACCAGGAGGTAGCCGGCCTGCCCGACGGAGGACCAGGCAAGCAGCCGTACGGCGCTGTAAGCGCGCGTGGCCTGCTGGCGCAGGGCGCCGACGTTGCCGACGGTCATGGTGAGGGCGGCCAGGGCGGCGAGCGCCGGGCCCCAGACGTCGGCGTACGAGGGCAGGGCGACGACCGTGACGAGGATCAGGCCGGTGAAGCCGACCGCCTTGCCGACGACCGACAGATAGGCGGCGATCGGCAGGGGCGCTCCCACATACGTGTCCGGCACCCAGAAGTGGAAGGGAACGGCGGCCGTCTTGAAGGCGAAGCCGATCAGGGTGAGGACGACTCCGGTCCGGGTGAGCGTTTCGAGCTGTCCGTCGACGCCTTGGATTCGCTCGGCGATCTGGGTGAGGTACAGGGTGCCGGTGGCGGCGTAGACGAAGCTGATGCCCATCAGGCTGACCGCGGTCGCGGTGACCGAGGACAGGAAGAACTTCAGGGCCGCCTCGGAGGACTTGCGGTCGCCGTACCGGAGCCCCACCAGCGCGAACGCGGGCAGCGAGGCGACTTCGAGGGCGACGACGAGGGTCGCCAGGTCCCGCGCGGCCGGCAGCAGCGCGGCTCCGGCGGCGGAGGCCAGCAGCAGGAACCAGTACTCGCCCTCGGGGAGGTCCTTCCTGGCGTCCTTCAGGGCGGTCACGGAGAGCAGGGCGGTGAGGAGGGCGCCGCCGAGGACCAGGAACTGGATGACGAGGGTGAAGCGGTCGGCGGTGTAGCTGCACACCTGGGAGTCGCCGGGGAGGCAGAAGGTGGCGCGGTCACCGTCGAGCAGGGGCAGCAGCAGGAGCGCGGAGGCCGCGAGACCAGCGACGCAGGCCCAGCCGAGCAGGGGCTTCCTGGCATCCGGGAGGAACAGGTCGGCGACGAGGACCGCGAGGGCGACGACGGCCGCGAGGGTGGGCGGTGCGATGGCGAGCCAGTCGACGGACTGGACCAGCGACTCGGCCGGGGTCTGGGCCGGGGAGCTCATCGGGTGCCTCCTGCGAGGAGCTGCTGGACGGCCGGGTCGGTCAGGCCGAGCAGGGTCTTGGGCCACAGCCCGGCGACGAGGGTGAGGGCGACGAGCGGGGTCCACGCCGCGAACTCGTAGCTCTGGACGTCGGCGAGCTCGGGCGCGTCCCCTCGGGGGGCGCCCATGCAGACGCGCCGGACCACCACGAGGAGGTAGGCGGCGGTGAGCAGGGTGCCGAACGCGCCGATGACCATGAAGGTGAGGAAGGCCGGCCGGCTGAGTCCGGGTGCCGGGTCGAACGCCCCGAACAGCGCGAGCATCTCGCCCCAGAATCCGGCGAGTCCGGGGAGGCCGAGCGAGGCGACGGCGGCGAAGGCGAGGAGGCCGCCGAGACGCGGGGCCTTGCCGTACAGGGCTGCGCCCGTCCCCTGGGCGAGCGCGTCGAGGTCGGTGGTGCCCGTGCGGTCCTTCAGCGCGCCGACCAGGAAGAAGAGCAGGCCGGTGATGAGGCCGTGGGCGATGTTGGCGAACAGGGCGCCGTTCACGCCGGTCGGGGTCATCGTGGCGATGCCGAGCAGGACGAAGCCCATGTGTCCGACGGAGGAGTAGGCGATGAGCCGCTTGAGATCACCTTTCGCGCCTCGTCCGGCCAGGGCGAGGCAGGCCAGCGATCCGTAGATGATGCCGACCACGGCGAACGCCGCGAGGTACGGGGCGAAGATCGCGAAGCCGTCGGGCGCGGCCGGAAGGAGAATGCGGACGAACCCGTACGTTCCCATCTTCAGCAGGACACCCGCCAGCAGAACCGATCCGACCGTCGGGGCGGAGGTGTGGGCGTCCGGCAGCCAGCTGTGCAGCGGCCACATCGGGGTCTTGACCGCGAGCCCGATCCCGATCGACAGAACGGCGATGACCTGCACTGATGTGGTCAGTGACCGGCCGTTGTCAGTGGCGAGTGCCACCATGTCGAATGTGCCCGCCTTGATTCCGATCAGGAGCAGGCCGAGCAGCATGACCACCGAGCCGAGCAGGGTGTAGAGGATGAACTTCCACGCGGCCCCGGCCCTGCCCTCACCGCCCCAGCGGGCGATGAGGAAGTACATCGGGACGAGGACCGTCTCGAAGGCCAGGAAGAACAGGATCAGGTCGAGGACGGCGAAGGTGGCGAGGGTGCCGGACTCCAGGACGAGAAGCAGCGCGACGAAGGCTTTCGGGCTCGGGCCCGAAGGCATCTTGAAGTACGAGTAGAGCGCGCACAGGAAGGTCAGCAGCGCGGTCAGCACCAGAAGGGGGAGGGAGATGCCGTCGATGCCGAGGTGGATGCGCACACCGAGTGCGGGGATCCAGCTGATGTCCGTGCTGGCCTGCATCTTCGACGGCTGGTCGTGGTCGAAGCCGAGCGCGAGGACGATCGTGGCCAGAAGGATCGCACCGGTGACGGTCACACCGTGCCGGAGCACGGCTTGGTCCGGCGACTTCCCCTTCAGTCCGGGCGGCGCGGGCAGCAGAGCGGTGACCGCGCCGAGGAGTGGGCCGACGACGGCCAACGCCAGAAGGAACTGCATCACGGACTCGTTGATATCGATCACGCCTGCTCACGCTCCCGTGGCGAAGAGGACGGCGGCGACCGCGAGGACGACGGTGCCGGCGAGCAGCGCGCTCACATAGGTCTGCACATTGCCGGTCTGGGCGCGCCGCACGGCGATGCCGAGCCAGCGGGGCAGCGCGCCCGCGCCGCGTACGTAGGTGTCGACGACCTCGCGGTCGAGGAAGCGGACCAGACCCGCCGCCGCCTGGACCGGGCGGACGAACAGGGCCCGGTAGACGCCGTCGAGGTGGAATCCGACGGCCGCGTGGCGGTGCAGCGGCCCGAGGAGCAGTCGGCCGGGGTCCGCGGGATCGGGCGCGGCGGCCACTCCTCCGTAGGCGGGCGCGTGGCTGGCGATGGCCTCCGCCTCGACCTGGGCGGCGTCGGCCTCGGGGTGGGCCGCGACGGCGCCCAGCGGGATCCGGGCCGCCGGCGAGGTGGTGTGACGCCAGGCCGCGTAGGTGACGATGCCGCCGACGAGGCTCACTCCCGTGCCGAGGACGGAGGTGGCCACGGTCGGGGCGAGGTCGCCTCCGCCGAACCAGTCGGGCAGGACACGGTAGGCGAAGGCGCCGAAGGCGAGGGAGGGGACGGCGAGCACCCACAGCACCACGGTCATCGTCCGCGGCTGCCTGCCGTGGTCGGGCGCCTCGGTACCGCGTCCGTTGAAGGCGAGCAGCCACAGGCGCATCGCGTAGGCGGCGGTGAGCAGGGCCGTGACCAGGCCGGCGACGAGGACGATCCAGCCCGCGGCGCCGGGGACGCCCTGGGCGTGGCCGGTGATGGCCTGTTCGGCGGCGCCGAGGACGGACTCCTTGGAGAAGAACCCGCTGAACGGCGGGATCGCGGCGAGCGCGAGGAGCGCCACGGTCATCGTCCAGAAGGCGTCGGGGACGCGGGCGCGCAGGCCGCCCATGCGGGACATGGCGGCCAGTGAGTTGGTGCCGGCGGCGTGGATGATCACGCCGGCGGCGAGGAACAGCAGCGCCTTGAAGGCGCCGTGGGAGATGAGGTGGAAGACGGCGGCCCCGCGGTCGGCGACGGCCAGGGCGCCGGTCATGTAGCCGAGCTGGCCGATCGTCGAATAGGCGAGGACGCGTTTGATGTCGTCCTGGGCGAGCGCTGCGAGGCCGGACCCGGTCATCGTGACGGCGGCCATGACGGCGAGGACGACCATCGCGGCCTGGGATGCCTCGAAGACCGGGAGGAGGCGGGCGACGAAGTAGACGCCGGCGGCGACCATCGTCGCGGCGTGGATCAGCGCGGAGACGGGGGTCGGGCCCGCCATCGCGTCGGGGAGCCAGGTGTGCAGCGGGAACTGCGCCGACTTGCCCGCCACGCCCGCGAGGAGCAGCAGCGCGATGAGGGTCGGCTGGTCGAGACCGCCGTCGGCGACGGTGCTGAGGATCCGTGTGATGCGGAACGATCCGGCGTCGGCGGCCAGGGCGAACAGGCCGATGAGGAAGGGGACGTCACCGAGCTTGGTCACCAGGAATGCCTTGAGGGAGGCGGCGCGCGCCTCCGGGGTCTCCCAGTAGTGGCCGACCAGGAAGTACGAGCAGATGCCCATGATCTCCCACCCGACCAGCAGCACCATGAGGTCGCCGGAGTAGACGACGAGCAGCATCGCGGAGGTGAACAGGGAGACGAGCGCGGCGTAGGAGGGATAGCGCGAGTCGTCGCGGAGGTAGCCGGTCGAGTAGATCTGCACGCAGGTGGCGACGACGCCGACGAGTACGGCGACGAGCGCGGCGAACCCGTCGATGTGCAGGGCGAGGTCGATCGGAACCGAACCGGTCGGCGTGAGTTCGGTGGCGGCGTCGATCGCCTTGCCCCCGCCCTGCCGCACGGCCACAACGGCGGCGAGCACGAGGGACGCCAGGGTCGGCAGGACGGCGAGCGGGCGGACGAAGCCGGGCGCCGTACGTCCCAGGAGCAGACCGGCGGCGGCGCCGAGGAAGGGAAGGAGGGGGACGAGTGCGGCGAGGGTGGTCGTGGTCACGCGGTGGCCTCGGCCTTCTCGGACGGCGTGGCCGCGAGGGCGTCGCTGTCGGGGCTGTCGAGGTCGTGGCTCTCGGCGGTGTCGCGGAGTCTGTCGATGTCGGCGGTGCCGCGGTTGCGGTGGACGGCGAGCACGATCGCCAGGCCGATGCCGATCTCGGCGGCGGCGATGGTGATCGTGAAGAGGGTCAGGGCCTGACCGGAGTGCAGGGTCTCCTCGGCGGCTCTGCTGAGCCAGACGTCGAAGGCGACCAGGTTGAGATTGACCGCGTTCAGCATCAGCTCGACCGACATCAGCACCAGGATCGCGTTGCGCCGGGCGAGGACGCCGTACAGACCGGTGCAGAAGAGGAGGGCGGAGAGGACGGCGGGATAGGCCAGGTGCATCAGCGCGTCTCCTTCTCGCCCTGTTCGCCGGAGTGGGGGGCGGCGGGGTCGGGGCCGGCGGCGGGATCGGTCTCCTTCGCCTTGCGGGACAGGACGATCGCGCCGACCAGGGCGGCGAGGAGGAGGACGGACAGGCCCTCGAAGGGGAGGACCCAGTTCTGGAAGAGGCTCTGGCCGGTGGCCTTGGTGGAGCCGGCGGCGGGGCCGTCGAGGTCGATCCAGGTCGTGCGGAACGCGTCGACGACCACCCAGATCAGGGTGCCAGCGGAGGCCACGGCGACAGCGAGCGCGGCCCAGCGGTTGCCGGAGTCGGCGTCCGGGGAGCGGCCGATGGGGGCTCTGGTGAGCATCAGACCGAACAACAGGAGGACGACGACGGAACCGACGTAGATGAGGACCTGCACCCAGGCGATGAACTCAGCCGTGAGCAGGAGGTATTCGACGGCGAGTCCGCCGAGGGCGACGACCAGCCACAGGGCGGCGTGCACCAGCTGCCGGGTGGTGACCGTGACCAGGGCGGCGCCGAAGGTGACCAGGCCGACGAGGACGAAGGTGATCTCCACGCCGGTCGGCGAGAGGAAGCCGGGGGTGTCCGCGGCGAGGCTCACGAGTCTCCCTCCTGGGCGTCAGCCTGGGCGGCCGCGAGCTTCTCGGCGGTCTTGCGGGCGGCGGCGATCTCCTTGGGCTCCTCCGCGGCGGGATCCAGCGCGGGCGGCGCCGGGACGGTCCACATCCACTCGCGCAGCTTGTCCCGCTCGTGGGTGAGTTCGCGGATGTCGGTCTCGGCGTACTCGAACTCAGGTGACCAGAACAGGGCGTCGAAAGGACACACCTCGATGCAGATACCGCAGTACATGCACAGGGAGAAGTCGATGGCGAAGCGGTCCAGGACGTTGCGGCTGCGCTCGCGGCCACCGGGGGCGGTCGGCGGGACGGTCTCCTTGTGCGAGTCGATGTAGATGCACCAGTCCGGGCACTCGCGGGCGCAGAGCATGCAGACCGTGCAGTTCTCCTCGAACAGGCCGATCACGCCGCGGGTGCGGGGCGGGAGGTCGGGCTGGGTCTCCGGGTACTGCGCGGTGACGGACTTCCTCGTCATCGTGCGGAGGGTGACGGCCAGGCCCTTGGCCAGGCCGCTGCCGGGAATGGGGGCCACGGTTACCGGATCACCACCTTGACGACGCCGGTGAGGGCGATCTGGGCGAGGGAGAGAGGGACGAGGAGGGTCCAGGAGAGCTTCTGGAGCTGGTCCTCGCGCAGCCGGGGGTAGGTGACGCGCAACCAGATCACGATGAAGGCGAGGACGGCCGTCTTGAGCAGGGTCCACACCCAGCCGAGGCCGTCGTCGTCCCAGGGCCCGTGCCAGCCGCCCAGGAACAGGACGGTGGTCAGACCGCACAGGACGACGATCCCCGCGTACTCGGCGAGGAGGAAGAGGGCGAAGCGCAGACCCGTGTACTCGGTGTAGGCGCCGAAGATGATCTCCGAGTCGGCCACCGGCATGTCGAAGGGCGGCCGCTGGAGTTCGGCGAGCCCGGCGACGAAGAAGACGATCGCTCCGACGATCTGCCAGGGCAGCCACCACCACTCGAACGCGTCGAGGATGCCGGGCAGCGAGACGGTGCCGGCCGCCATCGCGACGGAGGCCGCGGTGAGCAGCATCGGGAGTTCGTAGGCGAGGAGTTGGGCGGCGGTGCGCAGGCCGCCGAGGAGGGAGAACTTGTTGGCGGAGGCCCACCCGGCCATGAGGGAGCCCAGGACGCCGACGCCCATGACCGCCAGGACGAAGAAGATGCCCGCGTCGACGACCTGGCCGACCGCGCCCTCACCGGGCCCGACCGGGATGGCAAGGAGGACCAGCAGATAGGGGAGGAGGGCGACGGCGGGCGCGAGCTGGAAGATGCGCCGGTCCGCACCGGCCGGGACGATGTCCTCCTTCTGCGCGAACTTCACGCCGTCGGCGACGAGTTGGGCCCAGCCGTGGAAGCCGCCGGCGTACATCGGGCCGAGGCGGCCCTGCATATGGGCCATGACCTTGTGCTCGGTCTGGCCGACGAGCAGGGGGAACGTGAGGAAGACGACGAAGACGATGAGGAGTCGCAGGGTGACGTCGAGCACGTCGTTCACTGCGGGCCTCCTGCGGGGTCGCTGCGGTTGCCGTGGTCCGGGCGGTCCGGGCGGTCGTCGTCCAGTCGGGCGCCGTCAGGGTGGTCGTCGTCGTCCGGCTGGTCGCCGTCCGGGCGCTTGTCGTGGTCCGGGCGGTCGCCGGTCGGCCGGGGGGCGGCGGGCTCGGGCGCGGAGTCGGCGGGCTCAGGCACGGAGTCCGTGTGGTCCGTGGCATCCGTGGAGTGCGTGGAGTGCGTGGAGTCCGGGTCGGCGTCGGTGGGGTCGGCCCGGGTGCCGGTGGGCTGTGTCCCGGTGGCGGCGGGCTCGTCGGCCGTTCCGGGCGGGGCTGGGGCGGCCGGGGGACGTCGCTCCGGCGCCGCGGGCCCCGGTGGCCGCCGCGGGCCCGGCTCAGCCGTCTCTGTTTCGGACGTCTGGTCCGGCTCGTCGTAGGCCGGGCGAGCGTGGTGCCAGGGGGCGTCGGAACTGCGGGGCGGCGTCGGAGCCGCGGGCTTGGCGGTGCCTGCGGGTGAAGCGTCGGTGTGGGCGGCGTCCGGACCGGCGTCGGACGTGCCGCGGACGCCCGGATCGGCGTCAGGCGTGCCGGAGGCGTCCGGGGTGGACCCACTCTCGCTGCCCTTCGCTGCCCCGGCTTCCGCCCGCTGGCTCGCCGAGCCCTGTGAGGCACTCCGCGCGCGACGTGGCCCGGCTGCCGGGGGCGTCGTCCCCGGTGCCGGACGCTGGGACGCCGAGCCCTCACTCGCGCTCCGTGAACGGCGAGCAGCCGGTGTGCCCGCCCCCTGCCCAGCCGCCGTACCGGTCCCCGAACCGGTGTCAGGACCGGCAGCTCCAGCGGTCGCCGAAGCATCGGAGACCTGCGGGCCCCCGGCCGGTGCCCCGGCAGCCGCCTGATCGACAGCACGTGCTTCAGCAGTCTTCGCCCCGGCGGGCTTCCCGTCCGCAGCCTGCGCGCCGGCGACCCGGCCCCCGGCGTCCGGGGACTCCGCCCGTCCCTGCTGGCTCGCGGACCCCTCCGCCGCGGTGCGGGCCCGCCGCACGGGTCGCTCTCCGACGGCCCCCGCCGGACGCTCTCCAGCAGCCCGCGCGGGTCGCCCTCCGGCAGCCCGCGCCGGACTCTCCCCCGCCGCCCCCGTGCCCGCCGCGCGCCCCCTTGCCGGGCGGGACGGGGCAGGCGGGAGCTGGCCCTTCAGAGGGCCCCACTCGTTCGGGTCGGGTACGCCGGGCGGCAGCATCTGGCGGCGCTTGGGCCCGCCGTGTTCGGACTCGCCCGGCTCCTTGGCACCCGGCCATGCCTTGGCGACGCGGGCCGCCAGGACGAAGTCCTTGCGCAGGGGGTGGCCCTCGAAGGTGTCCGGGAGAAGCAGGTGGTCCAGGCCGGGGTGGCCGGAGAAGTCGACGCCGAACATCTCGTGCGTCTCGCGCTCGTGCCAGGCGGCGCCCGCGTAGACGCCGACCGCGGAGGGCAGGGACGGTGCCGCGTGCGGCACGGTCGTACGGACCAGCAGGCGGCGTACGGGAGCGAGGGCGGCGACGTGGGCCGCGACACGGAAGCCCGTGCCGGGTTCGTCGACCGCGCTGAGCCAGTCGAAATAGGTGCAGCCGAGGGTGTCGCGGGCCGCCTCCAGCGCCGCGATCCAGGAGGCCGGGGGCACGTCGACCGTGAGGACGTCGTACGCCTCCTCGGCCGTGGCCTCCGGGCCGAACAGGTCCTCGACGGGCGCGGGCAGCCAGCCGGTGGTCGTCATCGCCCGGCCTCCCCCGCACGGTCGGCCGCGCCGGGCGTGCGCGGCGCACGCACCAGTCCGCTCTGCAGGGCGGCGGCGGACGGCCTGTCCGAGGCGGAACCGTACCGCTCGCCCAGCGACTCGCGGGCGATCTTCTCCTGGAGCTTGAGGATCCCCTGAAGCAACGCCTCGGGGCGCGGCGGGCAGCCGGGGACGTAGACGTCGACCGGGATGATCTGGTCGACGCCCTTGGTGACGGAGTAGGAGTCCCAGTACGGGCCGCCGCAGTTCGAACAAGCCCCGAAGGAGATGACGTACTTCGGCTCGGGCATCTGTTCGTACAGCCGCTTCACGGCGGGAGCCATCTTGTCCGTCACGGTGCCCGAGACGACCATGAGATCGGCCTGGCGGGGACCGGGGGCGAAGGGGATCACCCCGAGGCGGATGAAGTCGTGGCGCGCCATGGACGCGGCGATGAACTCGATCGCGCAGCAGGCGAGCCCGAAGTTGAAGACCCAGAGCGAGTAGCGGCGGCCCCAGTTGAGGATCACCTTCATCGGCTCGGGCGCGAGACGGGCGAGGGCACCGAGCCGCTGGGGCTCCGGGAGCAGCACGGGCTCCGGTGCGGCCGCGGCCGCGCGCTCCGGCGGATTCGTTTCCGGCGTCACGTCCATGCCAGGACGCCCTTCTTGTATGCGTAGAGCAGGCCCACGGCGAGGAAGCCGAGGAAGACGAACATCTCGACGAGCGTGGTCGCGCCGTAGCCGGGGTCGGCGAAGACCGTCGCCCAGGGGAAGAGGAAGATCGAGTCGATGGCGAAGATCACGTAGAGGAAGGCGTAGACGTAGTAGCGGACCTGGGTGTGGGCCCAGCCCTCTCCGACGGGGTCGACGCCGCACTCGTACGTCAGGAGCTTCTCGGGCGTGGGCACCACCGGGCGCAGCAGGCGGCCCGCCCCGAACGCGACGGCGACGAACAGCACCCCTACGACGGCCAGCAGCCCGACCACCGAGTAGGACTGGAAGTAGTCCGCCGAGACGACGACGCCATGGCCGTCCGCCGCCGCGACGACGGTCTGTTCCGACACGTCCGCCCCTCGCTCCCTGACCTAGTGACCGACGTCCCAGGACCGGCCCCCGCCCCGCCCTCGGACCACCCTGGATCCAGTGTCCCGCGACGGGTGATCGCATGACCACGGTTGTGCCCCGCGGACACCGCCGGATCTTGTGAACACCGCTGTCCGACGATCTGTACGCACGGGAGTCTAGGCCCTGCTAAAGAGACCGTAAGCAGCCCGTCACACCTTGAGATCCCGTCGATACGCGCGCGGGCCGCCGGCGGACGCGGAGCCGACCGCCAGGACGCCGCTCCGGACGGCGACCGGACGGCCGTCGGGATATCGGGCCATGGGGCCATGGGGCCATGGGGCCATGGGGCATGGGGCCATCGGGACATCGGCGAGCCGACTGCCAGGCTGTCCACGGGGTATCCCGCCGGCTGTCCACGGGTATCCCACCGGGTATCCCACGGGTGTCCCCGGCGTGATCCCGGCACCAGGAACGTCCGGCCGCCGACGGGTCCCGGGGGTGGGGTTTTCCCCCGGACACGAGGGCGGCCCGCCTCATGGCGTGACGGCCGCCGGCCCGGCACGCTAGCCCATATGACCGAACGCCCCCGCTCTTCTCGGGACGCCTCCGGGCGGTCCGAGGCCGAGCAGCCACCGCTGCCGCCGGCCCGTTTCGCCTACGACCGGCACACCTGGAAGGAGATCGCGCACCTTCTGGCGAACCTTCCGATGTCCCTGTTCGGCTTCGTCTACGTCGTGACAGTGCTGTCCACCAGTGCCTTCCTGACCGTGACGGTGATCGGCTTCCCGCTGCTCGCGGCCGGCCTGATGGGCGCGCGGCAGTTGGGCAAGCTGGAACGCGCACGCGCGCGGGCGCTGCTCGGGGTGCGGGTGGACGAGCCGAGCCGGCTGCCGCTGCGTGGCGGCAAGCACGGCTTCTTCCCTCAGTTGTGGCAGACCCTGAAGGACCCGGTGGGCTGGCGCACGACCCTGTACGACTTCATCCGCCTGCCCTGGGGCATTCTGACCTTCACCATCACGCTGACGTCGCTGTTCGTGCTGTGGCCGGTGCTGCCGTTCATCGCGCGGGGCCTCACCAACGCGGACCGGGCCATGGTGCGCGGTCTGCTGTCGCCCTCCGACGAGTTGGAGCGCCGCATCGCCGAACTGGAGTCGGACCGCGGAGTCGTCGTGGACACGGCAGCGGCCGACCTGCGCCGCATCGAGCGCGACCTGCACGACGGCGCACAGGCCCGGCTGGTGAACCTCGCCATGGGGCTCGGTCTGGCAAAGGAGAAGCTGCTGGAGGATCCCGACGCGGCGGCGGCGATGGTGGACGAGGCGCACGGCGAGGTGAAGCTCGCGCTGCAGGAGTTGCGCGATCTCGCGCGCGGGATCCATCCGGCCGTGCTGACGGACCGCGGCCTGGATGCCGCCCTGTCGGCGGTCGCCTCGCGCTGCACGGTGCCGGTGAAGGTGACGGTCGACCTGCCGTCCCGGCCGGTCGCGGCCATCGAGGGCATCGCCTACTTCACCGTCTCCGAGCTGCTGCAGAACGTCAGCAAGCACAGCCGGGCGAGGTCGGCGTCGGTGGAGGTCTGGCGCACGGAGGACCGCCTGCTCATCCAGGTGTGGGACGACGGCCAGGGGGGCGCGCGTCTCGACGGCGGTTCGGGCATACGCGGGCTGGCCGACCGGATGGACGCCGTGGACGGCCTGTTCGTCGTCGAGTCACCGCTCGGCGGTCCTACGACCGTGACGGCGGAGCTGCCCTGGCGGAACCGCTCGGAGGACCGGGGGTAGGGAAAACCCCCCGTCGAAGAGGCCGACGACCTCCATGTTCCGCTGACCAGCGGTCCAGGAGGGTGGAGGTACGACGGACAGCCCCGCCGGGGCAGACGCGACGAGGAGAACGGACGACGCCGATGGCCACGGACTACGGACAGGGCTACAGGCAGGACTACGGACCGGACCACGGACTCGGCCTCCCCGAGCGCGGCCTTCCCGAGCACGACGGCGGGCGGCGGCACCGGCTGCCGGCCGGACTGCGGGCACCGTTCGAGGCACGCAGCTGGCGTGAGTTCGGCTATGTGCTGCTGAGCCTGCCGATCGGCATCATGCTCTTCGTCTACGCCCTCACGATGGTGTCGCTGGGCCTGGGCCTGCTGGTGACGTTCCTCGGCATCCCGGTGCTGGCGGCCGCCCTGGTCGGCTGCCGCGGATTCGGGGCGCTGGAGCGGGTTCGCGCGCGTGCCCTGCTGGGCCTTGAGGTGGCCGAGCCCGAGCCGTTGCGGATGCGCCGGAGCGGGTTCATGGCATGGATCGGTGCCGTGCTGAAGAGCGGCACGTCCTGGCGGACCCTGCTGTACGCGATCATCCAGTTCCCCTGGTCGCTGTTCTCCTTCGTGGTGGCGCTGAACGTCTGGGTGTACGGCTGGGCGCTGCTGACGTATCCGCTGTGGTTCTGGGTCTTCCCGATGTGGGCCGGCCAGGACGGCCTCCAGGTGTACGGCGACGAGACGCGTCGCCTGTATCTCGACAGCCCCTTCGAGATCACGATGACCGCGCTGGTGGGCCTGCTGTTCACGCTGGCCTCACCCTGGATCGTGCGGGCGCTGACGACGGTGGACCGGGTGATGGTGCACGGGCTGCTCGGACCGTCGCGGCTGGCCACGCGCGTGGTGGAGCTGGAGTCGGACCGCGGGGCCGTGGTCGACACGGCGGCGGCCGACCTGCGCCGCATCGAGCGCGACCTGCACGACGGCGCGCAGGCCCGGCTGGTGGCGCTGGCCATGGATCTCGGTCTGGCCAAGGAAAAGCTCTCGGAGGACCCTCAGGCCGCGGCCCGCATGGTCGACGAGGCGCACGGCGAGGTCAAGACGGCCTTGCAGGAACTGCGTGACCTGGCACGCGGCATACATCCGGCGGTCCTGACCGACCGAGGACTGGACGCGGCCCTGTCGGCGGTGGCCTCGCGGTGCACCGTGCCGGTGGAGGTGCAGGTCGACCTGGCGGAGCGTCCGGTGCCGGCAATCGAGGGGATCGCGTACTTCACGGTGTCGGAGCTGCTGCAGAACATCAGCAAGCACGCGCGGGCCACCCGGGCGGCCGTGGACGTCTGGCGGGTGGAGAACCGTCTGATGCTCCAGGTCGTGGACAACGGCGTGGGCGGCGCGGCCACCTCCGGCGGCTCGGGACTGTCGGGGCTGGCGGAGAGGCTGGACGCGGTGGACGGCATCCTCGTGGTGGACTCACCGGTGGGGGGTCCGACCCGGGTCACGGCGGAACTGCCCTGGCGAAGGGCGTAGCCCCCGCCCCGCAGGTCAGGGCCTGCCGCGACACCCCTTCCCGCTCGCGCGGCCGGCACCGCCACACACCCCCCGGCCATCGCCCGAGTAACGGGCCCCGCGGCCCCCTCGAACCCCCGCTTCAGGCCGGGCATCCCCCCTCCTACCGCCCCCTCCTCCCCTGCGTCGCAACGCGCTCCTGCGACTTTCCCTGGAGTTATCCACAGGCCCGGTGGGGACGACCCGATCGCGGGATACTGAGATCGCGAAGGGACGTCAGGGCCGGGGGGAGACTCGGCCGAACGCCGAGGCTCGGGGGCCGAAGATCGTGGAGAACAGGGTGCGGGTGGTCATCGCCGAGGATTCGGTGCTGCTCAGGGAGGGGCTGACCCGGCTGTTGACGGACCGAGGGCATGAGGTCGTGGCGGGGGTCGGGGACGGCGAAGCGCTGGTCAAGACCATCACGGAGCTGGACGGGCTGGGCGAGCTGCCGGACGTGGTGGTCGCGGACGTGCGGATGCCGCCCACGCACACCGACGAGGGCGTTCGCGCGGCGGTGCAGCTGCGCCGAGCACATCCGGGACTCGGGGTGCTGGTGCTCTCGCAGTACGTGGAGGAGCGGTACGCCACCGAGTTGCTGGCCGGCTCCAGTCGCGGGGTGGGGTATCTGCTCAAGGACCGGGTGGCCGAGGTCCGTGAGTTCGTGGACGCGGTGGTGCGGGTGGCCCAGGGGGGCACGGCCCTGGACCCGGAGGTCGTCGCCCAGCTGCTGGGCCGCAGCCGCAAGCAGGACGTGCTGGCCCGGCTCACCCCGCGCGAGCTGGAGGTCCTGGGGCTGATGGCCGAGGGGCGGACCAACTCCGCGATCGCGCGGCAGCTCGTGGTGAGCGACGGCGCCGTCGAGAAGCACGTCAGCAACATCTTCCTCAAGCTCGGGCTCTCCCCGAGCGACGGCGATCACCGGCGCGTGCTCGCGGTGCTCACGTACCTGAACTCTTGATGGACCGACACCGTGTCAGTCGAGGGAGGACTGCCCATCAGCGGACGGCACCGGCCGGCTCGCGTGAACACGACATCCATGTCGCGGCTCGCGTGTACCCGGCCGTGGGGGAATCGGCAACCGAACAAAGAACGCGGAGCGTCTTCACGACCAGCGACGGGGGCGTGGGCAACGTGAGAATCCAGGGTGGGGCGCGGTCCCGGATTGATGTCCGTCATGCGAATGGCCCCGGGAGGGCGACCTTTACGGACGTAGGGTTGATCCTGGGAAGGCTTGCGGGAAGGCCATGCCCAGACAGCCGCCTCGAAGGAGGTCCAGTTCAGTGACCAGCCAGGTCAGTAGCCCAACGGAGCAGGCCGACGAACCCGTCGTGGGAGAGCAGCGCAAACCGGCAGGGACGGCGAAGGACGTTCGCCGGCTGGACCGGGTGATCATTCGTTTCGCCGGCGACTCGGGCGACGGTATGCAACTCACCGGCGACCGGTTCACCTCGGAAACGGCGACTTTCGGCAACGACCTGTCGACGCTGCCGAACTTCCCCGCCGAGATCCGCGCACCCGCCGGAACCCTTCCGGGTGTCTCGTCATTTCAGCTGCATTTTGCGGATCACGACATCCTGACCCCGGGCGACGCCCCGAACGTGCTGGTCGCGATGAACCCGGCGGCCCTGAAGGCCAACATCGGCGATCTGCCGAGGGGCGCGGAGATCATCGTCAACACGGACGAGTTCACCAAGCGGGCGATGCAGAAGGTGGGCTACGGGACCTCGCCGCTGGAGGACGGATCGCTCGACGGCTACAGCCTCCACCCGGTGCCGCTGACCACGCTGACCGTGGAGGCGCTGAAGGAGTTCGACCTCAGCCGCAAGGAGGCCGAGCGCAGCAAGAACATGTTCGCACTGGGCCTGCTGAGCTGGATGTACCACCGTCCCACGGAGGGCACCGAGAGGTTCCTGCGATCGAAGTTCGCCAAGAAGCCCGACATCGCGGCTGCGAACATCGCCGCCTTCCACGCGGGCTGGAACTTCGGGGAGACGACCGAGGACTTCGCGGTCTCCTACGAGATCGCCCCGGCGACCACGGCGTTCCCGGTCGGCACCTACCGGAACATCTCGGGGAACCTGGCGCTGTCCTACGGGCTGATCGCCGCGTCCCGTCAGGCGGACCTGCCGCTGTACCTGGGCTCGTACCCGATCACCCCGGCGTCGGACATCCTGCACGAGCTGAGCCGCCACAAGAACTTCGGTGTGCGGACGTTCCAGGCCGAGGACGAGATCGCCGGTATCGGGGCGGCGCTGGGCGCGGCCTTCGGCGGCTCGCTCGCGGTGACGACGACCTCAGGGCCGGGTGTGGCGCTGAAGTCGGAGACGATCGGCCTCGCCGTCTCGCTGGAACTGCCGCTGCTGGTGATCGACATCCAGCGCGGCGGCCCGTCCACCGGTCTGCCCACCAAGACCGAGCAGGCGGACCTTCTCCAGGCGATGTTCGGCCGCAACGGCGAGGCGCCGGTACCGGTGATCGCGCCCTGCACGCCGGCGGACTGCTTCGACGCTGCGCTGGAGGCGGCACGGATCGCGCTGACCTACCGCACGCCGGTCATGCTCCTGTCGGACGGTTACCTGGCCAACGGCTCCGAGCCGTGGCGGATCCCGGAACTGGACGAGCTGCCGGACCTGACCGTGCAGTTCGCGCAGGGTCCGAACCACACGCTGGAGGACGGCAGCGAGGTCTTCTGGCCGTACAAGCGGGACCCCCAGACGCTCGCCCGGCCCTGGGCGGTGCCGGGGACGCCGGGCCTGGAGCACCGTATCGGCGGCATCGAGAAGGAGGACGGCACGGGGAACATCTCCTACGCCCCGGCCAACCACGACTTCATGGTCCGCACCCGCCAGGCCAAGATCGACGGCGTCGAGGTGCCGGAGCTGGAGGTCGACGACCCGCACGGCGCGCGGACGCTGGTGCTGGGGTGGGGGTCGACGTACGGGCCGATCACCGCGGCGGTGCGGCGGCTGCGCAATGCCGGGGAGTCCATCGCGCAGGCGCATCTGCGCCACCTGAACCCGTTCCCGCGCAACCTGGGCGTGGTGCTCGGCCGCTACGACAAGGTGGTGATCCCCGAGATGAACCTCGGCCAGCTCGCCACCCTCATCCGGGCGAAGTACCTGGTGGACGCGCACTCGTACAACCAGGTCAACGGCATGCCGTTCAAGGCGGAACAGCTCGCCAAGGCTCTCAAGGAGGCCATCGATGCCTGAGACGTCCAGGGAAGGCACGGCCACGATCGAGGCGCTCTCCCTCGTCCCCAAGGCCGAGGCCCGCCAGTCCATGAAGGACTTCAAGTCCGATCAGGAAGTGCGCTGGTGCCCCGGCTGCGGTGACTACGCGATCCTGGCCGCCGTGCAGGGCTTCATGCCGGAGCTGGGCCTGGCCAAGGAGAACATCGTCTTCGTCTCGGGCATCGGCTGCTCGTCCCGTTTCCCGTACTACATGAACACCTACGGGATGCACTCCATCCACGGCCGTGCCCCCGCGATCGCGACGGGGCTCGCGACCTCGCGCCGGGATCTGTCGGTGTGGGTGGTCACGGGAGACGGTGACGCGCTGTCGATCGGCGGAAACCACCTGATCCACGCCCTGCGGCGCAACGTCAACCTCAAGATCCTGCTGTTCAACAACAGGATCTACGGGCTGACGAAGGGGCAGTACTCCCCCACGTCGGAGGTCGGCAAAATCACCAAGTCGACGCCGATGGGCTCCCTGGACGCGCCCTTCAACCCGGTGTCCCTCGCGATCGGTGCCGAGGCGTCCTTCGTGGCGCGAACGGTCGACTCCGACCGCAAGCACCTGACGCAGGTGCTGCGGGAGGCCGCCGCCCACAAGGGGACGGCACTGATCGAGATCTACCAGAACTGCAACATCTTCAACGACGGCGCCTTCGAGGTCCTGAAGGACAAGCAGCAGGCGGAGGAGGCGGTGATCCGCCTGGAGCACGGGCAGCCGATCCGCTTCGGGACGGACGGCTCACGCGGCGTCGTGCGGGACGTGCGCACCGGCGACCTGGAGGTCGTCACCGTCACGCCGGAGAACGAGTCGCAGATCCTGGTCCACGACGCCCACGCGGCGTCCCCGACCACGGCCTTCGCCCTGTCCCGGCTGGCCGACCCGGACACCCTGCACCACACGCCGATCGGCGTGTTCCGTTCGGTGGAGCGGCCGGTGTACGACACGTTGATGGCCGACCAACTGGACGGCGCGATCGAGCAGAACGGCAAGGGCGACCTGTCGGCGCTGCTGGCGGGCGGCGACACCTGGACGGTCGTCGGCTGACGGCCTGCCCTCGGCGAAGGGCCAGCCGTCAGAGGGTGGGCTTGCCGTGAGGTGAGGGCACGGACGGCGGACGGGTGACGAGCGGGTCGGCCGGCAGGTACGGAGCGGTCCGGCCGGCAGGTGAGGGCCTGGACAGTCGGAGCGTCCGGGCCTCATCGCACAGATGTCCGACGAGTCCCGCCCCGCAGGCGTCCGGCAGCCCTGCCACGCAGATGCCCGTCGGGACCTGTCGGACACCCGTCCGTCAGGTCCTGTCGGCCAGGGGTCGGTCCAGGTCCCGTGGGGTCAGGCGTCGGGGAGGTCCCGTTTGGCGCGGACGAGGGTGTCGCGGGTGATGACGACGATGCGCTCGTCGGCGCCGCGGGCGGCGTCCGCCGGGAGCAGCGGCTCCAGGTCGGCGGTGGCTTCCGTACCGATGACGGCGAAGTTCCCGTCACTCAGTTCGAAGATGTCCGGACAAGTCTCCATCGTGCCGCTTCCCCTCAGCCGGGGAGGGTCGCCGATACGGCGCACGACGCTGAGGGCAGCGAATCTTGACACGCGCCGATCATGCCATCCCAAGCGGGGGACGACCTAATCCGGCGCACCCGAATACAGCCCGCGGCAACGGCTGTGACGTTCCGTCAGCTCTGGTGGCCGCCGGGCGGGCCGGACTCGCCCGCGCCAGGGCGAGGGGGCGGACCGGAGGAGGACGGCCCCACGACCCACCACTCCTCGGGATCGTCCGCCAGCTCCTCGATCATGACGTCGACGACGGCCCCGACCTTCGCCTCGACCGACCCCTCGGGCAGCGAGCGGCGGTGTTCGGCGGTGCGGTCCCAGTATTCGGCGAAGAGCTTGTTGCGGCAGAGCACCCGGAGGTGTCCGAGCAGTTCGTCCCAGTCGTACAGGCCCACGCGGTAGGACATGAGGAGGCTGCCGTACTCGCGGTTGGCGAAGATCATCTGCCGTCGTTTGGCGACCGGGAGGCCGGTCAGCGTGCTGCCCGCGTCGGCCAGCGCGGGGTCGTCGATGGCCCGGTCCATCTGGTCGAGGGTCAGGCGGTACTGCTGGATCAGATTCGCCCGGTGGATCTCCTCGGTCATCAGTGTGAGCTGGCGGAGCAGGTCTCCCAGGATCTCCTCCTGGCGTCGGCGCCGGGTACCGGCACGGGTGAAGAGGGTGCGTATCAGGCCGAGTCCCGCCGCTAACGCAGAACCGATCCTGCTGGCCCGCGCCGCCGGAATCTGTGTGGCCATGTCAAATAGTCCCCCTGGATCAGGTAACCGCGCACCGCTGGGCGGGATCGTGGGCGGATGCACGGTGGGTATGACACTCCGCATCCAGCGTGCCCGTCCACTCAAGGCTGCGCGGGAGGCGGAGAGGGGGCGCATGGAAGGACGTGTCGCTCCGGCCGGCCGACGCCCTGACTCATGTGTGCCCCCGGGCGACCGTCGGCATGCCTGAGGAGCGGCGCACGGCCGGCGCGTCAGCCCAGTTCAGCGGCGCCCTTGCGGGCGTCGTACGCCTCCCGCGCCTTCTGCACCTCGTCCATCCGCCGCTCGGTCCACAGCGCGAGGGCGCGCACCTGCTCGGCCGCCTCGCGGCCGAGGCCGGTGAGGGAGTAGTCGACCCGCGGCGGGATGACCGGCTTGGCGTCGCGGTGGATCAGGCCGTCGCGCTCCAGGGTCTGCAGGGTCTGGGCCAGCATCTTCTCGCTGACCCGGCCGATCGCCCGGCGCAGCTCGCTGAAGCGGTAGGGGCGGTCGAGCAGCTCGATCAGGACCAGGACGCCCCAGCGGCTGGTGACGTGCTCGACGACCAGGCGATGCGGGCACATCTGCTCACCGACGGTGTACCGGCCGGGCACCGTGCTCTCCGCGCTGCTTACTGTCATGCCAGTACCTTACTTCAAAGTGGTTACTTTCGTTCAGTTAGCGCTCCTTTTAGGGTGAGTGGCATCCCCACCCCCGCGAGGAGTTCTGATCATGAGCATCGTCGTCACCGGAGCCACCGGACACCTGGGCCGCCATGTCGTGGAGCAGTTGCTGGAGAAGGTGCCGGCCGACCAGGTCACCGCCGTCGTCCGCAACCCCGGGAAGGCCGCCGGCCTCGCCGGACTCGGCGTACGGATCACCACCGCCGACTACAGCGTCCCCGGGGCCTTCGACACCGTGTTCACCGCCGGCGACAAGGTGCTGCTCATCTCCGGCAGCGAGGTCGGCAACGACCGGGTCGGCCAGCACAAGGCCGTCATCGACGCCGCCGCGGCCGCCGGAGTCGCCCTGCTCGCCTACACCAGCGCGCCCGGCAGCCTGACCGCCGCCCTCGCCGACGACCACCGGGGCACCGAGGCCGTGCTGACCGAGTCCGGCGTGCCGTACGTGCTGCTGCGCAACGGCTGGTACCACGAGAACTACACGGAGAACCTCGCGCCGGTCCTCGCCCACGGCGCGGTCACCCATGCCGCGGGAGCCGGCCGGGTCTCCTCCGCCTCGCGGGCCGACTACGCGGCCGCCGCCGTCGCGGTGCTGACCGGCGAGGGGCACGAGGGCAGGACGTACGAACTGGGCGGTGACGCCGCCTGGAGCTTCGGCGAGTACGCGGCGGAGCTGAGCCGGCAGACCGGGCGGGACATCGCCGAGCACCCCGTCTCCGCGCGGGAGCTCACCGGAATCCTGACGGGGGCCGGAGTGCCCGAGGCGTTCGCCGTGATCCTCGCGGGCGTGGACGCCTCCATCGCCGAGGGCGAACTCGTGGTCGACAGCGGCGACCTGTCGCGGCTCGCGGGCCGCCCCACGACCCCGCTCGCCGACGCGGTGGCTGCGGCACTCAAGGCGGCCTGACCGGCGCAGAGCCACCCCACCCCGCCTGTCATGACCGTATGGCGATACGGGCATGACAGGCGGGGCTCTTCGGCGTTACCTTCGTCCCGGTCGCCGCAGGGGCGCGGCCGGGTGAGGGCGTGAAGGAGGGGCCGTGCGCGACAGGTCCAGGGGTGAGCGGCACATAGGACTGCTGAACGGCTTCGCGGCCTATGGCATGTGGGGACTGGTCCCGCTGTTCTGGCCGCTGCTCAAGCCGGCCGGCGCGGGGGAGATCCTCGCCAACCGGATGGCGTGGTCCCTCGTCTTCGTCGCGGCGGCGCTGCTGTTCGTACGGCGCTGGGCCTGGGCGGGTGAGCTGCTGCGGCAGCCCCGGCGGCTGGCGCTCATCGCCGTGGCCGCCGCCGTGATCACCGTCAACTGGGGCGTGTACATCTGGTCCGTGAACTCGGGCCGGGTCGTCGAGGCCGCGCTCGGCTACTTCATCAACCCGCTGGTCACGATCGCCATGGGCGTGCTGCTGCTCAAGGAGCGGCTGCGGCCGGTGCAGTGGGCGGCGGTCGGGATCGGCCTCGCGGCCGTGGTCGTGCTGACGGTCGGCTACGGGCAGCCGCCGTGGGTCTCCCTCACCCTCGCCTTCTCGTTCGCCACGTACGGGCTCGTGAAGAAGAAGGTGAACCTCGGCGGGGTGGAGTCGCTGGCGGCGGAGACGGCGATCCAGTTCCTGCCGGCCGTCGCCTATCTGGTCTGGCTGTCGAGCCGGGGCGAGTCGACCTTCACCACGCAGGGCGCCGGGCACGCGGCGCTGCTCGCGGCGACCGGTGTCGTCACCGCGCTGCCGCTCGTCTGCTTCGGCGCGGCCGCGATCCGGGTGCCGCTGTCGACGCTGGGGCTGTTGCAGTACATGGCACCGGTCTTCCAGTTCCTGCTCGGTGTCCTGTACTTCAAGGAGGCCATGCCCGCCGAGCGCTGGGCCGGGTTCGCCCTGGTGTGGCTGGCGCTGTCGCTGCTCACGGCGGACGCGTGGCGCGCGGCGCGGCGGGCCAGGGTGGCCGCGATCAGCGTGCCGAGGGCCGGGAAGCCGGCGTCCGCCGCCGCTGTGGACGCCTGAGCGGGCGGTGCGCCCGGCCCGCTCCGGTGTGACCGCGGAGCGGGCCGGGGGACGTACGGCGGCGGACCGCCGACCGGGGTCCGCGGGTGCCGCTGCGGCCCCCGGGCGGCCCGGCGCCCGGAACCGGCGATTCACGTTGCCGCCGCGCCCGGCGACCCCCTATGAGTGGTCGCATGACACAGGACTCCGCGAGCAGGCCGGCGCCCCTCCACTGGAAGGTCGTCGTCGACTGCGCCGATCCCCGGTCCCAGGCGGACTTCTGGGGCGCCGCGCTGCACTACGAGATCGAGGACAACAACGCGCTGATCGAGCGGCTGCTGGAGCTGGGCGCACTGCCCCGGGAGGCCGTCGTGGAGTTCCACGCGCGGCTCGCCTTCCGGGACCTGGTGGCCGTACGGCATCCGGACGACCCGTACGACGAGGACAGCGGGACCGGGCTGGGGCGGCGGCTGCTGTTCCAGCGCGTGCCGGAGGAGAAGACGGTGAAGAACCGGCTGCATCTCGACGTGCACGCGGCGCCCGGGGAGCGCGAGGCGGAGATCGCACGTCTGGCGGGGCTCGGCGCGCGCGTGGCGCGGCGGGTGAGCGAGCCGTCCGGGGAGTGGGCCGTGATGACGGATCCGGAGGGCAACGAGTTCTGCGTGCACTGAGTGCGCGTCCCGCGTGTGGTGAGGGCGGGCGTCGTCGGCCTCTCCCGGCTCGATGTCGCCAGGACGCGTCCCGCGTGAGGGGGCGGACGGCCCGCTGACCGGCTGCTTTCACAACGTGCCCGCTATGCGAACAATCCTGACCGAACCTGACCGGATACCGCTCTTGACGGAGAGTCAGTCCCGCCTTCACCATCCAGGCACCCATTCACTGTGGAATCCCTGTGATTCCCAAGGAATTCGGAGCCCCCCACATGAAGCTCCCCGCCTCCTGGCGCGCGTCGGCGGCCGCCGTGATAGCCACCGTCACGCTCCTGTCCAGCGGATCGACGGCCGGCGCGGCGCCCGGATCGCCGGCCCTGGCCGCCGCGCCCGACATCCCCGTGGCCAATGTGAAGGCCCACCTCTCCCAGCTCCAGTCCATCGCCAGTGCCAACGGCGGCAACCGCGGCCACGGCCGTACCGGTTACCGGGCCTCCCTCGACTACGTGAAGGCCAAGCTGGACGCGGCCGGTTACACCACGGCCGTCCAGCAGTTCACGGCGTCCGGCCGCACCGGGTACAACCTCATCGCCGACTGGCCGGGCGGCGACCCCAACAAGGTCGTCATGGCCGGCAGCCACCTCGACGGCATCTCCTCCGGTCCCGGCATCAACGACAACGGCTCCGGCTCGTCGGCGGTCCTGGAGACCGCGCTCGCCGTGGCGCGGTCCGGTTACCAGCCCACCAAGCACCTGCGGTTCGCGTGGTGGGGCGCGGAGGAACTGGGCCTGCTCGGCTCGCGCGCCTACGTGAACGGCCTCTCCTCCGCCAACCGCGCGAAGATCAGCGGCTATCTCAACTTCGACATGATCGGCTCCCCCAACCCGGGCTACTTCGTGTACGACGACGACCCGGCGATCGAGAAGACCTTCAAGGACTACTACGCCGGTCTCGGCGTCGCGACCGAGATCGAGACCGAGGGCGACGGCCGCTCCGACCACGCGCCGTTCAAGAGCGCGGGCGTGCCGGTGGGCGGGCTGTTCACCGGGGCGAGCCGGACCAAGACCGCGGCGCAGGCGGCCAAGTGGGGCGGTACGGCGGGGCAGTCCTTCGACCGCTGCTACCACTCCTCCTGCGACACGGCGTCCAACATCAACGACACGGCGCTCGACCGCAACAGCGACGCGGTCGCGTACGCGGTCTGGACGCTGTCGCAGTAGCGCGCGCCCCGTCCACCGGCCGCCGACCGCCGACCGCCGACCGCCGACCGCCGACCGGCCCCCGTCCAGCGACCGACTGGAGGTCGTCAGCCGGTGATGCCGGGTGATGCCGGGTGATGCCGGGTGGTGCCGGGT
Organism: Streptomyces zinciresistens K42; assembly: GCF_000225525.1. Taxonomy (GTDB): domain Bacteria; phylum Actinomycetota; class Actinomycetes; order Streptomycetales; family Streptomycetaceae; genus Streptomyces; species Streptomyces zinciresistens. Next base: position 110,326 of record NZ_AGBF01000002.1, on the reverse strand, counting down.
GGTGCCGGGTGGTGCCGGCCGGTGGTCAGCCCGTGGTGCCGGCCGGTGGTCAGCCCGTGGTGCCGGCCGGTGGTCAGCCCGTGGTGCCGGCCGGTGGTCAGCCCGTGGTGCCGGCCGGTGGTCAGCCCGTGGTGCCGGCCGGTGGTCAGCCCGTGGTGCCGGCCGGTGGTCAGCCCGTGGTGCCGGCCGGTGGTCAGCCCGTGGTGCCGGCGGGCGGTGCGTCCGTCGCGGCGGCGCGGGCGGTGAGGCGGTCCATGCGGGCGCGGGCCGACTCCAGTTCCTCGGGGTCCCGGGCGGCCGGGCCGCCCCCGGCCACCAGTTCGTCCCAGAGCGCGAGCAGCTCCCGGCCCAGGTCCAGCCCCTGGGCCGGGTTGCGCACGGCACGCCAGGCCGTGGCCGCGCCGTGCAGCCCGCTGTAGGCCGCCTCCGCGTCCGCGGCCCGGTGGTAGGCCCACGCCGCCGCCAGGCACAGCGCGAAGGCCCGCTCCGGTTCGCCTCCCAAGTAGGCGATGTACGCGGCGAGTTCCCGCATCCGCAGCACCTCGGGGTGCTCCGGGCCCAGTACGGCGGACGCCTGCGCCACGGTCTGCCGGACGAGCGGCGCCGCCTCCTCCGTGCGCCCCGCCCGCACGGCCTCGTGGATCCGCTCCAGCGGGCCCGCGAAGGGCGAGGTGCCGGGTACGGCGCCCTCGGGCGGGTCGCCCAGGACGGCTTCGGCGACGGCGTCGAACCCCCGGGGCGGGTCGGGCTCGGAGTCGGGGCCCGGAGAGGCGGGCCGGTCGGCCGGAAGGGCACCCGCGGCCCCGCCCATCGACGGCGGCGGCCCGAACACCCCGAGCGGCGGCGCGACCGTGCCCGGCACCCGCGCCGGCCCGCCACCCGTGGGGATCGGGCGCAGCCGGAAGGTGGGTGGGCCGTCCAGCGCGTCGCCGGCGTCCTGACCGGCACCGCCGCGCGGCAGCGGCCGCAGCACCTGCGTGACGGCGTCCCGGTACGGCTCCGGGCCGGCGTCCGCCCGCTCCTCGGACGCACCGGGGCCGGCGGCCGGCCAGACGGCGTCACCGGGCTCCTGGGACTCCCCGGCCTCGCCGGACGCGGTGGACGCGGTGGACGGCGCCGAAGGCCAGACGGGTTCACCAGGACCGGAGGACGGGCGAGCGGACTCGGCGGCGGACGGCCATACGGTGCCGCCGGGCGCGGCGGACGGCGGCGCGGGCGGCGCGGTACCGGCCGCTGCCGGGGAGGCGGGGCGCGGGGCGGGCGCGTGATCCGCCGACCCCTGCGCGGGGCGCGCGGGTTCAGCGAGGCCGACGGGTCCGGCGGGTCCGGTGGGTCCGGTGGGTTCAGCGAGGCCGACGGGGCCAGCGGGTCTGGTGGGTCCGGCGGGTCCGGCGGGTCCGGTGGTGGGCGGGGGCGCCGGGGCGGTGCGTACGGGCTCGGCGGTGTAGCTGCTGGAGCCGTCCTGCTCCACCCGCAGCGGCACGACGTAGCCGATGCGCTCGTCGTGGACCAGGGCGAGGACCGGACGGCCGCCGGCGACGGCGATGCGCTGGAGGTGCGTCAGGACGGCGTGGTGGACCTCCTCCCCCGGGCCCACGGTGACGGGCACGCCGCCGATCGAGGCGTGGCCCGCGCCGCCCGCGGGGACGCGTACGTCGATCGGTGCCGCCTCGGAGACCCCGGCGGCCGCGGCACGCTTCTGTTCCCGCTTCATGGCGCGGCTCAGTCGAGACATGGTTCCCTCACTCACGTGCGTCGGGCACTTCGCCGACGCGCGGTCGGGCTCCATGGTGCTCCCTTCCGCCGCCGGGTTCCGCTTCCCCCGCCGTCACGTCCCGGTCGTACGGGTCGGACACGTCGTCCACGTACCGTCGAGTCTCTCCGGCCGCGCGCGGCGCGGGCGTCACCGTGGCGTCACAGACTCGTTCCAGGAGCTTGTGCCGCGTCCGGGCACCGTCATGCGTGACCACGGGTCTTCTGGCGTGACCGGGAGGGAGTGCGGGCATGGGCACCGACATGCAGCTACAGCGGGGCCCCTCGGAGCCGGGCCCGGAGATCTGGGTGCGGGGCCCGGTCGCGCCGGTCGGGCAACCACCGCCCGCCGCCGCCTCCTTCGCCCCCCGGCGCTTCTCGTGGGTCGGTGTGCACGGCGGAGCCGGTGCCTCCACCCTCGCCGCGGTCTACGGCGGCCGGGACTGCGGTGCCGCCTGGCCGGGTCCTGCCGCACCGCGCTCGGTGCTCCTCGTCGCCCGTACGCACGCCTCGGGGCTGGCGGCGGCCCTCGGCGCCCTGGAGGTCTTCCGGCTCGGGCGGGCGCCGCACGGGCTGGACCTCGACGCCGTGGTCCTGGTCGCGGACGCGCCGGGACGGCTGCCGCGACCGCTCGCCGAGCGGGTGAGGGTGATCGAGTCGGTCATCGACGTGTACCGGGTGCCGTGGGTGCCCGCGTGGCGGCTGGGCGAACTCGACGGGCCACCGCCCGGTCAGGCGCGGGCGCTGGCACGGCTGACGGGGCGTGTGCGCTGAGCGGCCGGGGCGGGGTGCGGCCCGCGCACCTGCCCACCGCCCCGCCCGCCTCGCTCACGGCCGTACGGATCGCCTCCGCGGTGCGGTCCGGGGCGGTGCGCGCGGTCGACGTCGTCGCGCGGACGCTCGAACGGATCGAGCGGCTGGACCCGGCCCTGTCCGCCTTCGCCGAGGTGTGGGGCGAGGAGGCGCTGCGCCGGGCCGGCGAGGTGGACGCGCGGATCGGCGCGGGCGAGCGCCCGCCGCTGGCCGGGGTGCCGCTCGGGGTGAAGGGGCGGCACGGACTGCGCTCGGCGGGCCCGCTGCTCGCGGCGGGATGCGTCCCGGTCGGGGCGACCTCCGTCCCGGGGCCGGGAACTCCCTGGCAGACCTGGGGACTCGGGCGGTTCGGCCCCACGGCCAACCCGTGGCGTGCGGACCGCACCCCGGGCGGCTCCTCGGCCGGTTCGGCGGCGGCCGTGGCGGCGGGGCTGGTGCCGCTGGCGACCGGGAGCGACGGCGCCGGGTCGGTACGGATCCCCGCGGCCTGGTGCGGGGTCGTCGGACTGAAGGCGGGCAACGGGCGGCTGCCGTCGCCGGACCGTACGGGCCTGGCGGCGCCGGGTCTGCTCGCGCGGTGCGCGCGGGACGCCGCGGTGTCCTGGGCGGTGCTGTCGGGGGACGCGCCGGCCGATGGCGCGGCGCACCGCCGCGGCGGTGGCGCGCTCCCCGCCGTCTGGTCGTCCGACCTCGGCTTCGACTCCCCCGACCCGGCCGTCGTCGCCGTCGCGCACACGGCGGCCGTGCGCCTCGCCGAGACCGGTGTGCTGCGCCTGGTCCGGCCCCGGACGCCGCTGCGCCTCGACGACCCGGCCCCCGCCTGGCTCGCGCTGCGGAGTCCGGACGCGGGTCCCTTCCCCGGCGCCGGGCGCGTCCGGGAGGCCAACGACCGCCGTCTGGCGGCCCTCTTCGGCCAGGCGCGGTTGCTGCTGACGCCGACCGCCCCCGTCCCCCCGCACGGCCACGAGGGTCCCGGGGAGCGCTATTCCACCGCCCTCACCTGGGCGTTCAACCTGAGCGGCCATCCGGCGATCAGCGTCCCCGCGGGGCCCGGCCCGGACGGATGCCCGGTCGGCCTCCAACTCGTCGCGGCGCACGGCGAGGAGTCCCTGCTGCTCGCGGTGGCGCAGGCGGCGCAAGGGGCGGTCCGGTGACCGGTCAGGCCGTGACGTCCCTCGTCGTGAACCTCGCCCAGGCCGCGGAGCCGAACACGGCCGCGTAGACGGCCTGGATACCGAGGTTCCTCAGCAGGTCGTCCCAGTACACCGGGTCGCGCATGAGGTCGGCGAAGGACAGCCAGTAGTGGGAGAAGAAGTACGGCTGGATCGCCTGGAGCTGGGGGATCTGGTCGAGGATCTGCACGGTGATCAGCAGGCCGACGGTCGTCGCCATGGCCGCGATGCCGCTGTTGGTCAGCGTCGAGACGAACAGCCCGAGGGCCGCCACCCCGATCAGGGAGGCGGCGACGACCAGGGCGATCAGCAGCGCTCTGAGGAGCCCTTCGCCGAAGCCGATGCGGGTGCCGGAGATGGTGGTCAGCTCACCCAGCGGGAACAGCAGCGCTCCCGTGGTCAGCGCGGAGACCGCGACCACGAGGGTCGCCACCAGGCAGAAGGCCGTCGTGGTCGCGTACTTGGTGAGGAGCAGGCGGGTACGGCCCGCGGGCGCGACCAGGAGGTAGCGCAGGGTGCCCGCGCTCGCCTCGCCCGCGATCGCGTCCCCCGCGACGACGCCGATCGCCATCGGCAGGAAGAACGGCAGGGTCGCGGCCAGGGCCGTGAAGACCAGGAACAGCCCGTTGTTGGTGATCTGCGAGATGAACGCCGGTCCGTCGCCGTGCCCGCCGCCGCCCGCGGGCCCGTCGCCGGTCTCGATCCGCACGGCGATCCCGACCAGGACCGGCACGGCGGCGAGCACACCGAGCAGCGCGAGGGTGCGCCAGCGCCGGAACGTCGTCAGCAGTTCGCTGCGGAAGAGGCCGAGGGTCCACAGCGGTCCGGGCCCGCGGGGCGGCCCGGCGACCGTGCCGACGGGTCCGGACGCCCGCGGCCCCGCATCAGCTCCCGCCTCGGCCGCCGGTCGCGCGCCGGCTTCCCCGTGTCCCGCTCCGGGCCGTACGCCGGGTTCAGCCCGCGACATCGAATCCCTCCCCCGTGAGCGCCACGAACGCGTCCTCCAGGGAGGCCCGTTCGACCGCGAAGCCCCGGACGCGGACACCCGCCCGTACCAGGGCCGCGCTGACCTCGGCGAGGTCGCGGTCCGGCGGCTCGGCGTCCACCCGGTCGCCGTCGGCGACGGCGATGTCGCCGGCGCCCTGCTCCTTCAGCACCCGGGCCGCGTCGGCGGTGTCCGGCGTGGTCACGACCAGCCGGCCGCGGGTCCCGGCAGCCAGTTCGGCCACCGGGCCCTGGGTGAGCAGCCTGCCCCGCGCCATCACGGCCACATGGGTGCAGACCTGCTCGATCTCGTCGAGGAGGTGGGAGGAGAGGAAGACGGTCGTGCCGTCCGACGCCAACTCCCTGATCAGCGAACGGATCTCGCGCATGCCCTGCGGGTCGAGGCCGTTGGTCGGCTCGTCCAGCACGAGCAGGGCGCGCGGCTGGAGCAGCGCGGCCGCCAGCCCCAGCCGCTGTTTCATGCCGAGCGAGTACGCCTTGGCCTTCCTGCCCGCGGCGGCGGCCAGGCCCACCCGCTCCAGCGCGTCGGCGACCCGGGTGCGCCGGGTGCGCGGGTCGGCGGTCGGGTCGGCCGCGTCGTAGCGCAGGAGGTTGTCGCGCCCGGTGAGGAAGCCGTACAGGGCGGGCCCCTCGATGAGCGCGCCGACCCGCGGCAGCACGGCGCGCGCGCCCCGGGGCACGGGGTGCCCGAGGACGCGCGCGCTGCCGGAGGTGGGCTCGATGAGCCCCATCAGCATGCGGATGGTGGTGGTCTTGCCGGAGCCGTTGGGCCCGAGGAAGCCGAAGACGCTGCCCGCCGGGACGGTCAGGTCGAGGCCGTCCACGGCGAGCTGCCCGCCGCGGTAGCGCTTGGTGAGCGCGCGGGTGACGATCACCGCGCCTGCCTCCGCGGCGGGCCGTTCCTCCATGGGCTCCTCGGACTTCTCGGGTTCCTCGGGTTCCTCGGGTTCTTCGGGTTCTTCGGGTTCTTCCACTCGTGGTGCGCCTGCGGCGACCGTGGATCGCGCGTGCTACTTCGCCGAGTCGGCGGCCTTCACGAGGGTGGCCTTGTCGACCGCGCCGACGTAGACCTTGCCGTCGTCCGTGACCAGGGCGTTGATCAGACGGGTCTTGAAGACCGTCCCCGAGCCGAACTTGCCGGTGGCCTTGTCGCCGAGGGAGTCCAGGAAGCCGCCCAGCTGGCCGCCGCCGGCCTCGGCGCCGGACGGCACGCCCTCGCCGCCGGTGTCCAGGACCGCCACGGAGTTCCAGCCCTTGCCGATGACCTCGGGGCCGGCCGCGAGACCCTTGCCCTCGGCCGCCGCGCCGCCGCGCTCCTTCTCGAACTTCTCGCGGAGGGCGTCCCCGGACCCAGGGCCGCCGGACTTGGGGCTGCCGGACTTGGGGCCCCCGGACGGGGGACCGCCGGGCTTCTCGGCCGCCGCCCCGTCCTGGTCGCCGTCCTCGGTGATCTTGGCGCCCTTGGGCGGGGTGAAGGCGAAGGTGGAGGCGTCCGGCTTGGCGAAGCTGACCTTGGTGAAGCCGGCGTCGACCACGGCCGCGCCGCCGGAGGTCGGGGTCAGGGTGAACTTCAGCGGCATGCCCGTCTCGGCGTCCACGGCCACGGTGATCGCGCCGACCGTGGTCCCGGACTGCTTCGGCTTGATGAGCAGCCGGTAGGCGTCGCGGCCCGCGACCTGCGCGGTGCCGTCGACGGTGACGGACGTGGTGTCGTCGACCGCCTTCAGGGCCTGGTCGGTGAACTCCTTCGGCGTCGCCGGGGCCTTCTCGGCCCCGCCCTTGGCGCCCGGCCCCTCGTCGGTGGTGCCGCGGTAGACCTCGTTGGTCTTGCTGTCGTAGCCCCAGATGTCCTTGCCGTTGTGGATGAGGCTGTACTCCGACGCGTCCTGAAGCAGGGAGAGCTTCTGCTTCTCCTCGCCGTCGACGGCGACGCGCAGGGTGTTGGTGCCGGACGCCAGCTGGGTGAGCTTGGCCGTGGGGTCGGCGGACGAGCCGTCACCCGCGCCGGAGCCCGAGCCCATGGCGCCGGAGGCGAAGCCGGACGCCAGCCCGCCCAGGTCGGGCAGCCCCAGATCCGTCGTGATCTTGAACGTGCCGGACAGCTGCTGTACGTCCGACTTCGCGATCTTCTCGATGAGCTGCTGCGCGGTGATCTCCGGCAGATCGGGGTCGCCGGAGTCGGCGATCGCCGGGACCAGCCCGATGGTCGCCGCCGCGACGCCCACCACCGCGGCCGGGACCACGTACCGCGCGGCCTTGCGACGCCCCGCACGCAGGTCGTCGCCCTCCCCGGCGGTCGTCCTGTCGTCGGATTCGTACGGTGCCATGTGTGCCTTACCTCCGTCGTCGGCGGCGGCCGTCCGTCTCGGTTCCTCGTCCGCGGGTCTGGCCCCGCGCACTCGTCCACCCCTGAGCCGCCATTCTCACCCGAATCGGTGAGGAGTGGTGATGTCGTGTTATCCATCTGACCAAATACGCCAGGAAGATTCGTCAGCCTGCGGAGGCAACTCCACGTACGCCTGCGGTATGACACACGGCGGTTGTGCGCGCCCCGACCCGTAGGGGTCCGGGTCAGGAGGCCGCCGTGCGGGCCGGGGGAGGCACGAACTCGGCGCGGGCCTCGCGGTGTTGGAACGCGGTGTTGGGACGCGCGGTGTTGGGACGCGGTGGGGGACGCGGTGTTGGGAACGCGATGGGGGGCCGTACAGCCGGTACGGCCGACGCGACCGGTACGGCTGTCGCGGCGCGCGGCCGAAGTCGCCCCGGCCCGGTGCGCCTCCCGGCCACGCCATCCGGCCCGGTGCGCCGACCCGCCACGCCACCCGGCGCCCAGTGTCACCGGGGCCGCCCGGCCCGGTGGACCACCGGGTTCGCGGGCCGGCCCGAGGATCACCCCGCCCGGTGGACCACCGCGTCGCACAGCTCCATGAGGGCGGCCTTGGCGTCCACGTCCCGCAGCGGCGCCAGCGCGGCCCGCGCCTCCTCGGCGTAGCGCACGGTGTCCCGGCGGGCCTGCTCCAGCGCGGGGTGCGCCCGCAGCGCGGCCAGCGCCTCGGCGTGCCGGGCGTCGTCGCTCAGGTCGGAGTCCAGCAGCTCGCACAGCGCGATGTCCTCGGCGAGTCCGAGCCGCGCGGCCCGCTCCCGCAGCCGCAGCACCGGCAGGGTCGGGATGCCCTCCCGCAGATCGGTCCCCGGGGTCTTGCCGGACTCGTGCGAGTCGCTCGCGATGTCCAGTACGTCGTCCGCGAGCTGGAAGGCGACGCCCAGGCGTTCGCCGTACTGGGTCAGGACGTCCACCACGGTCTCGTCGGCACCCGACATCATCGCCCCGAACCGGCAGGACACGGCCACCAGGGAGCTGGTCTTGCCGCTGAGCACGTCGAGGTAGTGCTCCACCGGGTCCCGGCCGTCCTGCGGTCCGGCGGTCTCCAGGATCTGCCCGGTGACCAGCCGCTCGAACGCCTCGGCCTGCACCCGTACCGCCTCGGGCCCGAGGTCGGCCAGGATGTGGGAGGCGCGGGCGAAGAGGAAGTCACCGGTCAGGACGGCGACGGAGTTCCCCCAGCGGGTGTTCGCGCTGTCGACGCCCCGGCGGACCGCGGCCTCGTCCATCACGTCGTCGTGGTACAGCGTCGCCAGATGGGTCAGCTCCACCACCACCGCCGACGGGACGATGCCCGGCGCGTACGGGTCCCCGAACTGGGCGGCGAGCATCACGAGCAGCGGCCGGAACCGCTTGCCACCCGCCCTGACCAGGTGCTGGGCGGCCTCGGTGATGAAGGGGACCTCGCTTTTGGTGGCTTCGAGCAGTCCCTCCTCGACAGCCGTCAATCCGGCCTGGACATCGGCTTCCAGAGCCTGGTCCCGCACGCTCAGCCCGAACGGCCCGACGACGGTCACGAGGGGTCTCCTGTCTGCTGGTGTCTGCTGGCGGTTACGCGGTTTGTCGATAGGTCGCTGCCCTCAATCAAGTCAGCGTATCCGGTCACGTTTCGATCACCGATGCCGCCCACCCGTCCACCACGGGCGGTATCGGATCACTGCCGGTATGTTTTCGATCACCTGATAAGGATGTATATCGATCCACTTATCAGGAAGTAGCGCCCTATCTCCAGAAAAACCCTCAGATTCGAATTCCCATTCGTTCCCTTTTCACCTGCATCACCCCCTCCGTCGAACCGGGCATGGCCCCCCCTGCCGCCCCACACGACCCCCTCACCCCCCCCTCACCCCCCCTCGGCCCGCGGGCTCGCGCCCGCCGACGCGCGCCCCGGAATCATGCGCGGGCACCCTTCCCACCCCCCCGGCTCCCCGCCCCGGGCGGGGGCCGCGAATCCGCACCCAGGTCCGCCCCGGCCGTCCGGCGCCGCGCCCCGCCGACCGCACCCCTGGCGCCCCCGCACACACCCCTCCGCATGCCCTCCTTCGGCCGAGCGAGTCCACCGACGCACCCTCAACTCCCCGCCACCCACGGCCCGCACGCCGCACCGGTCACCACCCCCACCGCCCCCACCCGCGCGCCACCGCGGGCGATCACCAGCACAACGACGCGCGCCGCGCGGAGGGTTCCGGCACTCGCCGCCTCCACCCTCCCCCTGGAGACGAAGGGTGCGCATCACTCCCAAACGACCAAATCGGACCCCATGGTCCGGCGATTAAGGGTGAGTTGGATTCATTGCCCGATTTGCGGTACTTACGCTCCCTCGTGAGTTGGGTCACGCGGACCCCTTCACACCCTCAGTGCACAGCGGGCGCGGCGCACCCCCGTCACCCCGCCCCCCGTACGCGAGTTGAACGTTGGCAACCGCAAAGGATCAAGCACCCCAAAACCCTCGGACCATGGTCAACTAGCACGTCAGGTGACTTCAGCACTTGTTCCGGGCATGTGCTCTCGCATACGTTCCCGCTCAGTCGAGCGGACGCCTAATCCTGCCGCCGCTCGCGTCATCCACCTACGCAACTCACACGCACGGCAGGAGCGGGGGAACCAGGTAAGTCGCCGGACCGGACGCCTTGATGGCGCCCCGGGCCGGCTAGGGGTGAAGTCGTGCCGTCTCCCTGACGGCGCGGCCGGGCATCTCCCGCCCGAACCCGACAGCTCACCTCGCAGGCGCCGGAGAGGAACAGCGCCATGCCCCGAGGCAAGCACCGCCGCACCAGCTTCAGCCCGCTCACCCGACGAGTCATCGCCGCCGGAACCGGTACCGCCGCCCTCGCGCTCCCGCTGCTGGGCGCGGCCACCGCGACCGCGGCGGAGCCGGCCAAGGCCCCCGCGGTGGCCAAGGTCAAGTCCGTCACGTACACGACGAAGAAGGGCGACACGCTCTACGGCATCGCCGACCGCTACGACGCCCAGGGCGGCTGGCGGCAGCTCTACAAGGACAACCGCAAGGCCGTCGGCGACGACCCGCGCCTGATCCGCACGGGCCTGGACCTGACGGTCCGGACGGCCGGGGCGGGCCAGCCGGCCAAGACGGCCGACCCCGCGGTCGCCCCCGCGAAGAAGTCCGCGGTCGCCCAGGCGACCCAGGCGTCCGCCAGGACGTACGCCAACAACCTCGACGGCTGGATCCGCGAGGCGCTGGACATCATGCGGCAGAAGGGGATTCCGGGGTCGTACGACGGCCTCTACCGCAACATCATGCGGGAGTCGTCCGGCAACCCGGCCGCCATCAACAACTGGGACTCCAACGCCGTGGCGGGCACCCCCTCCAAGGGCCTGCTCCAGGTCATCGACCCGACCTTCGCGACGTACCACGTGGCCGGGACGGCGTACGACCCGTTCGACCCGGTCGCGAACATCACGGCCGCGGCCAACTACGCGGCCGCGCGCTACGGCTCGATCGACAACGTGAACGGCCCCTACTAGGCCGCACTCCCCCGGACCGGGCGGGTCGCCCCCCGGTCGGTCCGGACGGGGGAGGCCCGTCCGGACGGCCGGTGCCTACGGGGGGCGCCTACGGGTTGAGCGCCCCCTCGGCCGGAACGCCGAGCAGGCTGTCCGCCAGCAGTTGTTCGAGGACGACGGCGATGCCGTCGTCCTCGTTCGAGAGGGTGATCGCGTCGGCGACCGCCTTGAGTTCGGGGTGGGCGTTGGCCATGGCCACACCGCGGGCGGCCCAGTCGAACATCGGGATGTCGTTGGGCATGTCGCCGAAGGCGATCGTCTCGTGCGCGCCGAGTCCGAGATGCTCGGCGGCGAGCGCGAGACCGGTCGCCTTGGTGATGCCGCACGGCTGGAGTTCGACGGTGCCGGGTCCCGACATGGTGACGGTCGCCAGGGAGCCGACCACCGCGCGCGCCGTCGCCGCCAACTCGTCGTCGGACAGCGTGGGATGGCGCAGCAGCACCTTGCTGATCGGCTCGCACCAGAGGTCGTCGCGGCGGCCGACGCGGAAGGCGGGCAGGGTGGGGTGCGGCATCAGATAGCCCGGCTCGATGAGCGTCAGCCCGTCGACGCCGTCCTGGTCGACGGCCGCGTACACCTCCCCGACCTCCGCCTCGATCTTGCCCAGCGCGGTCTCCGCCAGTTCCCGGTCCAGGGTGATGGACCACAGCAGACGGTCCGCGCCGGCGTCGTACACCTGCGCGCCCTGTCCGCAGACCGCGAGCCCCGTGCTGCCCATGGCGTCGAGCAGCGGCCGCACTCTGGGCGCCGGCCTTCCGGTCACGACGAGGTGCCGGGCGCCGGCGTCCGCCGCTCGGGCGAGCGCGTGGAGTGACCGGTCGGAGAGTGTGTCGTCGCCTCGGAGCAGCGTCCCGTCCAGGTCAGTGGCGATCAGTGAATATGCAAGGGGTGGGGCCATGATCAGAGAATACGGACAGGACGCCCCCTCGACTCGATGTGAACCGGACGGCTGCCGGGTTCACATGTGTTGACAGCTGTTCCGGTTCCAGTTGTGTCGTTCCGCGCACAACTGCCGTCCGTCTTTGCCTGTTTCACCGAAGTCGCTCCCCAGGTCGTACCCGTGTGTTCGCCGGCGGAGGTGCCGCCGCGGCGCACCGCGACGGTGAAGAAGCGGGTGAGGAGAGGCGCCCGGGTCTCCTCCCTTTCTTCATGATCTGTCTCCATGCCCCGTCGCTCCGCCCCGAGCGGCCCGAGTTCCCGCCCGTGCCGGGCGGCGCGGCGCGCGGGCGATCCGTCCACCGGCCGTCCCGCCTGGTGACCTGGCGGTTCGGCGGTTCGCGCGACGCGGGATCCGCACTGCCCAAGACCGGCACCTCACCCGTAACGTGTGGCCAGACCACATGGCATACGGAGCGTAAGAGAGTGAGGCAGCACCCCATGCCCCCCTTCGATCTCCCCGAGGGCGACCCCTTCGGCACGCACAACCTTCCGTACGGCGTCTTCTCCCTCCCGGGCGCGGACTCCGCGCGGAGGGTCGGCGTCCGGCTCGGTGACCACGTCCTCGACGCGGGCGGGGCCGCCCGTGCGCTCGGCTCCCCCTACGCCCCGCTGCTCGCGCGCGACTCCCTGAACCCGCTGCTCGCCGCGGGCCGCACCACCTGGTCGGACGTGCGCCGCGCGCTGACGGCTTGGGTGACGGTCCCGGCGCACCAGGAGGCCGTCCAGGACTTCCTCCACCCGCTGTCCTCGGTGGCCCTGCACCTGCCCTTCGAGGTCGCGGACTACGTCGACTTCTACGCCTCCGAGAACCACGCCCGCAACGTCGGACGCATCTTCCGCCCCGACGCCGAGGACTCCCTCACCCCCAACTGGAAGCATCTGCCGATCGGTTACCACGGCCGCTCCGGCACCGTCGTGGTCTCCGGCACCGACGTCGTCCGCCCGTCCGGCCAGCGCAAGGCGCCCACCGACCCGGCGCCGGTCTTCGGCCCGTCGGTCCGCCTGGACATCGAGGCCGAGGTCGGCTTCGTGGTCGGCGCCCCCTCGGCGATGGGCGAACCGGTGGCCCTCGGTGACTTCCGGGAGCACGTCTTCGGTCTGTGCCTGCTCAACGACTGGTCCGCGCGCGACGTGCAGGCCTGGGAGTACGTCCCCCTCGGCCCCTTCCTCGGCAAGTCGTTCACCACGTCGGTGTCGGCCTGGATCACCCCGCTGGACGCGCTGGAGGACGCGCGGGTCGCCCCGCCGCGGCGCACCCACCCCCTGCTGCCGTACCTCGACGACTCCGGTACCGACATCGAGCCCGGCGGCTACGACCTGCGGATCTCGGTGACCGTCAACGGGCACCTGATCTCCGAGCCCCCCTTCTCCACCATGTACTGGACGGCCGCCCAGCAGCTCGCCCACATGACCGTGAACGGCGCCTCCCTGCGCACCGGCGACCTGTACGGCTCCGGCACGGTGAGCGGCCCGGCGGAGCGCGAACGCGGCTCCCTGCTGGAGCTGACCTGGAACGGCCGCGAACCCCTCGAACTCCCGGACGGCAAGCGGACGTTCCTGGAGGACGGCGATGTGGTGACGCTGTCCGCGTGGGCGCCCGGTCCGGGCGGGGTGCGGGTGGGCCTCGGCGAGGTCACGGGGCGCGTCGCCGCCGGATGACGCGGACGTCCGGGCCGCCCGGCCGCTGCCGGGGGCCGGTGCACGGCCTCGGGCGCGGCACTCCCGCGGCCGGCCGGCCGTCCCCCGCGTCCCGATCGCCGCTTCCTTCCCGCTGACTGCGGGCACGGCTCACCGTCATACTGGCTGCCGGTGGGACGCACACCCTGACGGGCGTGCGCGGCCCACCGCCCCGCACCGCCGCCCGCGCACCTTCCCTGACCAGGATCCGGAGCCTCTGGCATGACCGTCTGCCTGCTCCTGCTGAGCGTCCTCGGCCTGACGGCCGCCGTACCGGCCCCCCGGGCGCTGACCCGGGCCGCCTGGCCCGAACGCGAACCCGTGCTCGCGCTCTGGGTGTGGCAGTGCCTGGTCGCCACCGTCCTGCTGAGCTGCCTGGCGGCACTCGCCCTGGGCACCGCCGCCGTGTTCGGCACGGTGCGGGCCCAGCTCTTCGCCCCGGCGCCGCCGTCGGTGACCGAGGCGTACGACCTGTCGGCCGCGCCGGTCTGGGCGGTCGCCCTGACCCTGGTGCTGGCCTGCGGGGCCGCGTGGACCGCGGCGATGCTGGGCCGTGAGCTGGTCGAGGCCCGCCGGCGCCGGAGCCTGGCCAGGGCCCACCTGCGGGAGCGGGCCCCCGACCTGCCGGCGGGGCTGGGCCCGGCGCGCGGCCCGCTGCTGGTCCTGGAGGACGAGTATCCGGACGCCTGGTGGATGCCCGGCAGCCCGCCCCAGCTGATCGTCACCACGGGCGCCCTGCACCGCCTCACCGGCCACCAGCTCGACGCCGTCCTCACCCATGAGCGGGGCCACGCCCGCGCCCACCACGACTGGCTGCTGCACCTGTCCACCGCACTGGCCACCGGTTTCCCCCGCATCCCGTTGTTCGCGCACTTCTGCGACCAGACCCACCGCCTGGTGGAGCTGTCCGCCGACGACACGGCGTCCCGCCGCTGCGGCCACCTGACGACCGCCCTGGCGCTGATCGAGCTGAACCAGCACCGGGGTGTGCTCTCCTGCGCCTCCACCCACCGCCTCCTGGGTGAACGCGTCGACCGGCTCCTCCAGCCGCCGCCCCGGCTGGGCCGCCGCGACCGTGCCCTCACCACGACCGCGGCCACGCTGGTGCCGCTGCTGCCCCTGCTGATCACGTTCGCGCCGGGGCTGACCGCGCTGGCCTGACGGGGGCCGGCCCCGCCCGCGGGAGCCGCGCCCGCCGGGCCGGGCTGCCTACCGGTCCCAGTCCTCCGGCTCCTCCGGCTCGGGCTCGGACCAGTCGTCGGCGCCCGGATCGGACTCGGCCGCCCCGGCGGCGGCCGGACCGTCCTGCTCCCCGCGTGCGGACCGCAGCGTCGCGAGGACGCCCTCGCCGTACGTCGCCAGCTTCTTCTCGCCGACGCCGCCGACCGTGCCCAGCTCGCGCACCGAGTCCGGCCACACCGTCACGATCTCCCGCAGGGTCGCGTCGTGGAAGATCACATACGCCGGGACCCCCTGCTCGCGGGCCTGTTCGGCGCGCCAGGCCCGCAGCGCCTCGAAGGCGGGCACCAGCTGCTCCGGGAGCTCCGCGGCGGCGGCCCTGGCCTTGCGGTCCCCGCGCGAGGAACCCGACCCCGAACGGGCGGCCGTCGGCCGCTTCGGCTCCTTGCGCAGCGGCACCTCCCGCTCGCGCCGCAGCACCGATCCGCTCGCCTCCGTGAGCACGAGCGTGCCGTACTCGCCTTCGACGGCGAGCAGGCCCTGGGCGAGGAGCTGGCGGACGACGCCCCGCCACTCGGCCTCGTCCTGCTCCTCGCCGATGCCGAACACGGACAGCTGGTCGTGGTCGAACTGGATCACCTTCGCGGTACGCCGGCCCAGCAGGATGTCGACGATCTGCACGGCCCCGAACTTCTGGCCCCGCTCGCGCTGCAGCCGCACCACCGTCGACAGCACCTTCTGCGCCGCGACCGTGCCGTCCCAGGTCTCGGGGGGCGTCAGACAGGTGTCGCAGTTGCCGCAGCCGGACGCGTCGGGGTCCTGGCCGAAGTAGGCGAGCAGCTGGCCGCGCCGGCACCGGGCCGTCTCGCACAGCGCCAGCATCGAGTCCAGGTGCGCGGCCGCCCGCCGCCGGAACGCCTCGTCGCCCTCGCCCGACTGGATCAGCTTGCGCTGCTGGATGACGTCGTTGAGGCCGTACGCCATCCAGGCCGTGGAGGGCAGGCCGTCCCGGCCGGCGCGGCCCGTCTCCTGGTAGTAGCCCTCCACGGACTTCGGCAGGTCGAGGTGGGCCACGAACCGGACGTCGGGCTTGTCGATGCCCATGCCGAAGGCGATGGTCGCGACCACGACGAGCCCTTCCTCCCGGAGGAAGCGGGACTGGTGGGCCGCGCGTGTGCCCGCGTCCAGGCCCGCGTGGTACGGCACCGCCTCCACGCCGTTGCGCGAGAGGAACTCCGCCGTCGCCTCGACCGACTTGCGCGACAGGCAGTACACGATGCCCGCGTCCCCCGCGTGCTCCTCGCGCAGGAAGCCCAGCAGCTGCTTCTTCGGGTCCGCCTTCGGCACGACCCGGTACTGAATGTTGGGCCGGTCGAAGCTCGCCACGAAGTGCCGGGCCGAGGGCATGCCCAGACGCTGGGTGATCTCCTGGTGGGTGGCGTCGGTGGCCGTCGCCGTGAGCGCGATCCGCGGGACGTCCGGCCAGCGCTCGCCCAGCAGGGACAGGGCCAGGTAGTCGGGACGGAAGTCGTGGCCCCACTGCGACACGCAGTGCGCCTCGTCGATGGCGAACACCGCGATCCTGCCGCGCGAGAGCAGGTTCAGCGTCGAGTCGAGGCGCAGCCGCTCGGGGGCGAGGTAGAGCAGGTCCAGCTCCCCGGCGAGGTACTCCGCCTCCACCGTCCGGCGCTCGTCGAAGTCCTGGGTGGAGTTCATGAACCCGGCCCGCACGCCGAGCGCCCGCAGCGCGTCGACCTGGTCCTGCATCAGCGCGATCAGCGGCGAGACGACCACACCGGTGCCCGGTCTGACCAGGGCGGGGATCTGGTAGCAGAGCGACTTGCCGCCGCCGGTCGGCATGAGCACGACGGCGTCACCGCCGGCCACCACATGCTCGATGACGGATTCCTGCTCGCCCCGGAAGGCGTCGTACCCGAAGACCCGGTGCAGCGTGGCCAGCGCCTCGCTCGCACCGGTCCCCGCCGGCTCGGTCACCGTCGGCATCTGACTGATCCCACCCGTCGCACCCATCGCCATGTCCCCCGCACGTCGTCCCTCGACCACTGCCTCCACGATAGGGGCACGCACCGACAGTCACGGCGGTTGTCCACAGGCTCTCCCCGTCACACGGCGGCGGCCCGGCTCCCCCAGGGGAACCGGGCCGCCGCCGTGCGCGGGGCGCCGGAGGTCAGCGCACGAACACGCCCGCCCGGTTCGCCAGGTCCAGGAAGTACTGCGGCGCCACCCCGAGCACCAGCGTGACCGCCACACCGACGCCGATCGCGGTCGTCGTCAGCGGCGACGGCACGGCGACCGTCGGTCCTTCCGGCGTCGGCTCGCTGAAGAACATCAGCACGATGACGCGGATGTAGAAGAACGCGGCGATCGCGGACGAGATCACACCGACCACGACCAGCGGAGCCGCCCCGCCCTCGGCCGCCGCCTTGAACACGGCGAACTTCCCCGCGAAGCCGGAGGTCAGCGGGATGCCCGCGAACGCCAGCAGGAACACCGCGAACACGGCCGCGACCAGCGGCGAACGGCGGCCGAGACCGGCCCACTTGGACAGGTGCGTGGCCTCGCCGCCCGCGTCGCGCACCAGTGTGACCACCGCGAACGCGCCGATCGTCACGAACGAGTACGCGGCCAGGTAGAACAGGACGGACGACACCCCGTCCGGCGTGGCCGCGATGACACCCGCGAGGATGAAGCCCGCGTGCGCGATCGAGGAGTACGCCAGCAGCCGCTTGATGTCGGTCTGGGTGATCGCGACGATGGCGCCGCCCAGCATGGTGACGATCGCCACGCCCCACATGACCGGCCGCCAGTCCCAGCGCAGGCCGGGCAGCACCACGTACAGGATGCGCAGCAGCGCGCCGAAGGCGGCGACCTTGGTGGCGGCCGCCATGAAGCCGGTCACCGGAGTCGGCGCGCCCTGGTAGACGTCCGGGGTCCACATGTGGAACGGCACCGCGCCCACCTTGAACAGCAGCCCCATGACGATCATGGCGGCGCCGATCAGCAGCAGCGCGTCGTTGCCCATGGTGTCCGCGAGCGCCGGTGTGACGTCGGGGACGGTGCCGTCGACGACCTGGGCGATCGTGGCGTACGACACGGAGCCCGCGTATCCGTACAGCAGGGCGATGCCGAACAGAGTGAACGCGGACGCGAAGGCTCCCAGCAGGAAGTACTTGACCGCGGCCTCCTGCGACATCAGCCGCTTTCGGCGGGCGAGAGCGCACATCAGGTAGAGCGGGAGCGAGAACACTTCCAGGGCGATGAACAGCGTCAGCAGGTCGTTGGCCGCCGGGAAGACCAGCATGCCGGCGACGGCGAACATCAGCAGCGGGAACACCTCGGTGGTGGTGAACCCGGCCTTCACGGCGGCCTTCTCGCTGTCGCTGCCCGGCACCGACGCGGCCTGCGCGGCGAAGGAGTCGACGCGGTTGCCGTGGGCCTCCGGATCGAGGCGGCGCTCGGCGAAGGTGAACAGGCCGACCAGGGCCGCCAGCAGGATCGTGCCCTGGAGGAAGAGGGCGGGGCCGTCGACGGCGATCGCTCCCATGGCGACGATGCCCGACTTGGTCGTGGCGTAGCCGCCGGCCGCCAGCGCGACGACCGCGGCGAAGGACGCGACGAGCGCCACGGCGGCGAGGAACACCTGGACGTGGTACCGCGACCTGCGCGGCACCACGGCCTCGATCAGCACTCCGATGATCGCCGCGCCGACGACGATCAGGGTGGGCGAGAGCTGTCCGTACTCGATCTTCGGCGTGTCGATCTTCGAGATCGGGTCGGCCGCGGTTGTCCACAGGCTGTGGACGGCTGATGCGCTCACTTGGCCGCCTCCACCTCGGGCTGGGGGTCCTTCTTCTGTACGTCGGACATGGTCTTCTCGACCGCCGGGTTGACGATGTCCGTCAGGGGCTTCGGATACACGCCCAGGAAGACCAGCAGTACGACCAGCGGGGCGACGACCGCGATCTCGCGCACCCTGAGGTCGGGCATCGTGGCGACCTCCGGTTTCACCGGGCCCGTCATCGTCCGCTGGTAGAGGACGAGGACGTAGAGCGCGGCGAGCACGATGCCGAAGGTGGCGATGATGCCGATCACGGGATACCGCGTGAAGGTGCCGACCAGGACCAGGAACTCACTGACGAACGGCGCCAGTCCCGGTAGCGACAGGGTCGCGAGGCCGCCGATCAGGAAGGTGCCGGCGAGCACCGGCGCGACCTTCTGCACCCCGCCGTAGTCGGCGATGAGCCGTGAGCCGCGCCGGGTGATCAGGAAGCCGGCCACCAGCAGCAGCGCGGCTGTCGAGATGCCGTGGTTGACCATGTAGAGCGTCGCTCCGGACTGGCCCTGGCTGGTCATCGCGAAGATGCCCATGATGATGAAGCCGAAGTGCGAGATCGACGCGTACGCGATCAGGCGCTTCATGTCCCGCTGGCCGACCGCGAGCAGCGCCCCGTAGACGATGCTGATCAGCGCGAGGACGAGGATCGCGGGCGTCGCCCACTTGCTGGCCTCCGGGAAGAGCTGGAGGCAGAAGCGGAGCATCGCGAAGGTGCCGACCTTGTCGACGACCGCCGTGATGAGGACGGCGACCGGCGCGGTGGCCTCCCCCATCGCGTTGGGCAGCCAGGTGTGCAGCGGCCACAGCGGCGCCTTCACCGCGAAGGCGAAGAAGAAGCCGAGGAACAGCCAGCGTTCGGTGTTCGTCGCCATGTCCAGCGTGCCGTTGGCGCGGGCCGCGGCGATCTCCTGGAGGCTGAAGTTCCCGGCGACCACGTACAGGCCGATCACCGCGGCCAGCATGATCAGACCGCCGGCCAGGTTGTAGAGCAGGAACTTCACCGCGGCGTACGACCGTTGCGTCGAGGCCGCCTTCTCGCCGTGCTCGTGGGCCCGGTCCCCGAAGCCGCCGATGAGGAAGTACATCGGGATGAGCATGGCTTCGAAGAAGATGTAGAAGAGGAAGACGTCGGTGGCCGCGAAGGAGATGATCACCATCGCCTCGACGGCCAGGATCAGGGCGAAGAAGCCCTGGGTGGGCCGCCAGCGCCTGCTTCCGGTCTCCAGCGGGTCGGCGTCGTGCCAGCCCGCGAGGATGATGAAGGGCATCAGCAGGGCGGTCAGCGCGATCAGCGCGACCCCGATGCCGTCCACGCCGAGTTCGTAGCGGACCCCGAACTCGGCGATCCAGGAACGGGATTCGGTGAGCTGGTAGCGGTCGCCGCCCGGGTCGAAGCGGACCGCGATGACGATCGCGAGGGCGAGCGTGCCGAGCGAGACGAGCAGCGCGAGCCATTTGGCGGCGGTGCGCCGCTTGGCCGGCACGGCCGCCGTGGCGATGGCCCCGATCGCCGGGAGCACCGCCGTGGCTGTCAGCAGAGGAAAGGACATCGGTATCAGACCGCCCTCATCAGCAGGGTCGCGGCGACGATGAGCGCCGCACCGCCGAACATCGAGACCGCGTACGACCGCACGAAGCCGTTCTGGAGCCTGCGCATCCGCCCGGACAGTCCGCCGACCGAGGCCGCCGTGCCGTTGACCACCCCGTCGACCAGGGTGTGGTCGACGTAGACCAGGGAGCGCGTGAGGTGCTC
Source organism: Streptomyces zinciresistens K42 (assembly GCF_000225525.1). Taxonomy (GTDB): domain Bacteria; phylum Actinomycetota; class Actinomycetes; order Streptomycetales; family Streptomycetaceae; genus Streptomyces; species Streptomyces zinciresistens. The sequence goes on along the minus strand of NZ_AGBF01000002.1, from coordinate 90,272 downwards.
GCCGCCGCGGACCAGGACGACGTGGTTGAAGTCGTCCTGGTACAGGTCGCGGCGGGCGGCCCGGGTGAGCAGCGACCCGCGCGGGGCCACGGCCGGGACGGGCCGGCGCCCGTACTGGGCGTAGGCGAGGGCGACACCGATGACCATGCAGGTGACGGTGGCGCCGGTGACCACGCCCGCGCTGATCGGCGGATTGCCGTGTTCGAGGCCGGTGACGGGCTCCAGCCATCCGACGAAGCGGTCGCCGATGCTGAAGAACGCGCCGCCCGCGACCGAGCCGACGGCCAGCACGATCATGGGGATCGTCATGGTCCTGGGCGACTCGTGCGGGTGCGGCTCGTTGCCCTTCTCGTCCGGCTGCCAGCGCTTCTCGCCGAAGAACGTCATCAGCATCACGCGCGTCATGTAGTACGCGGTGATGGCCGCGCCCAGCAGCGCGCACGTGCCGAGGATCCAGCCCTCGGTGCCGCCCTTGGCGAACGCCGCCTCGATGATCATGTCCTTGGAGAAGAAGCCGGACAGACCGGGGAAGCCGATGATGGCGAGATAGCCGAGGCCGAAGGTGATGAACGTGACCGGCATGTACCTGCGCAGACCGCCGTACTTGCGCATGTCGACCTCGTCGTTCATGCCGTGCATGACCGAGCCTGCGCCGAGGAACAGCCCGGCCTTGAAGAAGCCGTGCGTCACCAGGTGCATGATCGCGAAGACGTAGCCGATGGGGCCGAGGCCCGCGGCCAGGACCATGTAGCCGATCTGCGACATGGTCGAGCCGGCCAGCGCCTTCTTGATGTCGTCCTTCGCGCAACCGACGATCGCACCGAACAGGAGCGTGACGGTGCCGACGATGGTGACCACCAGCTGTGCGTCCGGCGCGGCGTTGAAGATGGCGCCGGAGCGGACGATCAGGTAGACGCCCGCGGTCACCATGGTCGCAGCGTGGATGAGGGCCGAGACCGGGGTCGGGCCCTCCATCGCGTCCCCGAGCCAGGACTGCAGCGGCACCTGGGCCGACTTGCCGCACGCGGCGAGGAGCAGCATCAGGCCGATCGCGGTGAGCCTGCCCTCGCTCGCGTCACCGACCAGGCCGGGCTCCCCCTCGCCGCCCAGCACCGGGCCGAAGGCGAAGCTCCCGAACCACAGGAACATCATCATGATCGCGATCGACAGGCCCATGTCGCCGACGCGGTTGACCAGGAATGCCTTCTTCGCGGCGGTGGCGGCGCTGGGCTTGTGCTGCCAGAAGCCGATCAGGAGGTAGGACGCGAGACCCACGCCCTCCCAGCCGACGTACAGCAGGAGGTAGTTGTCGGCGAGGACGAGGAGCAGCATCGCCGCGAGGAACAGGTTGAGATAGCCGAAGAAGCGGCGCCGGCGCTCGTCGTGCTCCATGTATCCGATCGAGTACACATGGATGAGCGAGCCGACGCCGGTGATCAGCAGGACGAACGTCATCGACAGCTGGTCGAGCCGGAAGGCGATGTCCGCCTGGAAGCCCTCGACGGGGATCCAGCTGAACAGACGGCTCGTCAGGGTGCGGTCCTGCGCGCCCCTTCCCAGCAGGTCGGCGAAGAGCGCCACGCCGAAGGCGAAGGAGAGGAACGACAGGAGCGTGCCGATCCAGTGGCCGACGGCATCGAGCCGCCGGCCGCCGCACAGCAGTACGGCCGCTCCGAGCAAGGGCGCCGCGATCAGCAGCGCGATCAGGTTCTCCACGATTCTTTCCGACCCCTCAGAGCTTCATCAGGCTGGCGTCGTCGACCGAGGCCGAGTGGCGGGAACGGAACAGCGACACGATGATCGCCAGACCGACCACGACCTCCGCGGCGGCGACGACCATCGTGAAGAAGGCGATGATCTGGCCGTCCAGGTTGCCGTGCATCCGGGAGAAGGCGACGAGCGTGAGGTTGCAGGCGTTGAGCATCAGCTCGATGCACATGAAGACGACGATGGCGTTGCGCCTGATGAGGACCCCGGTGGCGCCGATCGTGAACAGCACGGCGGCGAGGTAGATGTAGTTGACCGGGTTCACTTCGACGCCTCCTCGGGCCGCTTGAAGGTCGTCGGCTCGATCCCGGTCCGCTCCAGCCGCTCCTCCGCGCGCTGCTCCAGCGCCCGCAGGTCGTTGAGCGCCTCCGTCGACACGTCCCGGATCTGGCCGCGCTCGCGCAGGGTCTTGCTGACCGTGAGCTCGGAGGGGGTGCCGTCGGGGAGCAGGCCCGCGATGTCCACGGCGTTGTGCCGGGCGTACACGCCGGGGGCCGGCAGCGGCGGGACGTGCTTGCCCTCGCGCACGCGCCGCTCGGCGAGTTCGCGCTGGGTGAGGGCGCGCTCGGTGCGCTCGCGGTGCGTGAGCACCATGGCGCCGATCGCGGCCGTGATGAGCAGGGCGCCGGTGATCTCGAAGGCGAAGACGTACCTGGTGAAGATGAGGGTGGCGAGGCCCTCCACGTTGCCGCCCGCGTTCGCCCCGGCGAGGCCGTCGAACTGGGTCAGGGAGGCGTTGCCGATGCCCGCGACGAGCAGGATGCCGAAGCCGAGGCCGCAGAGCAGGGCCAGCCAGCGCTGGCCCTTGATGGTCTCCTTCAGGGAGTCCGCGGCCGTGACGCCGACCAGCATCACCACGAACAGGAACAGCATCATGATCGCGCCGGTGTAGACGACGATCTGCACGATGCCCAGGAAGTAGGCGCCGTTGGCGAGGTAGAAGACCGCCAGGACGATCATGGTCCCGGCGAGGCAGAGCGCGCTGTGCACGGCCTTCTTCATGAAGACGGTGCACAGGGCGCCGATCACGGCGACGGTGCCGAGGATCCAGAACTGGAACGCCTCTCCGGTGGAGGTGGAGTAGGCGGCGAGCTGCTGCGTCATCGGCCGGTCACCTTCCCGGACGCCGGCTCGTCCTCACCGGCGGTCGAGGCGGCCTCCTGCGGGACCTCGCCCTGGGAGAGCGCGACCTGCCGGGTCGTGCCCGGCGCGGCCTCCGTCACCAGGCCCCGGTAGTAGTCCTGCTCGTCGGTGCCCGGGTAGATGGCGTGGGGCGAGTCGACCATGCCCTCGTCGAGGCCGGCGAGCAACTGCTCCTTGGTGTAGATCAGGTTGGCGCGGCTGGAGTCGGCCAGCTCGAACTCGTTGGTCATCGTCAGCGCGCGCGTGGGGCACGCCTCGATGCACAGGCCGCACAGGATGCAGCGGGCGTAGTTGATCTGGTACACCCGGCCGTAGCGCTCGCCCGGCGAGTAGCGCTCCTCGTCGGTGTTGTCCGCGCCCTCGACGTAGATCGCGTCGGCGGGGCAGGCCCAGGCGCACAGCTCGCAGCCGACGCACTTCTCCAGGCCGTCCGGATGGCGGTTGAGCTGGTGCCGTCCGTGGAAGCGGGGAGCGGTGGTCTTCTCCTGCTCCGGGTACTGCTCGGTCAGCCGCTTCTTGAACATGGCCTTGAAGGTCACGCCGAAGCCGGCCACGGGGTTCTGGAAACCGGGCTTGGTCTCCTTGGGCTCCTCAGCCATCGGACGCCTCCTTTCGCTCCAGAGATCCGTCACTCTGAGTATCGGGCCCACCACTGACAATCAGCTCCCGCTCCCGGTGCGAGCGGCGCCGGGGCACCGGGGGAAGTTCCTGTCCGGGCAGGGGCGGTACCGGGAATCCACCCGCCATCGGGTCGAACGCGGCGGGTTCCTCCGGTGGTTCGCCGGCCGCCCCGGACCGCTCGCGGAACAGGTCCGCGAGGAAGGAGAGCAGCAGCAGGGCGAGGACGCCGCCTCCGACGTAGAGGGCGATGTCGGCGAAGCCGTAGTTCTCGTTGCGCAGCGTGCGCATGGTGGCGACGAGCATCAGCCAGACCACGGAGACCGGGATCAGGACCTTCCAGCCGAGCTTCATCAGCTGGTCGTAGCGCACGCGCGGGAGCGTGCCGCGCAGCCAGATGAAGAAGAACAGCAGCAACTGCACCTTGATCACGAACCAGAGCATCGGCCACCAGCCGTGGTTGGCGCCCTCCCAGAAGGTGCTGACCGGGTACGGGGCCCGCCAGCCGCCCAGGAAGAGCGTCACCGACACGGCCGAGACCGTCACCATGTTCACGTACTCGGCGAGCATGAACAGCGCGAACTTGATGGACGAGTACTCGGTGTTGAAGCCGCCGACCAGGTCGCCCTCGGACTCCGGCATGTCGAAGGGGGCGCGGTTGGTCTCGCCCACCATCGTCACGATGTAGATCAGGAACGACACCGGCAGCAGCACGATGTACCAGCGGTCCTGCTGCGCCTCGACGATCGCCGAGGTCGACATCGACCCGGAGTAGAGGAACACCGAGGCGAAGGCGGCGCCCATCGCGATCTCGTAGGAGATCATCTGCGCGCAGGAGCGCAGACCGCCGAGCAGCGGGTAGGTGGACCCCGAGCTCCAGCCCGCGAGGACGATGCCGTAGATGCCGACCGAGGCGACCGCGAGGATGTAGAGCATCGCGATCGGCAGGTCGGTCAGCTGCATCGTGGTGCGCTGGCCGAAGATCGAGACCTCGTTGCCGGCCGGGCCGAAGGGGATCACCGCGATCGCCATGAACGCCGGGATGGCGGCGACGACCGGCGCGAGGACGTAGACGACCTTGTCCGCGCGCTTGACGATGAGGTCTTCCTTCAGCATCAGCTTCACGCCGTCGGCGAGCGACTGGAGCATGCCCCAGGGGCCGTTGCGGTTGGGGCCGACGCGCAGCTGCATCCAGGCGACGACCTTGCGCTCCCACACGATGGAGAACAGCACGGTCACCATCAGGAAGGCGAAGCAGAACACCGCCTTGACGACGACCAGCCACCAGGGGTCGCGGCCGAACATCGAGAGGTCTTCAGCGGCGAGGAAAGGGCTCATGCCTCCACCTCCTCGGGGGCCTCGGACGCGAGGGTCGCCGGGCCGATGCGGACGAGTGAGCCGGGCAGCGCCCCGGTGTCGGAGGCGACGCCGCCGCCCGTCGAGTTCAGGGGCAGCCAGACCACCCGGTCGGGCATCTGCGTGATCTCCAGGGGCAGTTCGACGGCGCCGGCCGGGCCGGTCACCGCGAGGACGTCGCCGTCCTTCACCCCGGCCTCCGCGGCCGTGGCGGCCGACACGCGCGCGCGGGCGGCGTGCCGGGTGCCGGCCAGCGCCTCGTCGCCGGTCTGGAGCAGACCCTGGTCGAGCAGCAGCCGGTGTCCGGCCAGCACGGCCTCGCCGGCCGCGGGCCGCGGCGACTGGGACGCGCTCCCGGCGGGTTCGGCGGGCCGGGCGCCGTCCCAGCCGGCGAGCCGGTCGATCTCCGCGCGCACGGTGCGCAGATCGGGCAGGCCGAGGTGCACGTCCATGGCGTCGGCCAGCATCTGCAGGACGCGGGCGTCGGCCGGGGCGAGGCGGCGGGTCAGCTGCTCGGGCTTGAGCGCGGCCTCGAACAGGCGCACCCTGCCTTCCCAGTTGAGGAAGGTGCCGGCCTTCTCGGCGACCGCGGCGACCGGCAGGACGACGTCGGCGAGTTCGGTCACCTCGCTCGGCCGGATCTCCAGCGACACCACGAACCCGACCTCGGCGAGCGCGGCACGCGCGCGCGCTGGGTCCGGCAGGTCGGCGACCTCGACGCCGGCGACCAGCAGGGCCTGGAGTTCGCCGCTCGCGGCGGCGTCCACGATCCGACCGGTGTCGCGGCCGTGGCGCGTGGGGAGGTTCGCGACGCCCCAGACGGCGGCGACCTCGTCCCGCGCGCGCGGGTCGGTCGCGGGGCGCCCGCCGGGCAGCAGCGTCGGCAGCGCCCCGACCTCGACGGCGGCGCGCTCACCGGCCCGGCGCGGGATCCACACCAGGTCGGCGCCGGTCGCAGAGGCGGCTCGTACGGCGGCGGTGAGGCCGCCCGACACGCCCGCCAGCCGTTCGCCGACGACGATCACCGCGCCCGGGGCGCGCAGGGCCTCGGCCGCCTTGACGCCGTCCGCGTCCAGTCCGACGCCGCCGGCGAGCGCGTCCAGCCACTCGGTCTCGGTGCCGGGGGCCGCGGGCAGCAGGGTGCCGCCGGCCTTGGTCAGTCCGCGCGTCGCGTGCGTGGCGAGCGAGAAGACCCGCTGGCCGTGCTTGCGCCAGCCCTTGCGCAGCCGCAGGAAGACGCCGGGCGCCTCCTCCTCGGCCTCGAACCCGACGAGCAGGACGGCCGGCGCCTTCTCCAGCGAGGTGTGGGTGACGCCCCTGCCGTCGAGGTCGCGGCCGTGGCCCGCGATCCGCGCGGCGAGGAAGTCGGCCTCCTCGGCGCTGTGCGCCCGCGCGCGGAAGTCGATGTCGTTGGTGTCGAGCGCCACGCGCGCGAACTTGCTGTACGCGTAGGCGTCCTCGACGGTGAGCCGGCCGCCCGTCAGCACGCCGGTGCGGCCGCGGGAGGCGAGCAGGCCCTGAGCCGCGATCTGCAGTGCCTCCGGCCAGGAGGCCGGTTCGAGGTCGCCCTCGGCGTTGCGCACGAGCGGCGTCTGGAGCCGGTCGCGCTGCTGGCCGTAGCGGAAGGCGAACCTGCCCTTGTCGCAGATCCACTCCTCGTTGACCTCGGGGTCCTCGGCCGCGAGACGGCGCATGACCTTGCCGCGCCGGTGGTCGGTACGGGTCGCGCAGCCGCCGGAGCAGTGCTCGCACACCGACGGCGAGGAGACGAGGTCGAAGGGGCGCGAGCGGAACCGGTACGCCGCCGAGGTGAGGGCGCCGACCGGGCAGATCTGGATGGTGTTGCCGGAGAAGTACGACGCGAAGGGGTCGCCCTCGCCGGTGCCGACCTGCTGGAGGGCGCCGCGCTCGATCAGCTCGATCATCGGGTCGCCCGCGACCTGGTTGGAGAACCGGGTGCAGCGGGCGCACAGCACGCACCGCTCGCGGTCGAGCAGCACCTGCGTGGAGATCGCCACCGGCTTCTCGTAGGTGCGCTTGCGGCCCTCGAAGCGGGACTCGGCCTGGCCGTGCGACATCGCCTGGTTCTGCAGCGGGCACTCGCCGCCCTTGTCGCAGACCGGGCAGTCCAGCGGGTGGTTGATGAGCAGCAGCTCCATCACCCCGTGCTGGGCCTTCTCGGCGACCGGCGAGGTCAGGTGCGTCTTGACGACCATGCCGTCCGTGCACGTGATGGTGCAGGACGCCATCGGCTTGCGCTGGCCCTCGACCTCGACGATGCACTGGCGGCAGGCGCCGGCCGGGTCCAGGAGCGGGTGGTCGCAGAACCGGGGGATCTCGATGCCGAGTTCCTCGGCGGCCCGGATGACCAGGGTGCCCTTCGGCACGCTGATCTCTGCGCCGTCGATCGTCAGCGTCACGAGATCTTCCGGCGGGACCGCCGTCTCTCCCCCTCCGGAGGGAGCGCTGGTGGTCACAGTCATGCGTTCACCTCCGTGCGGTTGTCGGCCCACACCGTCGACCTGGCCGGGTCGAAGGGGCAGCCGCGGCCCGTGATGTGCTGCTCGTACTCCTCGCGGAAGTACGTGAGCGAGGAGAAGATCGGCGAGGCGGCGCCGTCGCCGAGGGCGCAGAACGACTTGCCGTTGATGTTGTCGGCGATGTCGTTCAGCTTGTCGAGGTCGCTCATCACGCCCTTGCCGGCCTCGATGTCGCGCAGCAGCTGCACGAGCCAGTAGGTGCCCTCGCGGCAGGGGGTGCACTTGCCGCAGGACTCGTGGGCGTAGAACTCGGTCCAGCGGGTGACGGCGCGCACCACGCAGGTCGTCTCGTCGAAGCACTGCAGCGCCTTGGTGCCGAGCATGGAACCGGCGGCGCCCACCCCCTCGTAGTCGAGGGGGACGTCGAGGTGCTCGTCGGTGAACATCGGTGTGGAGGAGCCGCCGGGCGTCCAGAACTTCAGCCGGTGGCCGGGGCGCATGCCGCCGCTCATCTCCAGCAGCTGGCGCAGGGTGATGCCGAGCGGGGCCTCGTACTGGCCGGGGCTCACGACATGGCCGCTGAGCGAGTAGAGCGTGAAGCCCGGGGACTTCTCGCTGCCCATCGAGCGGAACCAGTCCTTGCCCCGGTGCAGGATCGCGGGAACCGACGCGATGGACTCGACGTTGTTCACGACAGTGGGGCAGGCGTAGAGACCTGCCACCGCCGGGAAGGGGGGACGCAGTCGCGGTTGGCCGCGGCGGCCTTCGAGCGAGTCGAGCAGCGCGGTCTCCTCACCGCAGATGTACGCGCCGGCGCCGGCGTGCACGGTGAGTTCGAGGCCGAGTCCGCTGCCGAGGGCGTTCTCGCCGAGGTAGCCCGCCTCGTACGCCTCGCGGACGGCCTCGTGCAGCCGCCGCAGCACGGGGACGACCTCACCGCGCACGTAGATGAAGGCATGCGACGAACGGATGGCGTAGCACGCGATCACGATGCCCTCGATGAGGCTGTGCGGGTTCGCGAAGAGGAGCGGGATGTCCTTGCAGGTCCCCGGCTCCGACTCGTCGGCGTTGACAACTAGATAGTGCGGTTTGCCGTCGCCCTGCGGAATGAACTGCCACTTCATTCCGGTGGGGAACCCGGCGCCGCCGCGTCCGCGCAGACCGGAGTCCTTCACGTACGCGATGAGGTCGTCCGGCGACATGGCGAGCGCCTTGCGCAGGCCCTCGTAGCCGTCGTGCCGCCGGTAGACGTCCAGCGACCAGGACCTGTCCTCGTCCCAGAAGGCCGACAGCACGGGTGCGAGCAGCTCCTCGGGACTGTTTTCCTTCAGCTCGGGTGCCAATGTCATCACTCCCCCTCCTCGGCGACAGGCCCCGCCGGGTGGGCGGGGTCGGATGCCGACGTGTCGTGCGGCGCGTCGTGAGAACTGAGGTGCTCGGTCGGGGACGGCTCGTGCGGCGTGCCCTGCGGGTGCGGGCCGCCGTCGCGCGGGTGGACCACGCGCGCGGGCCCGGCCTCGCCCTTGGCCAGCCGCAGGCCGACCAGGGAGGCGGGTCCCGCGCTGCCGCTCTCCTCGACGGCGCCGGGGCGTTCGTCGGGGAAGCCGGCGAGGATGCGCGCGGTCTCCTTGAAGGTGCACAGCCGGGCCCCGCGGGTGGGCTCGACGGTCCGCCCCGCGCGCAGGTCGTCGACCAGGCTCTTGGCGCTGGCGGGTGTCTGGTTGTCGAAGAACTCCCAGTTCACCATCACGACCGGCGCGAAGTCGCAGGCCGCGTTGCACTCGATGTGCTCCAGGGTGACCTTGCCGTCGCCGGTGGTCTCGCCGTTGCCGACGCCCAGGTGCTCCTGGAGCTCCTCGAAGATCGCGTCACCGCCCATCACCGCGCACAGGGTGTTGGTGCACACGCCCACCTGGTAGTCCCCGCTCGGCTTGCGCCGGTACATGGAGTAGAAGGTGGCGACCGCGGTGACCTCGGCCGTGGTCAGGCCCAGCACCTCGGCGCAGAACTGCATGCCGGTGCGGGTGACATGGCCCTCCTCGGACTGCACGAGGTGCAGCAGCGGCAGCAGGGCGGAGCGGGAGTCCGGGTAGCGGGCGATCACGACGCGCGCGTCCGCCTCCAGACGCTCTCGGACGTCGTCCGGGTAGCCGGGCGCGGGCAGGTGCGGCATGCCCAGGCTGACGCCCCGCTCGGAAGATGAGGTGGTCACCGGTCGACGCCTCCCATCACGGGGTCGATGGACGCGACGGCGACGATGACGTCGGCGACCTGGCCGCCCTCGCACATCGCCGCCATGGCCTGAAGGTTGGTGAAGGACGGGTCGCGGAAGTGGACCCGGTAGGGGCGGGTGCCGCCGTCGGACACGGCGTGCACCCCGAGTTCGCCCTTGGGCGACTCGACGGCCGCGTACGCCTGTCCCGGCGGGACGCGGAAGCCCTCGGTGACCAGCTTGAAGTGGTGGATCAGGGCCTCCATGGAGGTGCCCATGATCTTCTTGATGTGGTCGAGGGAGTTGCCGAGCCCGTCGGGTCCCAGGGCGAGCTGGGCGGGCCAGGCGATCTTCTTGTCGGCGACCATGACCGGGCCCGGCTGGAGCCGGTCCAGGCACTGCTCGACGATCCGGAGCGACTCGCGCATCTCCTCCAGGCGGATCAGGAAGCGCCCGTAGGAGTCGCAGGTGTCGGCGGTGGGGACCTCGAAGTCGTAGGTCTCGTAGTCGCAGTAGGGCTGCGCCTTGCGCAGGTCGTGCGGCAGGCCGGTGGAGCGCAGGATCGGGCCGGTGGCGCCGAGGGCCATGCAGCCGGCCAGGTCGAGGTAACCGACGTCCTGCATACGGGCCTTGAAGATGGGGTTCCCGGTGGCGAGCTTGTCGTACTCCGGGAGGTTCTTCTGCATCTTCTTCACGAACTCGCGGATCTGGTCCACCGCGCCGGGCGGCAGGTCCTGGGCGAGTCCGCCGGGGCGGATGTACGCGTGGTTCATCCGCAGGCCCGTGATGAGCTCGTAGATGTCGAGAATCATTTCACGATCGCGGAATCCGTAGATCATGATCGTGGTGGCGCCGAGCTCCATGCCTCCCGTGGCGATGCACACGAGGTGGGAGGACAACCGGTTCAGCTCCATCAGGAGGACCCGGACGATCGTGGCCCGCTCGCTGATCTGGTCCTCGATGCCGAGGAGTTTCTCGACGGCGAGGCAGTAGGCGGTCTCGTTGAAGAAGGACGTCAGGTAGTCCATGCGCGTCACGAACGTGGTGCCCTGCGTCCAGGTCCGGTACTCGAGGTTCTTCTCGATGCCGGTGTGGAGGTAGCCGATGCCGCACCGGGCCTCCGTGACGGTCTCGCCCTCGATCTCCAGGATCAGGCGCAGCACGCCGTGCGTGGAGGGGTGCTGGGGGCCCATGTTGACGACGATGCGCTCGTCGTCGGCGCGGGCCGCGGACTCGACGACCTCGTCCCAGTCGCCACCGGTGACCGTGTAGACGGTTCCCTCGGTGGTCTCGCGGGCCGATGCTGACTGCGTGCTCACGAGTACGACCTCCGCTGGTCCGGAGCCGGGATCTGGGCGCCCTTGTACTCGACGGGGATGCCGCCGAGGGGATAGTCCTTGCGCTGCGGATGGCCCTGCCAGTCGTCCGGCATCATGATCCGCGTCAGGGCCGGGTGACCGTCGAAGACGATGCCGAAGAAGTCGTACGTCTCGCGCTCGTGCCAGTCGTTCGTCGGGTAGACGGGGACCAGGGACGGGATGTGCGGGTCGCCGTCCGGGGCGCTGACTTCCAGGCGGATCAGCCGGTTGTGGGTGATCGAGCGCAGGTGGTAGACGGCGTGCAGCTCGCGGCCCTTGTCGTTGGGGTAGTGGACCGCGCTGACTCCCGTGCACAGTTCGAAGCGCAGGGCCGGGTCGTCGCGCAGGGTGCGGGCGACGCGGACCAGGTGCTCGCGCTCGACGTGGAAGGTGATCTCACCGCGGTCGACGACCGTCCTGCCGAGGGCGTCGGCCGGGAGGAGGCCCTGCTCCTCCAGCGCGCCCTCCAGTTCGTCGGCGACCTCGTCGAACCAGCCGCCGTAGGGGCGGGAGGCGGCTCCCGGGAGGCGGACCGAGCGGACGAGCCCGCCGTATCCCGAGGTGTCGCCGCCACCCGCGGCGCCGAACATGCCGCGCTGGACGCGGATCTCCTCGCCGCCCTCGCCGCGCTGGCCCGGGAGGTTGGAGGCGGAGAGGTCCTTCTCCGGGTTGGCCCCGTTGGTGCCGTTGGCGTCGCTCACCGCAACAGCCCCTTCATCTCGATCGTGGGCAGGGCCTTGAGCGCCGCTTCCTCCGCCTCACGGGCAGCCTCCTCCGCGTTCACGCCGAGCTTGGAGCCCTGGATCTTCTGGTGCAGCTTGAGGATGGCGTCCAACAGCATCTCGGGCCGCGGCGGGCAGCCCGGGAGATAGATGTCGACGGGGACGACGTGGTCGACGCCCTGGACGATCGCGTAGTTGTTGAACATGCCGCCCGAGGAGGCGCAGACCCCCATGGAGATCACCCACTTGGGGTTCGGCATCTGGTCGTAGACCTGCCGGAGGACCGGCGCCATCTTCTGGCTGACCCGGCCGGCGACGATCATCAGGTCGGCCTGGCGCGGCGATCCGCGGAAGACCTCCATGCCGAAGCGGGCCAGGTCGTAACGGCCGGCGCCGGTCGTCATCATCTCGATGGCGCAGCACGCGAGGCCGAAGGTGGCCGGGAAGACGGACGCCTTGCGCACCCAGCCCGCGGCCTGCTCGACGGTGGTCAGCAGGAATCCGCTCGGCAGCTTTTCTTCGAGTCCCATGTCTAAAGGCCCCTCAGTCCCATTCCAGGCCGCCGCGCCGCCATACGTACGCGTACGCGACGAAGACGGTGAGCACGAAGAGCAGCATCTCCACGAGCCCGAAAAGCCCCAGGGCGTCGAAGGTGACGGCCCAGGGGTAGAGGAAGACGATCTCGATATCGAAGATGATGAAGAGCATCGCCGTCAGGTAGTACTTGATCGGGAAGCGCCCGCCGCCGGCCGGCGTGGGGGTCGGCTCGATGCCGCACTCGTAGGCCTCGAGCTTGGCCCGGTTGTACCGCTTCGGACCGATCAGCGTGGCCATGACCACGGAGAAGATCGCAAAGCCTGCCCCGAGGGCTCCCAGTACGAGGATGGGCGCATACGCGTTCACCGCTCCTCGCTCCTCTCAGTCGGCACTGACTGCTGGCGGTTGCACTGGGCTCACAGCCGCCCCACCGATCCCACGAGCCCCGCTCGTCCCGGCGAAGATCGAGAACATGTGAAGCAGGTCACAAGCCCAACTGCCTCGCATCCTATGCCCGACGCTCTGTGATCTGCGACACGGGGTATTGCACAAGCTTTGTGATCTCCACCACCTGACGAAGGATCATGAAGCCGGATGAGCGGTGATCTTCGCACGAGAAGCGTCCGAGTGATCACCAGAGGTGACATTTTCACTCGTCGCCGCAGGCCAGAGGGGTCGTCTCCATATCAAGAGACTTCTCTTGCGTGCAAATTGGAGTTGGACCGGATGTCTTGATAGAGGACTCCGTTCACACCTCGGAGGGAGCCGGAGGGCGGAATGTGGACGCCCGGACGCGTGCACGCGTTCACGAGCGACACGACGACCGGGGCGCGCACACGGGACGCACACGCCCCCGTGACCGTTGCGTGACCTCTGCCACATCGATGAGAGATCCATGAGAACCGCGCTTGGCCACCGGTCCCAACCGGCGGTAAGCGATGGGCAATTCGGACTTAATGATGAAAGGCCGTGATCACGGGCAGGACGATGACCGTCCGTAATGTCCGTTAGGGCGTCAATAAAGGCCCGCGCGGCGGGAATTTGGGGCCTCGCCTGAACAACTGTGGTGGAGCCCACGTTGCTTGTAGGTATGGAGGAGCCCCTGATACCGGTTGTTCCCATGTCCCACACCGCTCAGATACGCAGCCACCGAAAGCCCCGCCGCAGCGCGAGGACGACCCTCGCGATGCGCGCCGGAGTCGCCGGCGGTGTCCTCGGCATGGCGGCGACGGGTGCCGCGGCCACGGCGAACGCCTCCGAGCCGGTGACGCGGACCCTCGAACTGCCCACCCTCACGGGTGACCTGGCGGGCGAGCTCACCCAGTCCGTGGCCGCCACCGAGCTGGCCGCGGCGCACTACGAACTCGAAGCCGCGCGTGACGCCGCGGCCGCCGCCGCGGCCAGGGAGGCCGGGAAGGACCTCGCGGCCGCCAAGAAGGCCGCCGCCGCGAAGAAGAAGGCCGAAGCGGCGCGCAAGGCCGCGGCGGAGACCGCCGCCTCGCGCGGCTCCGCGCGGACCACGCCGTCCTTGCCGGCGGGTTCGGACACGTCCGCCCCTTCCGGCGGCAACGTCTCCTCGGTCATCGCCTTCCTCAAGGCGCAGGTCGGCGACGCCTACGTCCTCGGCGCGACCGGGCCCAGCGCGTGGGACTGCTCCAGCCTGGTCCAGGCCGCCTTCCGCCAGGTCGGCGTCAGCCTGCCGCGCGTCTCCCAGGACCAGTCGACCGCCGGCACCGAGGTGTCGCTGTCCGGCCTCCAGGTCGGCGACATCCTCTACTGGGGCGCCAAGGGCTCGGCGTACCACACGGGTGTCTACATCGGCAACGGCCAGTACCTGGACGCGGCGAACCCCTCCAAGGGGGTCGTCATCCAGCAGCTCTCGGGCTTCCCGGCGACGGGCGCCGTACGGGTCCTCTGACCCCCGCGCACCGGACGTGAGGGCCGCGGCCGCCCGGGGGCCGCGGCCCTGACGCGTCCCCGGCCGGAGCGCTGTCTTCTCCCCGGCCGCCTCCTGTGATCTGGTGTCCTCGTCCCCGGCGGCGGGGACGGCCCGCGGACCGCGCGGGCCGTGTCCCTGTCGCCTCCAGCGAGACATCAGCACAGGGAGAGACAGCCATGCCGAGTGTGTTCGTCCAGGGAAGGCCCGTCGAGTCGTATCCGCCGCTCGCGCCGGAGGCCCGGCGCGGGTCGGTGCGCCGGATCACCGAGGTGGGTGAGCAGATCCTGCACAAGCCGTGCCGGGACGTCACCGAGTTCGGGCCCGATCTCGCGGCACTGATCGACGACATGTTCCTGACCATGTACATCGCCGACGGGGCCGGGCTCGCGGCCGGCCAGGTCGGGGTGGATCTGCGCCTGTTCGTGTACGACTGCCCGGACGACGACGGGGCCCGGCACGTCGGGCACATCGTCAACCCGGTGCTGGATCCGCTCGGCGTGCCGCGCAGGCGGCTCCTCGACGACAGCGAGGGATGCCTGTCCGTCCCCGGCGCGGTGATGGAGGTGCCCCGCCCGGACCGGGCCGTGGTGCGCGGCCTCGACAAGGACGGCCGGCCGCTCGTGATCGAGGGCACCGGCTACTTCGCGCGGTGTCTGGAGCACGAGACGGACCACTGCGGCGGGCACGTCTACCTGGACCGGCTCTCCCGGCGCGGGCGTCGGGACGCGCTGGAGCAGATGGCGGCCCGGCGGGCGGACGTGCTCGCCCGCCGGGCCGCCAACATCGCGGCGCTGAGCGCCTGATCAGGCCTTCGGAGCCACCTTGCTGAGGCCGTTGATGACGCGGTCCATCGCGTCGCCGCCGGTCGGGTCCGTGAGGTTCGCCAGCAGTTTGAGCGTGAACTTCATCAGCAGGGGGTGCGTCAGGCCGCGCTGGGTCGCGATCTTCATGACCTTCGGGTTGCCGATGAGCTTCACGAAGGCGCGGCCCAGCGTGTAGTACCCGCCGTAGGTGTCCTTCAGGACGCGCGGGTAGCGCTGGAGCGCCAGCTCGCGTCCCGCGGGGGTCGAGCGGGCGTGGGCCTGGACGATGACGTCGGCGGCGATCTGGCCGGACTCCATGGCGTAGGCGATGCCCTCGCCGTTGAAGGGGTTCACCAGGCCGCCGGCGTCGCCGACCAGCAGCAGGCCCTTGGTGTAGTGCGGCTGGCGGTTGAAGGCCATGGGGAGCGCGGCGCCGCGGATGGGCCCGGTCATGTTCTCCGGTGTGTAGCCCCAGTCCTCCGGCATCGAGGCGCACCACGCCTTGAGCACCTCGCGCCAGTCCAGCTCCTTGAAGGAGTCGGAGGTGTTGAGCACGCCGAGGCCCACGTTGGAGGTGCCGTCGCCCATGCCGAAGATCCAGCCGTAGCCCGGCAGCAGGCGGTCCTCGCCGGGGCCGCGGCGGTCCCACAGCTCCAGCCAGGACTCCAGGTAGTCGTCGTCGTGGCGGGGCGAGGTGAAGTACGTGCGGACCGCGACGCCCATCGGACGGTCCTCGCGGCGGTGCAGGCCCATCGCCAGCGACAGGCGGGTGGAGTTGCCGTCGGCGGCCACGACCAGCGGGGCGTGGAAGGTGACCGGGCGCTTCTCCTCGCCCAGCTTGGCGTGCACGCCCGTGATCCGGCCGGTGCGCTCGTCGACGACCGGGGCGCCGACGTTGCAGCGCTCGTAGAGGCGGGCGCCCGCCTTCTGTGCCTGGCGGGCGAGTTGCTCGTCGAAGTCGTCGCGCTTGCGGACGAGGCCGTAGTCGGGGAAGGAGGCCAGATCCGGCCAGTCCAGCTGGAGGCGCACCCCGCCGCCGATGATCCGCAGGCCCTTGTTGCGCAGCCAGCCCGCTTCCTCGGAGATGTCGATGCCCATGGCCACGAGCTGTTTGGTGGCCCGCGGGGTCAGCCCGTCGCCGCAGACCTTCTCGCGCGGGAACTCGGTCTTCTCCAGGAGCAGTACGTCGAGTCCGGCCTTGGCGAGGTGGTACGCGGTGGTGGAGCCGGCTGGGCCCGCGCCGACGACGATGACATCGGCGGTGTTTTCGGAGAGGGGCTCGGTCACGGCGGGATCTCCCCAAGGTTCGAAATGTGCGTGCCGACCGGCACTGGACACGGGCAGTCTATTCAGCAGAATTGATCACCCGGCTGAAGGGCTGCCCTGTGAACCGAGCTCTCCCCGTGGTACGGCTGCGTGTACCCACCGACGAGGACGCGATCGCCTGGCACCGGGCGTTCGCCCACCCGGACGTCATGGAGTTCCACGGCGGACGCGCCGCGGAGCTCTCCGTCTACGAGGAACTCACCGCCCGCCAGCGCCGGCACGACGCCGAGCGCGGGTACTGCCTGTGGACCGTGCTCGACGAGGACGGCCGGGTCATCGGCTTCACCGGCGCCCAGCCCTGGGAGCGGGAGTGGGGGCCCGCGGGCGAGATCGAGATCGGCTGGCGGCTGGGACGCGAGCACTGGGGCCGGGGGTATGTCACGGCGGCCTCGCGGCTGACGCTGGAGCGGGTGCGGGCGGCCGGGGTGCCGGGCGTGGTGGCGATGGTCGACGCCCGCAACACCCGCTCGATCGCCGTGACTCGGCGGCTCGGGATGCGGCTCGCCGAGGTGTTCAGGACCCCGGACAGCCGGCACGAGGGGCACTGCTACCGGCTCGACCTGGCCGCGCCCGCCCGCGGCGCGCAGGAGGCGGCGGCACCGTCACCCTGAGCGAGCGGCTGTCGCGGAACGGCACGACGCTTCCGGACGGCACCTCCGAGCGGTTACCCTGCCGGTACGGCTGGGGGTGACATCTGTGGGCATACCACCCGGAACGCACGAGGTGCGCGTACCGAGGCTCGTCGGACTGATGGCCGTGGACGCACGCGAGGCGGCGTCGTCCCACGGCCTGGTCCTGACGGCGCCCGACCGGACCGACTTCCCGCGCACGGTCGTGGAGTACGTCGTACGCCAGTACCCCCCGCCCGGTGCCGAGGTCCCGCGGGACGCGATGGTCTACGTCTGGTTCGACCTCGGCGAGGGCGAGGGCGGCGGAGGGGTGCGCGAGCCGCGGACACCGCGACCGCCCTCGGGCGGGGTGCCGCGCGAACTGGACGAGCCCGGCGACCCCCGTCCGGCGGTCAGTCCTGCTTGAACCCGCGGTGCAGGGACACGACCCCGCCCGTCAGGTTGCGCCACGCCACCTTCGACCAGCCCGCCTCGCGCAGCCGCCCGGCGAGGGCCGGCTGGTCGGGCCAGGCGCGGATGGACTCGGCGAGGTAGACGTACGCCTCCGGGTTGGAGGAGACCGCGCGCGCGACCGGCGGCAGGGCCCGCATCAGGTACTCGGTGTAGACCGTGCGGAAGGGCGCCCACGTCGGGTGCGAGAACTCGCAGATGACGATCCGGCCGCCGGGCCGCGTGACCCGGTGCATCTCGCGCAGCGCGGTGTCGAAGTCCTGGACGTTGCGCAGCCCGAAGGAGATCGTCACCGCGTCGAAGGTGTCGTCCTTGAACGGCAGCCGGGTCGCGTCGCCCGCCGTGAGCGGCAGCCAGGGGTGCTTGCGCTTGCCGACCTGGAGCATGCCGAGCGAGAAGTCGCAGGGCACGACGTACGCGCCGGTCCGCGCGAAGGGCAGCGACGAGGTGGCGGTACCCGCGGCGAGGTCCAGGACCTTCTGCGCCGGGCGGGCGTCCACGGCCCGCGCGACCTCCGTGCGCCATCTGCGGTCCTGGCCCAGCGAGAGGACGTCGTTGGTCAGGTCGTACCGTTCCGCCACGTTGTCGAACATCGAAGCGACTTCGTGCGGCTGCTTGTCCAGGGATGCGCGGGTCACGCCCCCATTGTGGCAGGACGCCCCGACGGCGGGCGCCTCGGCTCCCGCCGCGCGGCAGCCTCCTCCCCCACCCCCGCTACCGGCCCCGGCCCTCCCCCTCCCCCCTCCCCCGGCACCGGCACCGGGACGCCTCCTGAGCCCAACAGCCTTTCCCCGGAGGCGGATACCAGGTGTGGCGCCCGAGTCCGCCGCTTCTCCGGGAGTCGCCACCGGGCGCGCGCGGGGGTGAGAGGTTTGCCGGTATGCACAGGTATCCAGGGCCGGCGGCGGCCTTGCTCGCGGGTCTGCTCGCGCTGACGACGGCCTGCTCGGCGCCGTCCGGCGGGGCGGACGCCGCGCCCCCGGCGACGGCCGCGCCCTCGTCAGGCAGCGGCTCCCCCGGCACCTCCTACGCCCCCTACGTCAACGCCACCCGGGCCTCCGGACTGGACTCCGCGGGGTCCCCGGCGGTCTACAACCTGGCCTTCGTCATCTCGGACGGCAGCGCGTGCACCCCGCTGTGGCACGGCGTCACCGCGGTCACCGACGCGGCCGCCGTCTCCCGGGTCCGCGCGCTGACCGACGGCGGGGCCGCCGTCCGGGTCTCCTTCGGAGGCGCCGCCGGGACGGAACTGGCGGCGACGTGCGACAGCGCGCCCGCGCTAGCGCGGGCGTACGGCGAGGCGCTGGACGCGGCGGGCGCCACGCGCGCCGACTTCGACATCGAGGGCGAGGCGCTGACCGACTCCGCCTCCCTCGCCCTGCGCTCCGAGGCGATCGCCCTGCTCCAGCGGGAGCGCCCCGGCCTCCAGGTCTCCTTCACCCTGCCGGTGATGCCCGACGGCCTCGACGCGGCGGCTCTGGCGCTGCTGGCCTCGGCCAACCGGGCCGACGTACAGGTCTCGACGGTCAACATCATGACGATGAACTACGCCGAGTCCTACGACGGCGACATGGGCGACTACGCCCTCGCCGCCGCGCGGGCCGCCCACGCCCAGCTGCGGAGGATCTTCGGCACGTCGGACGCGACGGCGTGGAAGGCGCTGGCCCTGACGTCGATGCTCGGCGTCAACGACGTGGGCGGCGAGACGTTCACGCTCCAGGACGCCGCGCAGGTGCGGGCGTTCGCCGCGGAGAAGGGGATCGGGTGGGTGTCGGTGTGGGCGAGCTTCCGGGACCGGCCGTGCGCCCCGGGCGCGTCCTCGGACGACCCGGCGACGAACTGCAGCGGGGTGCGGCAGGAGGCGGGCGCGTTCGCCGAGGCGTTGAGCGGCTGAGCGGACGCGCCGGGCGGGGCCGGCCCCTCAGCGCCGCCGGTGGACCAGCCGTCCGGCGATCACGGTGGCCACGCAGGTGCCCGCGCCGCGCTCGGCCAGGTCCGCCTCGTCGCGCACGTCGAACACCGCGAACCGGGCGGGCGAGCCGGGCTCCCTCGGCGCCGCGAACTCCACCGGCAGCCCGCAGGCGTACGGGTCGAGGGCCGGGGTGCCGCCGGGCGGGCCGGGCCGGCCGACGACCGCGAGGCCGGAGCGGTGCACCGCGTCCCGCACGGCACGGCTGCGCAGGTCCGCGCAGGCGACACCGACGGTGCCGTGCGCCAGCATGCGCTGGAGCCCGCGCCGGGCGCTGGCTCCCCGGCGGGCCTCGTCCGGGGCGAGGGCGGCCCGCGCGCCGCCGGTCAGCGGCTCGGTGCCCAGCGCGTCGGCCTCGCGCGGATCGGGGTGGTAGGCCCCCTCCAGCAGCTCGTCGCCGTGGGGGTTGATCAGTCCGGGCGTCAGGATGCCGGGCCACCGGCGCACCCGGGCCGCCGGGAGGGCGGCGGTCAGCTCGGCCGAGGGTCCCGCGGCGGCGATCCACGCGCCCTCGACGGCGAGCGCCCGGCCGCGGGAGTCGGCGTGGATCGTCAGCACGGGCGCGTCAGTTGGCGGCGAGGATCTTCAGCTCGGGGTGGGCGGTGCCGCCCGCGATCGCCGTGGAGGAGATGTGGGAGGCGACCCGCTCGTCGACGGGGTCGTCGGCCGGGTCGTCGTGCACCACCAGGTGCTCGTACGTCGTCGCCCGCTGGGCCGGTACCCGCCCCGCCTTGCGGATGAGGTCGATGATCTCCATCCGGTTGGAGCGGTGCTTGGCGCCGGCCGAGGAGACCACGTTCTCCTCCAGCATGATCGAGCCGAGGTCGTCGGCGCCGTAGTGCAGCGACAGCTGGCCGACCTCCTTGCCCGTGGTCAGCCAGGAGCCCTGGATGTGCGCGACGTTGTCCATGAACAGCCGCGCGATCGCGATCATCCGCAGGTACTCGAAGAGCGTGGCCTGCGTACGGCCCTTCAGATGGTTGTTCTCGGGCTGGTAGGTGTACGGGATGAAGGCCCGGAAGCCGCCGGTGCGGTCCTGGACGTCCCGGATCATCCGCAGGTGCTCGATGCGCTCGGCGTTGGTCTCGCCGGTGCCCATCAGCATGGTCGACGTCGACTCCACGCCCAGCCCGTGGGCGATCTCCATGATCTCCAGCCAGCGCTCACCGGACTCCTTCAGCGGGGCGATGGCCTTGCGCGGCCGCGCGGGCAGCAGTTCGGCGCCGGCGCCGGCGAAGGAGTCGAGGCCCGCCTCGTGGATGCGGGTGACGGCCTCCTCGACCGGCACCCCGGAGATCCGCGCCATGTGCTCGACCTCGCTCGCCCCCAGGCTGTGGATGACGAGCTGCGGGAAGGCGGCCTTGATGGCGCTGAAGTGCTTCTCGTAGTACTCGACGCCGTAGTCCGGGTGGTGGCCGCCCTGGAACATGATCTGCGTGCCGCCGAGTTCGACGGTCTCGGCGCAGCGCCGCAGGATGTCGTCGAGGTCGCGGGTCCAGCCCTTGGCCCTGTCCTTGGGCGCGGCGTAGAACGCGCAGAACTTGCACGCCGTCACGCAGACGTTCGTGTAGTTGATGTTGCGCTCGATGATGTACGTCGCGATGTGCTCGGTGCCCGCGTACCGGCGGCGGCGTACGGCGTCGGCGGCAGCGCCCAGGGCGTGCAGGGGCGCGTCGCGGTAGAGCACGAGCGCTTCCCCGGGCGTGATGCGCCCGCCCCCGGCGGCACGGTCGAGGACGGACTGAAGGTCGGCCTTCTCGGTCACCGGGACGTCCCTTTCGTGAAGGAATACGGACCGAACCAGCGTACGTCAGCCGCTCCCGCGCCCCGACGTCAGGCCGCGTACGCCCCGACCAGCAGCCCGGCGAGCGCACCGCCCAGCAGGAAGGGGCCGAACGGCACGGCCGTCGTGCGCCCGGCCCGCCGCAGGACGACCAGCGCGCCCCCGTACACCGCCCCGGACAGGAAGGCGGCGAAGGTGCCGAGCAGCACGGTCGGCCAGCCGTACCAGCCCAGGACCGCGCCCGCCCCGAGCGCCAGCTTCACATCGCCGAAGCCCATGCCGCCGGGGTTGACGTACCACAGCAGGAAGTAGCCGCCGCCGAGGGCGAGGGCGCCGCCCAGGGAGGTCGGCCACTCACCGGCGTGCTCGGGCACCAGCGCCACCAGGCCGAGCAGCGCGAGCGCGGCGGCGGCGAGCGGCAGGGTGAGCACGTCGGGCAGCCGCCGCACCCGCAGGTCGACGACGGCGAGCAGCACGCCGACGGGGGCCAGCAGCAGCCAGACGGCCAGCTCGGGCCGGGTGTCCGTGGCGGCGGCCAGGGCGGCGCAGACCAGTGTGGTGGCGGCGGCCATCGCGCCCGCGCCGGGACTGGGCGCGGGCGCGCACCGCCCGCAGCGGACCCGTCCGACCCATCCGGTGCGCGCCCGGTAGGGGTGGCCGCCGGGGCACCGCTCCCGCCACGCCTCCCCCTCCGGCACGGAGAACCGGTGGGCGGCCCGGGGCAGCAGCGCCCCCGCCGCCGCGCCCCAGAGCGCGGCGAGCGGGACCAGCAGGGCCGTACTCATGACGGGTGTCCCCCAGTGCGGAGGCGGGGCGGGCACGCGGACGGGCCGAGCCTACCGAGGCCGCCGCGGGCCGTCCCCGCGCGTCGGCCGGCCTCCCGCCGGGCGGGGGCGGCCGGGGCGGGGGCTCCGGCCGCCGGTTGGCAGCTGTGAAGGACTCAGTAGAGTGCCGCCGACGGCATCGGCAGAAGGTCACGGGGGTGGGCGGACGTGCGCACGGTCACGGCGAACGGCACGGTGGGGAGACGGCGTTGCACACGCACCCGTGCCGCACACGTACTCCTCGTCCTCTGCGCCCTGGTCACGCTGTTCACGGCCGCCACCGCCGCCCCGGCCCGCGCGGCGGCCGACACCGCCGCCCAGGCCGCCTACCTCGCGGACCGCCTGCGCGAGAACCCGGTCCATGTGACCGACCAACTCCCGCGCGAGATACCGCGGTCCACCGCCCGCGCCTTCGCCGCGGCGGCCGCCCGCACCGGCGTACCGACGTACGTGCTGGTGCTGCCGAGCGGCAGCGGGGACGCCGGTCTGCTCGACGCGGTCCGCAAGCGGCTCGGCCGGGACGGGCTGTACGTCCTCGTCGACGGCGAGGCCGTCGCGGACGCCCGCGCGTACGGGGTGCGCGCCCCGGCCGACGAGGCCGTGACGGCCTCCCGCTACGAGGTCCCCCACGACGCCGGCGCGCTGCGCCGCTTCGAGCGCTTCGCCGAGGTGGTCGCGCTGGGGGAACGCGGGGCCGCGGCGCGGGCGGACGCGGCGCGCGCGAAGTACGGGGACGGCGACACCGAGCAGCCCGACCTGTACATCGACTCCACCGACCGCAGCGAGCAGTCCGCGGCCACGGGCATGCTGGTCGTCGCCGTACCGCTGCTGATCCTGGCGCTGGTCCCGTACGTACGCCGCTGGTGGCTCCGTCTGCGGCGGACCACCGGGGCCGCGGGGACCGGGCCCCGGGAAGCGGCCGGGGCGGCCGACGACGGCCCGAAGGGCGCCGCGCGGACCGTGAAGAGCAGGCCGGCCAAGGGCAAGGGCAAGGGGAACAAGGGCCGCAAGGGGGCGAAGGGCGGCGGGAGGAACCAGGTGCCCGCCGCGGGCCCCGCCCTGCGCTGGACCGTGGTGGGGCTGGCCCTCGCCTCGGTCGCCGCGATCACCGTGACCGCCCCCGTCGTCTACGACCAGACCAGGTCGAGCTGGTCGCCGCGGCCCCGGGCGGCCGAACTCAACGCGCGCCTCGACCGGGTGGCCGGCGGTCTGGCGAAGGACCCGGTGTACGCGGACCCGGAGTCCCCCTCGGTGCTGAGCTCCGCGCGGGAGCGGGAACTGCACGACCGCATCCGGGCGTTCTCCCGGTCCGAGGGCGGCGGCCCGGTCTTCATGGCGCTCGTCCCGCAGCTGCCGGACGACGAGTCCGGCGGCGGCGAGGCGGTCTTCGCGGCGGCGCTCCGCGACAAGCTGGGCAGGGACGGCGTCTATGTGGTCGCGGACCCGGTGGACGGCCGCATCAGCGCCTTCAACCTCGGTCTGCGGCTGGACGGTTACCGCCTCGCCGATCTGCCGGCCGCCGTCGCGGAGGGCGACGAGCGGGCCCTGGAGGCCGGCGACCGGCTCCTGGGCAGCCGCCTCGGGGCCCTGATGACCCTCCTCGACAAGGCGGACCGCACGGACGAGCCGACCAGTGCCGGCGCGCCGTACCCGGCGGAGGACGCCGTCCGGGAGGACGAGTTGGCCCCGTTGTACGGGCCCGACTTCTGGTCGGCCCTGTTCCCGGGCGTCCTGCTGGCCGGGGCGGTCTTCGGGCTGGTGGCGGGCGTGCTCGGGACGGCGGGCTGGTTCGTGCGGCGCCGCCGCACAGCCCGGCCGGGCGTCTGACCGCCGCCACCCGACCGCGCCGCCGCGCTCACGGCCGGAGCAGGTCCACCCGCACATCGGCCGGGAATCCGGTGGTCGGCCCCACCCGCCGCGCGAACTCCGCGACCGCCGCGAGCTGCGGCCCGCCGAAGCGGAAGTCGAGCGTCGTGAAGTAGCGCTCCAGGACCTGCTCGTCGAACGCCTCCCAGCGGGCCGCCTGCTCGGCGACCTTGCCGACCTCCTCCAGGGAGAGGTTGCGCGAGGCGAGGAACGCCTCGTGGACCTTGCGGGTGATCGCGGGCTCGCGCTCCAGGTAGTCGCGGCGGGCCGCCCAGACCGCGAAGACGAAGGGCAGGCCGGTCCACTCCTTCCAGAGCGAGCCGAGGTCGTGCACCTCCAGGCCGTAGCGCGGGCCGTCGAGCAGGTTCGCCCGCAGCGCCGCGTCGCCGATGAGGACGGCGGCCTCCGCCTCCTGCATCATCAGGCTGAGGTCGGGCGGACACGTGTAGTAGTCGGGCCGGACCCCGAAGCGCTCGGCGAGCAGCAGCTGGGCGAGGCGGACCGAGGTGCGCGAGGTCGAGCCGAGGGCGACACGGGCGCCGTCCAGCTCGTCCAGCGGAACCTTGGAGACGATCACGCAGGACATCACCGGGCCGTCGCAGCCGACGGCGATGTCGGGGAAGGCGACCAGCTCGTCGGCGTGGCGCAGGAACTCGACGAGGGTGATCGGCCCGATGTCGAGGGCGCCCCGCACCAGCTGCTCGCTGAGCTTCTCCGGGGTGTCCTTGGTCAGCTCGAAGTCGAGGAGCGTGCCGGTCCTCGCGAGGCCCCAGTAGAGGGGCAGGCAGTTCAGGAACTGGATGTGGCCTACGCGCGGCCGGGTGCGAGAATTGTCCACATCGCGACACTAGACCCCATGGGGTACCGTTCGGCCATCAGGGTCGTGGCACCCCTGTCTCAGCCTCTCGGTCAACCCGGACACCCCTCTTCAAACGTCCGGGTGACGTGATCTTGAGCTCTATTGCTTTCGGCTGCCTGCGTGCTAAGCTCGCCGCAAGTTGCAGTTTGGTTTCCCTTGCAGTACAGAGCCTGCGGAGCATGTAACCGCGGGCTCTAGTCGTTTTCAGACGTATGCAGATGTGCGGCACTCGTTTTCACACTTGCAGGTTCTGGAGCAGGGCAACCCTTTGGGCCCAAGGAGGGCTTATGGCTACCGGAACCGTGAAGTGGTTCAACGCCGAAAAGGGCTTTGGCTTCATCGCCCAGGAAGGCGGCGGCCCCGACGTCTTCGTCCACTACTCCGCGATCAACGCGAACGGCTTCCGTTCGCTGGAGGAGAACCAGCAGGTCTCCTTCGACGTGACCCAGGGCCCCAAGGGCCCGCAGGCGGAGAACGTCACCCCCGTCTGATCGTTCGGTCTCGGAGCCTGGTGCTTTGATCCGGAACTGAGTGCAGTACCCAAGGAGCCCCGCGCCGCAAGGCGGCGGGGCTCCTGCCTTTCCCCGGCGCGCCCCCGCGGCGCCGGGGGCCGGCAGGGTCGCCCGGCATGACCGAAGCCGACTTCATCGCCACGACCCGTACCTTCTACGACGCCGTCGCCGAGGACTACGCGGAGCTGTTGTCGCTCACCTTCCGCCGCCGGGACCCGGAGCGGATGGCCGGACTGCTGGCGGAGGCCGGCTTCACCCTCGTCTCCCGCACGGTCCGCGAGCCGGACCCCGCACTGGACGAGACGGTCGCGCAGGCGTTCCTGATCGCCCGCCGACCGCCGTCCGGAACCCGCTAGGGCGTGTCGGGACGGTTCACCGGCTCGGGACGCCCCGGCGGACCCTGCCTGCCGCAGCGCTGGTGCCGCGGCCGGGAGGGCCCGCGCCACCGGTCCCGGCGCACTTTCCCGCTCCCGGCGTCGGGCGCCCGCGGCGAGGTCCCGCGCGGGGAGGTGCCCGAACGCCGTCGCCGGGCCGGTGGGGGAGCCCGCGCCCGCAGAGGACCGCGGCCCGGCGGCGCTCGGGCGCCGGGCCGCGGGGGCGGGGTGCGCTACTTCAGACCGATCGCGGCGCAGTCGGCCGCGTAGGCCGGGGTGCAGATCTGGTCGACGGTGTACACGCCGTCCAGCAGTACCGTCTCCTCGATGTTCTTCTTCGTCAGCGCGACCACCGTCACCAGCTGGGCCGGGATGTCCCGCTGGGTGGGGCTGTCGACGGAGTCCTGCGTGAGGGCGTCGAACTCGATGTCGCGCCCCTGCACCTTGAAGACGGCCATCTTCGCGGCGTTGGTCGCCTCCAGCAGGAAGGACTTGTACACGGTCATGAACTGCTCGCCCGAGACGACCCGTTGCACGGCGTCCAGGTTGGCGTCCTGTCCGGTCACCGGCGGTATGTCCTTGACGCCGGCCTCCTTCAGCGCGTCGATCACGGCGCCCGCCATGCCGTCGTTGGCCGAGTAGACCGCGGCGATGCCGGACGCGCCGATCGCCGCTATCGCCTCGCGCATGTTGGCCTTGGCGACCTCCGGCGCCCACTTGGCGGTGTCGTACCGCTTGACGATGTTGACCTCGCCCTTCAGCTGGGCGAGCGCGCCCCTCTTGAACAGGGCCGTGTTGGGGTCGGCCGGGTCGCCGTTCATCATCACGACCTTGCTGCTCTCGGCCTTGGGGCCGAGTTCCTCCACGAGGGCGCGGGCCTGCACCTCGCCGACGAGTTCGTTGTCGTGGGAGACGTAGGCGTCGATGGGCCCCTCGGCGAGACGGTCGTAGGCGATGACCGGGATGCCCGCCTCCTTGGCCCGGCGCACGTCCGGCGCGACGGCCTTGGAGTTCAGGGCGTCGAGCAGGATCACGTCCACCCGGTCCGCGATCATCTTCCGGAACTGTCTGCTCTGCTGCGCCGTGCTGGCCTCGGCGTTGGCGTAGACGACCTTGCCCTTGCCGTTGGTGAGGGTGGCGACCTCCTTCGTGATGAGCGGGCGGTCGAACCGCTCGAAGCGGGCCGTCTGCTTGTCCGGCAGCAGCAGCCCCACGGTGATGTCGTCGCCCTTCCCGGGCGACTCGGAACTGCCCGCGCCGCCGAGGCCGTCGACGGCACCGCACGCGGTCAGCGACAGCGCCGCGGCGGACGCGACGAGGGCGGTGCGGAGACGGCGTACTGCGGGGGTGCGGGGTGTACGAGCGTTCACTGCCTGCCTTCCGGGCCGGGAGGCGTCGCCGCGCCGGGTGGCGGCGGCCGACGCGGATATGACTTGTCACGTCAAGCTGGTGTCGTCGCGGGACCGCGACCGTGCGGGTACGCACACGCGGACGCGGGCGTCACCGCTCGTAGAGGGACTCGATCTCGGCGGCGAAGTCCCGTGCCACCGCGTCCCGTCGGAGCTTCATGGACGGGGTCAGATGGCCCTCCGCCTCCGTGAGGTCGACCGGCAGGACCGCGAAGCGGCGGATCGACTCCGGTCGGGAGACCAGCTTGTTCGCCTCGTCCAGGGCTCGTTGCAGGATAGCCCTCAAGTCGGGGTCTTTCACCAGGAGTTCGGCGGGAACCGGGTGCCTGCCGTTCATCCGGCGCCAGTGGGTGACGCCGTCCATGTCGAGGGTGAGGAGCGCGCAGACGTAGGGACGGCGGTCGCCGACGACCATGCACTGGGAGATCAGGGGGTGCGAGCGCAGCCAGTTCTCCAGCGGGGCCGGCGCCACGCTCTTGCCGCCGGAGGTGATCAGCAGCTCCTTCTTGCGGCCGGTGATCGTCAGATAGCCGTCGTCGTCCAGGGCGCCGATGTCCCCGGTCGCCAGCCAGCCGTCCGCCGCCGCGGGGACGACGCCGCCCGCCGCGGGGTCCCAGTAGCCGCGCAGCACATGCTCCCCGGCGAGCAGGATCTCGCCGTCGGCCGCGATCCGCACGCGGGTGCCGGGCAGCGGCCAGCCGACCGTGCCGAGGCGGGGTCGGAGGGGCGGGGTCACCGTGGACGCGCCGGTCGTCTCCGTCAGGCCGTAGCCCTCGTAGATCTCGATGCCGGCGCCCGTGTAGAAGGAGGCGAGCCGCCGGCCGAGCGGGGAGCCGCCGCAGATCGCGTACTTGACCCGGCCGCCCATCGCGTTGCGTATCCGCCGGTAGACCAGCGGGTCGTAGAAGGCGCGGGCCGCTTTCAGCGCCGCGCCCGGTCCGGGTCCGGTGCCGGCGTGGCGGGCCTCCAGGGCCTCCCCGTAGCGCTCGGCGACGGAGGCGGCGCGGTCGAAGGAGGACGCCCGGCCACCCGTCTCGGCCCTGGCGCGGGCGGAGTTGAAGACCTTCTCCAGCATGTAGGGGATGGTCAGCAGACAGGTCGGGCGGAACGCGGCGAGATCCGGCAGCAGGTCCTCGGCCTTCAGGCTGGGCGCGTGCCCGAGGCGGACCCGGGCGCGGGCGCAGGCCACGGCGACCATGCGGCCGAAGACATGGGACATCGGCAGGAAGAGCAGCACGGACGCCTCCTCGCTCGTCCTCGCCTTGAAGATCGGGTAGAGCAGCTCGATCGCGTTGTCGACCTCGGCGAAGAAGTTGGCGTGCGTCAGCGCGCAGCCCTTGGGGCGGCCGGTGGTGCCGGAGGTGTAGATGAGGGTCGCCAGGGTGTCCGGCGCCAGCATCCCGCGGCGGACGGCCACCTCCCCGTCCGGCTCGTGCGCGCCGGCCTCCGCCAGCCGGTCCACGTGGCCCTTGTCGATCACCCACAGATGGCGCAGGTCGGGCACCCGGTCCAGTTCGGGGCCGAGCGCGGCCGCCTGCGCGGCGGTCTCGGTGACCAGGGCGACGGCGCCGGAGTCCTGGAGGATCCAGCGGGTCTGGAAGACGGAGGAGGTCGGGTAGACGGGGACCGTGACGAGTCCGGCGGCCCAGGCGGCGAAGTCCAGGAGCGTCCACTCGTAGCGGGTCCGCGCCATGACCGCGATCCGGTCGCCGGGCACCAGGCCCTCGGCGATGAGCCCCTTGGCCACCGAGCACACCTGGCCGGCGAAGTCCGCCGCCGTCACATCGCTCCACCGCCCGTCCTCGCCCCTGCGGCTGAGGACCACCGCGCCGGGGGCCGCCTCCGCGTTGTCGAACGGCAGGTCGGCGAGGGAGCCATGGGTCACCTGCGGCGCGAACGGGCGTACGTACGCCTCCCGTACGGCACCGTCCAGCCGCCGTGTCTCCGGCTGCACCAGGACCGGTCCGGGCGCGTCGGCGAAGGAGGCGGAGGGGGCGAACGAGGGAAGCGGGGTGGACACGGGCGGCTCCTGCGGCGGGCTTGCAGCGGCGGAACTGCTTGCTGCGTGGCGTACGTGCCTCGCGCACCGTGGCGTTCACCTGCCGAGGCCTGCGGAAAGGGTTACCGCTGATCAGGCACGAGATCGTACGGTGCGTTCGTGTGGACGTTGTGCGGGTTCCGCGACGGTGGCGGGCCGGGTATGTGCAACCTCGGGGGTTGTGTGAGGGATCCTCAGCTTCACTCCGGGACCACCGGCGCCCCGGGGCGCGCGGGACGCGACCCTCGGGCATTACCTGCGGTAACCTTACTTCCGAGTCAGTTCCGGAGTACAGGGGGAGTCGTCCATGGCCGACCGCTGCCAGAGGTCCACCGGCACCGCACCCGGCCGGCCGCCGCGGGGCGCGCCGCCGGTTCGGGGGGCGGGCCGACGGCTCAACCACCTTGCGCAGCACGGGTTTCCGGCCGCTGCCGCCGGGACCGCGACCCGCCCGGGGGCGTGATGACGACCGTGCTGACCGCGTCCCCGTCCCTGCCCGCGCTGCTCGCCCGCGGCGCGCTGCTCTCCGCGTTCAAACGCCCGCGCCCCGGCGCGGAGTTCGCCCGCACCCCGCTCGTCCTGGCGGGCGTACGCGTCGATCTGGCCCGGCTGGCGGCGTACGAGCGGGTGTGCGGCTTCCCGACCGGCGAGGACTCGCTGCCGGTCACCTACCCCCATGTCCTCGGATTCCCGCTGGCCATGCGGCTGATGAGCGCGCGGGAGTTCCCGCTGCCGCTGCTGGGCCTCGTGCACACCTCCCTCGCGATCACCCGGCGCACCGCGATGCCGGCGACGGCGGCGTACGACCTCGGGGTGCGCGTCGACGCGCTGCTGCCCCACCACCGGGGCACCGAGGCCGTGGTGGTCACCGAGGCGCGGGCGGACGGGGCCGTGGTGTGGGAGTCGACGAGCAGGTATCTGGCCCGGCACCGCACGGACGGTCCGGGCCCCGACGCCCCGGCGCGCGCGGCAGGGGAGCGCGAGCCGCTGCCGCAGGTCGCGGAGTGGCGGATCGCCGGGGACGTCGGCCGGCGCTACGGGGCGGTCTCCGGCGACCGCAACCCCATCCATCTGCACCCGCTCACCGCCCGCCCGTTCGGCTTCCCGCGCGCCGTGGCGCACGGGATGTGGACGGTGGCGCGCTGCCTCGCGGCCCACGGCACACCGCGGGCCGCGGAGGTACGGGCCCGCTTCCGGGCCCCGGTCCCGCTGCCGTCGACGGTGGCCTACACGGCCCGGGACGGCCGGTTCGCACTGGGCGGCCACGACCGCCTCCACCTGACCGGCGAGGTCCGTCCGCTCGTCTAGGGCGGTGGCCGGGAGGGTGCACCGGCGCGCGGCGCCCGGCCACCGCACCGGGGCGGCGGCGTTCGCCCGGCCACCGCGTCAGTGAGCGGCCTCGGGGGGTGTCCAGCGGCTGCCGGCCATGAGGTTGCCGAGGCCCGCCCAGGCGACGTTCATCAGGGTGGCCGCCGCCTGACGTGCCGTCACTTCCGGTCCGGCGTTGGCCCAGTCGGCGAGCGACTCGGCGGCGCCCACCAGGGCCTCGGCGACCCCGGCGACCTCGCTCGCGGGCAGATCGGGGTCCCGGTGCGCCTCACGCGCGGCCACCAGGATGAGCTGGGTGACGAACGCGACGATCTCCGCGCGCATCGCGGCGACCTCGGAGGCGAACGGCTCCCCGTGGGTGCGGGCCTGGAGATGCAGCACGGACCAGGCGTCCGGGTAGTGCGAGGTGTGGGTGAAGAACGCCCGCAGCCCGTCCCAGAGTTGGCGGTCGGCGGGCAGTCCGGGCCGCACGCCGGCGCGCACCGCCGCCGTGAGGGCCGCGGCCTCGCGCCGGATGCAGGCGGTGAAGAGGTCTTCCTTGGAGTTCAGGTACAGATACACCAACGGCTTCGACACGCCCGCGAGTTCGGCTATCTCGTCCATCGACGCGGCCATGTACCCACGTCGCCCGAACGTCCGCACGGCGGCGTCCAGCATCTGCTGCTCACGGACCGCCCGCGGCATCCGCTTGGTCTTCACGGCACCCATGGCGCTCAGCGTACGGGCCGCGGGCGGATATCCCACCCGGCCCGTCGGCGACCGCCCGCCGGACCGCCTCGCGCGGACGTGCCGCGCGCGGGGGCGGCGGGCCCCCGGCGGAGGGCTCTCAGGAGGTGGTCTGCTCCTGGGCGCGGGCGGCGTCGTCGGCGGCGTCCTCCTGGCTGCGGCTGGAGTCCATGTTGGCCTTGAAGCGGTCGACCCGCTCCACGATGCCCACGGACGCGCGCTCGCGCTCCTTGCGCAGGGCGACGTAGCTGATCGGGCCCGAGATCAGCAGGGCCAGCAGAACGATCCACATGCCGTTGGAGGCACCGAGGCCGCGGGGGGCGAGGCCGAAGTAGACGAGGCCCCAGACGACCACCAAACAGCCCACGAAGATGCCGAGGCGCTTCAGCGTGTAGCGGAGCATCTCAATCCACTCTTCCGATTCCAAAAAGGTCCACCGCCAGTGAAGCACGCGCTCGGGGCGATCTTGCAGGGGGGTCAGCCCAGGGGCAGCAGCATGATCACGTCGTCGCGGTCGTCGCCCGGCGCGACCCGGATGGCACCCGGTATCCGGCCGACCTCCTTGTAGCCGCAGGAGCCGTAGAACCGCTCCAGGCCGAGCCCGCCCCGGCAGGTGAGGCGTATCGCCCCGACGCCGTCGAAGGAGGCCGCGGCGCGCTCGGCGGCGGCCAGCAGGTCGCGCCCGTAGCCCTTGCCCTGGTGGCGGGGGTGGACCATCACCGTGTAGAGCCACACCCAGTGCGTCATCAGCCGGTGGGTGTTGAAGGTGAGGAACGCCGTCGCGGCGACCTCGCCCGCCTCGTCGTGGCCGACGAGCAGCCGGGTGCGCCCCTCCTGGACGCCGACCAGGTGCCGCAGCAGTTCGGGCCGGACGTCCTCGCGGGTCACGGGCGGTACGAAGCCGACGGCTCCGCCCGCGTCGGAGACGTCGACCCACAGGTCGAGGACACCGTCGCGCAGGGCGGGGGTGACGGCCGGATCGAGGGTGAAGGTAAGGGACACCCGGTCAGCGTAGTCATTACACCGGCCGGGGGCCGCACCGTCTCACAGAGCGGCCCCCACCGCCTCTGACCTGCCGAGACCGGCTCGGGCCTGCTCAGACCGACGCGGGCCTGCTCAGACCGACGCGGGCCTGCTCAGACCCGCATCGGCTGCGGCGACTCCCGGCGCAACGGGTCCGGACCGTCGTACTCGCGGATGATCTCGTAGCGGGTGTTGCGCTCCACCGGGCGGAAACCGGCGTCGCGGATCAGGTCCAGCAGGTCGTCGCGGGTCAGTTTGTTCGGCGTGCCGAAGTTGTCCGCGTCGTGCGTGATCTTGTACTCGACGACCGAGCCGTCCATGTCGTCCGCACCGTGCTGGAGGGCCAGCTGGGCGGTCTGGACGCCGTGCATGACCCAGAACACCTTGACGTGCGGGACGTTGTCGAAGAGGAGACGGGAGACCGCGAAGGTCTTCAGGGCCTCGGCGCCGGTGGCCATCTGGGTGCGGGCCTGGAGGCGGTTGCGGACCTTGCCGTCCTTCATGTCCACGAAGTCGTGCTGGTAGCGCAGCGGGATGAAGACCTGGAAGCCGCCCGTCTCGTCCTGGAGCTCACGCAGCCGCAGTACGTGGTCCACGCGGTGGCGCGGCTCCTCGATGTGGCCGTAGAGCATGGTGCACGGGGTCTTCAGGCCCTTCTCGTGCGCCAGGCGGTGGATGCGCGACCAGTCCTCCCAGTGGGTGCGGTGGTCCACGATGTGCCGGCGGACCTCCCAGTCGAAGATCTCCGCGCCGCCGCCGGTCAGCGACTCCAGGCCGGCGTCGATCAGTTCGTCGAGGATCTCGGAGGCGGACAGGCCGCTGATCGTCTCGAAGTGGTGGATCTCGGTGGCCGTGAACGCCTTCAGCGACACGTCCGGCAGGGCGGCCTTCAGCTCGCGCAGCGAGCGCGGGTAGTACCGCCAGGGGAGGTTCGGGTGCAGGCCGTTGACGATGTGCAGCTCGGTGAGGTTCTCCGACTCCATCGACCTGGCCAGCTTCACGGCCTCCTCGATGCGCATGGTGTACGCGTCCTTCTCCCCCGGCTTGCGCTGGAAGGAGCAGTACGCGCACGAGGCCGTGCAGACGTTGGTCATGTTCAGGTGCCGGTTGACGTTGAAGTGGACGACGTCGCCGTTCTTGCGCGTGCGCACCTCGTGGGCGAGGCCGCCGAGCCACGCCAGGTCGTCCGACGCGTACAGCGCGATGCCGTCCTCACGGGTCAGCCGCTCGCCGGAGCGGACCTTCTCCTCCAGCTCGCGCTTGAGCCCGACGTCCATGCCTACACCCTCTCCTCGACGAACTCCGCCCACGGTACTCCCCGGCCCGCGGGCCCGCGGCACCCCCCGTACCTGCCGCTACACCTCTTCCGGCAGCTGACCCACCCGGTTCTCCCACTTGGTGGAGAGCACGATGGTGGTCCGGGTCCGGGAGACTCCGGTGGTTCCGCTCAGCCGCCGGATGATCTTCTCCAGCCCGTCCACGTCGGCCGCGCGGACCTTGAGCATGTAGGAGTCGTCGCCGGCGATGAACCAGCAGTCCTCGATCTCGCCGAGGTCCTTCAGCCGGGCCGCCACGTCCTCGTGGTCGGTGGCGTCCGACAGGGAGATGCCGATCAGCGCGGTGACGCCGAGGCCGAGCGAGGCGGCGTCGACGGTGGCGCGGTAGCCGGTGATGACCCCGGCCGTCTCCAGCCGGTTGATGCGGTCGGTGACGCTGGGTCCCGACAGTCCGACGAGGCGCCCCAGCTCCGCGTAGGAGGCCCGGCCGTTCTCCCTCAGGGCCTGGATGAGCTGCCTGTCCACCGCGTCCATGCGATTCGAAGCCTTCCGCTGAAGAGGTCTGACGTTTTTCACGAAGTCGTGCCTGAAGTCGGTGCCTGAAGTGGTGCCTGAAGCGTTGGTGCCGAGGTGGTGCCGTGTTGGTGCCTGAAGTGGTGAGCGCCGGGGGTGGCGTGTGATGCGCCGGCGGGGCGCTCAGGTGGGGCGGGCGCCGCCGCCGAGTTCGCCCTTCCAGCGGCGGTACAGCCCGTGTTCCACCCCCGCCGCGTCGAGGACGCGTCCGGCCACGAAGTCCACCAGGTCCTGGATGTGGGTGGCCCCCGCGTAGAAGGCGGGCGAGGCGGGCAGGACGGTGGCGCCCGCGTCGTCCAGTGACACCAGGTGCCGCAGCGTCTGCCCGTTCAGAGGGGTCTCCCGTACGGCGACGACGAGCCGGCGCCCCTCCTTGAGGGTGACGCTCGCGGCCCGCTGCAGCAGGTCCTTGGACAGTCCGAGCGCGACACCGGCGACGCAGGCCGTGGAGGCGGGCACGATCAGCATGCCCCGGGTGGCGTACGACCCGGAGGACGGCCCGGCGGCGAGGTCCCCGGCGTTCCAGTACCGGACCCCGGCGAGGTCCGTCACGAAGGTGCCGGGCTTGCCGTCGGCGCCCCGCGCGAGCCACTCCCGCAGGTCGTCGCGCCAGTGGGCGTCCCGGAAGGAGATCCCGGTCTCGTCGAGCAGGGTGAGCCGCGAGGCCCGGCTGACGACCAGGTCGACGCTCTCCCCCGCGGCGAGGAGCCCGCGCAGCACCGCGGCGGCGTATGGGGTGCCGGAGGCGCCGGACACCCCTACGATCCAAGGCGTACGCGCCGTCTCCCCTGGCTTGGCTGGGTTCACGACTCCGAGCCTATCCGGCGGCGCGGGGCGGGAACCGACCAAGGGGGGTCAGGCGTTCTCCTTCCGGGACGAGCGGGACGGGTGGGGATGGCCATGGCGGATTCGTGGAGCACGCGGCGGGCGTGGACGCGCGGTGACCGCGCGCTGTCGGCGGCCAAGCTCATGCTGGGCTGGGTGGCGCTGCTGTGGCTGCTGGAAGCGGTGGACGCCGCCACCGGCAACGCGCTGGACGGCTTCGGCATCGTGCCGCGCACCCCGTCCGAGCTGGTGGACGTGGTCCCGGCCGCCTTCATCCACTTCGGCTTCGGCCATGTGGCGTCCAACACCGTGCCGTTGCTGGTCCTCGGCTTCCTCGCGGCGCTCGGCGGCATCCGCCGGTTCCTCGCCGTGTGCGCGCTGATAGTCGTGGCCGACGGTCTCGGCGTGTGGCTGCTGTCCCCCTCCGGCACCAACACCGCGGGCGCCTCCGGCCTGATCTTCGGCCTCTTCGGCTTCCTGCTGGTGACGGGGTTCGTGGAGCGCCGCCCGCTGGGGGTCCTGGTCGGTGTGCTGGTGGCCGCCGTGTGGGGCGGCTCGTTCCTCGCGGGCCTGGCGCCCACCCAGTCCGGCGTGAGCTGGCAGGGGCACCTGGTGGGCCTGGTGGCCGGGGTGGTGGCGGCGTTCGTCCTGCGCCGCCGCGACCCCGGGCCCGCAGCCGCGGGCGTGCTGCGGGCCCCGTAGCACCGCCCGCCGGGGAGCGGCGGGGCGCGCTACAGCGTGAGCCCGCGCACCATCAGGTCCAGCAGGGCGGACACGAACAGGGCGATGCCGATGAAGCCGTTGACGCTGAAGAACGCCCGGTTCAGGCGGGACAGGTCGTGGGGGCGCACGATCGAGTGCTCGTAGACGAAGGCGCCGGCGACGATGAGCAGTCCCAGCCAGAAGAAGGCGCCCGCGTCGGTGACGACGGCGTACCAGGTCAGCAGGGCCGTGGTGACGGCGTGACAGGCGCGGGCGCCCCAGATCGCCGCCGGGACGCCGAAGCGGGCCGGCACCGATCCGACGCCGACCTCGCGGTCGGCCTCCACGTCCTGGCAGGCGTAGATGAGGTCGAAGCCGCCGATCCAGATGCCGACGGCCAGGCCCAGGATCACCGCGTCCCAGGACCAGGTGCCGGTGACGGCCAGCCAGCCGCCGACCGGGCCCATGGCCTGGGCGAGTGCGAGGATGGCCTGCGGGAAGTTCGTGAACCGCTTGCCGTAGGGGTAGACCACCATCGGGATCACGGCGATCGGGGCCAGCGCCAGGCACAGCGGGTTCAGCAGGGCCGCCGAGCCGAGGAAGACCGCCAGGGCGATCAGGGCACCGGTCCAGGCGTGCCGTACGGACATCGCGCCGGTGACCAGCTCGCGCTGCGCGGTGCGCGGATTGCGGGCGTCGATCTCGCGGTCGATGATCCGGTTCACGGCCATCGCGAAGGTCCGCAGGCCCACCATGCAGACGGTGACCAGGAACAGCCGGACCCAGTGGACGTTCCCGTCCCACCGGAACATCGCGGTGAGCGCGGCGATGTAGGCGAAGGGCAGCGCGAACACCGAGTGCTCGATCATGACCAGCCGCAGGAACGCCCTGGTCCGTCCCGGCTGCGGGATCGCGGCGGAGGCGCTGATCACAGCCCGTACTCCTTCCAGCGGCGGTCGACCTTCGCCGCCGTGCCGGGGTCGGACTCCACCATGTCCGGCCAGCCGCCGTCGCGGGTGTAGCCCTCCTCGGGCCACTTCCTCGTCGCGTCGATGCCCGCCTTGCCGCCCCAGAACTGCTGGTAGGAGGCGTGGTCGAGATGGTCGACGGGTCCCTCGACGAGGGTGAGGTCGCGGCCGTAGTCGGTGTTGCCGAGCGCGCGCCAGGCGACCTCGTGCAGATCGTGGACGTCGCAGTCGGAGTCGACGACCACGATCAGCTTCGTCAGGGACATCATGTGCGCGCCCCAGATCGCGTGCATCGTCTTCTGCGCGTGCTTGGGGTACTTCTTGTCGATCGAGACGATCGCGCAGTTGTGGAAGCCGCCCGCCTCGGGCAGGTGGTAGTCCACGATGTCCGGGACGATGATCTTCAGCAGGGGCAGGAAGAAGCGTTCCGTCGCGCGGCCGAGGGGTCCGTCCTCCGTCGGCGGCCGGCCCACCACGATCGACTGGAGCAGGGGCCGGCGGCGCATCGTCACACAGTCGATCGTCAGGGCCGGGAACGGCTCCTGCGGGGTGTAGAAGCCGGTGTGGTCGCCGAAGGGGCCCTCCGGCAGCATCTCGCCGGGCTCCAGCCAGCCCTCCAGCACGACCTCCGCCTGCGCGGGCACCTGGAGCGGCACCGTCTTGCAGTCCACCATCTCGACGCGCCTGCCGGAGACGAACCCCGCGAACAGGTACTCGTCGATGTCGCCGGGCAGCGGGGCGGTGGAGGCGTAGGTCACGGCGGGCGGGCAGCCGAAGGCGATGGCGACGGGCAGCCGCTCGCCGCGGCGCGCGGCCACCTGGTAGTGGTTGCGGCTGTCCTTGTGGATCTGCCAGTGCATGCCGATGGTGCGCCTGTCGTGGCGCTGGAGGCGGTACAGGCCCAGGTTCCGGATGCCGGTCTCGGGGTCCTTGGTGTGCGTGAGGCCGAGGTTGAAGAAGGAGCCGCCGTCCTTGGGCCAGGTGAACAGGGCGGGCAGCTGCTCCAGGTCGACGTCGTCGCCCTGGAGGACGACCTCCTGCACGGGGGCGGCGGACGGCTTCACCTTCTTCGGCGGCACGTGCGTCATCGCGCCGAGCTTGCCGAACGCCTCGCGCACGCCGACGAACCCGTGCGGCAGCTCCGGCCGCAGCAGTCCGCCGATCTTGTCCGAGATGTCGCCGTAGGACTTCAGCCCCAGGGCCTTCAGCAGCCGCCGGTCGGTGCCGAAGACGTTCATCGCGAGGGGCATCGCCGAGCCCTTCACGTTCTCGAAGAGCAGCGCGGGGCCACCGGACTTCTGGACCCGGTCGACGATCTCCCCGACCTCCAGGTACGGATCGACCTCGACCTTGACGCGCTTGAGGTCGCCTTCACGTTCCAGTGCCCTGAGCAGGGACCGAAGATCGTCGTAAGCCATGGGTCCAGTATCCCCGAGCGGTTACCCTGGCCATTGACCCGGGGGTCCGTGCCCCCGGCCCGACGACTGATTGGCTGGAGAGGATCCATGCTGCGGGTGCTGATGTTCCTCGTGCCACTGGCGCTGAGCGTGTACGCGTTCATCGACTGCATCAGCACGAAGGAGGACGACATCCGCCACATGCCCAAGCCGCTGTGGGCGATCCTCGTCCTGGTGTTCCCGCTGGTCGGCTCGGTCTCCTGGCTGATCGCGGGCAAGCGGCGCAGTCCGGCCGCCGAGGGCTGGTCGGGGGTCCGGGACCGCCGGCGCCGGCAGTGGGTGGCGCCCGACGACAACCCCGAGTTCCTCAAGTCCCTCGACGAGGACGACGACGAGAAGAAGAAGCGCGACGACACCTGACGGGGCCGCCGGGCGGACGGGGTGGCGCCACGGCGGATCGCTCCGGCCCGTCGGGCGGACGGGCTGATCGCTCCGCCCGTCCCCCGGGGCGCCGCCGCGCCCCGCCGGTTCCGCCCCCGGCCCCCTCGCCGCGCCGCGCCGCGCGGCTCCCGAGTCAGGGGCGGGCGGGCGGCTCAGCCGCGGGCGAAGGCCGTCAGCGCGGCGAAGTCGACCTCGCCCAGGCCGAGTCGGGGGTCCACGCGCAGGAGCAGGGCGGGCCCGTCGTGGTGGGCGGCGACGAAGTCCCGGTCGGGCGGACCGAGTTCGTCGTCGACCCAGGCGAAGGCCCGTCCGGCGGCGTGGGCGACGAGATGGCGGGTCTTCCAGAAAGTGCCGTCGGGCCGGTCGTCGCACCGGGCGGGCAGGTCCACCACCGCCAGCTCGGGCAGTCCGAGGACCGGCGCTATGAAGGTGTTGGCCTCCGCGCCCCAGGTCGTGGCCCACACCAGCTCGTACCGCTCCCCCAGGCCCAGCAGCCGCCGGCCGTGGTCGGGATGGAGCCAGACCCGGAGGGGGCGCACCCGGTGCGCCGGGGTGTCGCCGTGCCGGGCGAGCCAGCCCGCGGGCTTCATCCGGTGGGTGGTGAAGCCGTCGGGGCGGCGCTCGGGTTTCGCGGCGTACGGGTTCAGCGGGCTTATGCGGGCATGAGACATGTCCATACCTCTCGGTGGCCGGGCAGAGAAGAAGACAGAGGGAACGGATCGTCCGCACCGTCAGGCACGGACGAGGTCGCCCGCGAGGTCGGCTGTCCTTGCGGGCGATCATGGGGGCGTGTGGTCGAGTCACGCCATTGAGGTCAGCGGGAATGTCAGACCCCGGTGCCATGCTGTGCGGTCATGGATCTCGAACAGTTCTGGAACCTTGTTGAACAGGCCCGCGGCAGAGCCACCGATGCAACAGATGCCG
The DNA here is from genome assembly GCF_000225525.1 of Streptomyces zinciresistens K42. GTDB lineage: Bacteria > Actinomycetota > Actinomycetes > Streptomycetales > Streptomycetaceae > Streptomyces > Streptomyces zinciresistens. The sequence goes on along the minus strand of NZ_AGBF01000002.1, from coordinate 51,113 downwards.
AGGACGTCGCAGGCCAGGCCACCGCACTACTGGCTGCCCACGAGCCCCAGCAGATCATCGATGCCCAGCAGATTCTGTGGGACCTGATGGCTGCCTCTTACCAAGCGCCCCTTTGGGCTGCGGCCTACCTCATCAACGGTGGATGCTCCGACGACGGCTTCGACTACTTCCGTGGTTGGCTGATCACTCAAGGCCGTACGGTTTTCGAGCAGGTCATCGCAGATGCCGACCAACTCGCCGACCTGCCCGTTGTCCGGGCGGTGGCAGCCGAGGGCATCGATCTGGAAAACGAGCAGACCCTGAGCATCGCCTGGGACGCCTACAAAGCAGCAACCGGTGACGAACTTCCCGGTGACGCCTTCACAATCGACTATCCCGCTCTCGATCCTGCCTGGAGCTTCGACTTCGAGGACGACAGCAAGATCGCCGCCAGACTGCCGCGCATCGCGGCGCTCTACCTGGGCTGAGGGAAGGAGATCATCATGGGCACCTGGGACACCGGTCCCTTCGACAACGACACAGCCGCATGAGGGGGCGCAACGGAAGGCCCCAGTTCTCCCAGTCAGCGGGGGAGAAGAAGGGCAGGATCACGCACGGCACGTTATGTGAGACGTAGCGGAGTGCAAGCGATAACAGCTGGATTATCACCCTTGCGAGTGAGACAGCGAGACACGCTCAAACCGCAAAGCCAAGCGGGCCGTCGACGTCGAGGTAGAGCAGGGGGCGCGGCACGGGACTGCTCCTCCCGGCGGAACGGGCACGAGGGTGTGGGGGTGAGCGTAACTCCGCGCCCCGCCCCAGGGCTTGGCTTTCGGCTCGTCCGGCCGCGCCGGGCGGCATACCCCCGTGCCGTTGCCCCCGTGCCCCGGTCCCCGCGAGAGTGGGCGCATGGATGCGACACAGGCACGCCGCTGGCTCGCCACCGCCGTCTCGGAGGCGCGGGCCGGTCTGGCCGAGGGCGGCATCCCCGTCGGTGCCGCGCTGTACGGGCCGGACGGCGCGCTGCTGGGCCGCGGCCGCAACCGGCGGGTGCAGGACGGCGACCCGTCCACGCACGCGGAGACGGCCGCCTTCCGGGCCGCGGGACGGCAGCGGTCGTACCGCGGCACGACCATGGTGACCACGCTCTCGCCCTGCTGGTACTGCTCCGGCCTGGTCCGGCAGTTCGGGATCTCCCGGGTGGTGATCGGCGAGGCCGTCACGTTCCGGGGCGGACACGACTGGCTGGCCGGGCACGGTGTGGAGATCGTGCTGCTCGACGACCCCGGATGCGTCGCCCTCATGCGGGACTTCACCGCGCGCCACCCCGACCTGTGGAACGAGGACATCGGGGAGTGAACCGGCCCGCGGCGGCGGACCCGGGGCCTCGCGCCCGACGGCGCCCGACGGCTCCCGCGGGCTCCCGCGGGCTCCCGCGGCGGACACCCGCTCCCGGGCGCGCGCCGGACCCCGCGCTCCGCGGAACGCACCTGCGACCACCCCTGACCTGGGGTTCCGCCCTCGGCGGCGGACGAGAGAGGCCGACTCCCGCGACGGTGGTCGCGAAGAGCCGGCCCCGGGGCGCGCGGCGGGTCAGACCCCGGCGTAGGAGTGCTTGCCGGAGACGAAGATGTTGACGCCGTAGTAGTTGAACAGCCAGCAGCCGAAGGCGATCAGGGCCAGGTAGGCGGCCTTGCGGCCCTTCCAGCCGGCCGTGGCGCGCGCGTGCAGGTAGCAGGCGTAGGCGACCCAGGTGATGAAGGACCAGGTCTCCTTGGGGTCCCAGCCCCAGTAGCGGCCCCAGGCGTCGCCCGCCCAGATCGCGCCCGCAACGATCGTGAACGTCCACAGCGGGAAGACGGCGGCGTTGACGCGGTAGGCGAACTTGTCGAGCGAGGCGGCGGCGGGCAGCCGGTCGAGGACCGAGCTCGCGAAGCGGCCGGGGGTGCCGCCGGAGGCGAGCTTGCTCTCGTAGCTGTCCCGGAACAGGTACAGGATCGTGGCGACGGCGCCGAGGTAGAACACCGCGCCGCACAGGATCGCCGTGGACACGTGGATGTACAGCCAGTACGAGTGGAGCGCGGGAACGAGCTGGTCGCTCGCGGTGTACAGCACGGTGACGGCGAGGCCGAGGTCGAGGAGGACCGAGGCGGTCAGGAACAGGCCGAGCCAGCGCACCTTCTTCTTCAGCGCGAGCAGCGTGAGGTACACGCCGACGGCGACCGTGGAGAAGGTCAGGTTGAACTCGTACATGTTGCCCCACGGCGCCCGCTGCACCGACAGGGCCCGGGTGAGCACACCGCCGAACTCGATCACGAAGGCGAGGGCGGTGAGGGAGATGGCGATCCGCCCGTAGAGGTCGCCCTGTGCGTCGCCGCCGTGCGCGCCGGGCCCGTCCGGGACGTCGCGCTGCCCGGCCGCGGACCGCACGACGACCTTCGGCCGCTCCAGTACGGCGGTGCCGCCGGCCTTCTTGACCGTGACGGCCGGGCCGGCGGAGGCGCCGGCCTTCGCCGGGGTGAGCGCGGCGGCCGTGCGGCCGACCTTGCTGCGGCCGCCGAGGAGCCACTCGGCGATGTGCGCGAAGAAGGCCAGGGCGTACACGGCCATCGAGGAGTAGATCAGCGTGTTGCTGATACTGGCCAGGTTCTCGTTGGTGGCTGCGGCCAGCTCGGTTGCGGCGGCGAGAGTCACTTCTCAGCCCCTTCGGCAGAGACGACGTGGGAGTCGGGGGTCCGGGCGGAGTCGTCGTTCTCGTCGCCGGGGGCGGCGGCTCCGGGAGCCTGGTCGTAGAGCGTACCGGCGAGGTCACCGAGTTCCTCGGGCACCTTGGCGGACTCGCTGCGGCCGAGGCCGGCCATCTCGACGACCGTGACACCGTCGGCGCCCCGCGTGGCCCGCACCCAGACCCGGCGGCGCTGGATGAACAGGGAGGCGGCCAGGCCGAAGATGGCGGCGCCCGCGCCGGTGAGCGCCCACGCGCTGCCGGGCTGTCGGGTGACCTGGAAGCCGGCCCACTCCTTGATGTCCTTCTCGAAGGTGATCGAGCCGGCGCCGCCGGGCAGCTGCATGGTCTGGCCCGGCCGCAGGTTCTTCCGCAGCTGCTTGCCCTTGGCGTCCTTGAACGCCGTGAGGTTCTTCTTGTCGAGCTGGTAGACGCTCTGCGGGATGCCGGAGTCCACGCCCAGGTCGCCGCGGTAGGCCGTCAGGTTCAGGATCGGGTTCAGCAGGGCGGGGAAGTCCGAGCTGACCTCGTTGCCCCTGACGTAGGTGGGCAGGAAGGCCGCCTGGAAGCCGAGCTGCTCGGGGCGGCCCTCGGGGTCGCGGTAGCCGTCCAGGACCTTGATCACGCCGGTGGAGGTGACGTTGCCGTCGAGCGGGAGCAGGGGCACGGCGTCGCGCAGCACGACCTCGCCGCGGGCGTCGCGGACGGTGAAGACGGGGGCGTAGCCGTGGCTGACCAGGTACAGCTTGGAATCGCCCACCACCAGCGGCTGGTTGACCTTGATGGTGGTGTCCCGCTCCTTGCCGTAGGCGCCCACGCTGTAGGTGAGGTCGGCCTGGAAGGTGCGCGGGGTGCCGCGGCTGGGTCCGGTCCGCTCGTAGGTGCCGTCGAACTCCTTCAGGGTGAAGCTGAAGGGGTCGAGTTCCTCCTGGTCGAAGAGGTTGCCGGACTTGAAGTCGTCGTACTGCGTGAGGGTGTTGGCGAAGCCGCCGCCCTCGACGATCAGCTTGTTGCCCTCCATCTTGAACAGCTGGCCCCAGGCGAACGCGGTCAGCAGCACGATCAGGGCGACGTGGAAGGCGAGGTTGCCGACCTCGCGCAGATAGCCCTTCTCGGCGGCGACGGCGTCCCCGGTGAGGTGGGCGCGGAAGCGGCGCTTCTTCAGCAGGGCGAGGGCGGCCTCGCGGACCTGCTCGGGCTCGGCGTCGGTGCGCCAGGTGGTGTAGGCGGGCAGCCGGGTCAGCCGGCGGGGCGCGGCCGGCGGCCGGCCGCGCAGCTGGCCGACGAACTGCCAGGTGCGCGGGACGATGCAGCCGATCAGGGAGATGAACAGCAGGAGGTAGATGGCGGAGAACCACACCGAGCTGTAGACCTCGAAGAGGCCGAGCCTGTCGTAGAGGGGGGCGAGGGTCCGGTGGATCCTGCGGAAGTCGTCGACCTTGGTCTGGTCGTTGCCGCTCTGCGGGATCAGCGAGCCGGGGATCGTGCCCAGGGAGAGCAGCAGGAGCAGCAGCAGGGCCACCCGCATCGAGGTGAGCTGGCGCCAGAACCAGCGGAGCCAGCCGACGACGCCGAGCGAGGGCAGGTGGGGCGCGTCCTCGGCGGGGGCGGTGGAGAGCTGGGACCCGGCGGCCCCCAGGTCCTGGTCCCGCTCCTGGTCGGGGCCCGCGGGGGCGGCCGCCGGGGCGGCCTTGTCGCTCGTGTCGCTCATGGATCAGATCCCCACAATGAAACCGTTTGACCAGACCTGCATCTGCTGCACCATGCGGTCCCAGATGCCGGTCAGCAGGAGCACACCGGTCAGGATCATCATGATGCCACCGACGCGCATGACCCAGACGTAGTGCCGCTTGACCCATGCGAACGCGCCGAGGGCCCTGCGGAAGGCCACGGCCGCCACGACGAACGGGATGCCGAGCCCCAGACAGTAGGCGACCGTCAGTATGGCGCCCCGGCCGGCACTGGCCTGCTGCATGGCGAGCGTCTGCACAGAGGCGAGCGTCGGGCCGATGCAGGGCGTCCAGCCGATGCCGAACAGCACGCCGAGCACGGGCGCGCCCGCCAGTCCGGTGGCGGGCCGCATGTGCAGGCGGAACTCCCGCTGGGTGAACCGGGGCAGCAGCCCCATGAAGAACACGCCCATGATGATCATGAGCACGCCCAGAATCCTGGACAGCAGGATCTTGTTGTCCTGGAGCGTCTGCCCGAAGTAGCCGAACAGGGCACCGCCGGAGACGAACACCGCGGTGAAGCCGAGCACGAACAGCGAGGCACCGGCGGCCATCCGGCCGCGTCGCGCCTCACCGAGGTCGGTGCCGCTGACGCCGGTGACGTACGACAGGTAGCCCGGCACGAGCGGCAGGACGCACGGGGAGAAGAAGGAGACGAGTCCGGCGAGCACGGCGATCGGCAGGGCCAGCAGGAGGGCGCCGCTGTAGACCGTGGTGTTGGGGTCGGTGACGGCGGCGAGTACGAACTGTGCGCTCACGTCACTTCTCCGCGAGGACGGGCTCGATCATGCTGCGCAGCTTCTCCTCGCTGAGCGCCTGGAGCGCGCGGGCGGCGATCTTGCCGTCGCGGTCGATGACCAGCGTGGAGGGGATCAGCTGCGGGTTGAGCGTGCCCTTCTTGAAGCGGAGCATCAGCTTGCCCGAGGGGTCGTACAGGCTGGGATAGGTGATGCCCCAGCGCTTCTCGAAGGCCAGCGCGGGGGTGGTGCTGGTGTCGCGCGTGTTGATGCCGACGAACTGCACGCCCTGGCCCTTGGTGTCCTGGTAGACCTTCTCGAAGTACTTGGCCTCCAGCCGGCACGGCCCGCACCACGATCCCCAGACGTTGACCACGAGGATCTTGCCCTTGAAGCGGTCGGTGCTGAGCTGTTCGCCTTCCAGCGTCTTGCCGGACAGCTCCGGCGCCGCGGTGCGCTTGCCCTGCGCGACCGTGGCGATGCCGTTGTTGCCGGTGACGAAGTTGGTGTCACCTCCTCCGCCGGACACACCGCCCGAACCGCACGCGGACAGGACCAGCGCGGCGACGGCGGCGCCGGCGGCAGCGAGCAGGGAGGTGCGGCTACGGACACGACGGGCACTCATGTGAAAAGTTTCGCATGTCTCATCAGGCGATCTTGCGCGCCCCCCTCCGGGGTGTGAACCCGCATTTCAGGCGGCGTTCCGCGCGCTTTCGGAGCCGCTCGCGGCCCCGTTCGTGAACGCCTTCCAGCCACCCTCCGGCCGCTCCCCCACCTCCAGGGAGCGCAACCTGTCGAGAATGTCCGGCTTCTGGACGTCCAGCCAGTCGACGAACTGCCGGAACGAGACAAGCCGTACGTCGCCGCCCTTCTCCCGCTCCCGCGCGATGTGCTTGACGGCCTCCTCGACGGCGTCCATGTAGATGCCGCCGTTCCACTGCTCGAAGTGGTTGCCTATGAAGAAGGGCGCGCGGTTCGTCTCGTACGCCCGCCTGAAGCCCTGGATGTATGCCTGCGCCGCCTGCCTGCGCCAGCCCGGGTAGTTGCCGCTGGGGGCGTTCGTGGAGTTCACCGACTGGTTGGCGAGCACGTTGTAGTCCATCGACAGGACCTCGAACCGGTGTCCGGGGAAAGGTATCTGCTGCAACGGCAGGTCCCACAGCCCCTGCTTCTTGTCCGGCCACACCTGGCGTCCGCCGGGCGAGGAGGCGTCGTAGCGCCAGCCCAGCTCCCGCGCGGCGGGCAGCAGGTTGTCCTGGCCGAGCAGGCAGGGCGTGCGGCCGCCGGCGAGTTCCTTGTCGTAGTCGAAGGGCAGCGAGGGCAGATCGGTCCACCCGCTGTTCGTGCGCCACTCCTTGACGAACGACGCGGCCTGGTCGATCTCGCTGCGCCACTGCCGCGGGGTCCAGCGGGCGACGCTGCCGGCGCCGCCGCAGAAGTGGCCGTTGAAGTGCGTGCCTATCTCGTGCCCGTCGAGCCAGGCGCGGCGCACGCCCTTCAGGGTCTCCTTGATGTGCTCGTCGGTGAGGTAGCCGATGTCGGAGGCGCCGCGCGGGTTGTTCGGCGGGTCGTAGAGCCGCTTCTTCGACTCGGGGAGCAGATAGACCCCCGAGAGGAAGAAGGTCATGTGGGCGCCCTGCTCCCGGGCGAGGTCGAGGAAGCGCGGGAAGAGGCCGTTGCCGACCTCGCCGGCTCCGTCCCAGGAGAAGACGACGAACTGGGGCGGCTCCTGGCCGGGCTCCAGCGGCTCGGGCCGGTCCGGCTGGTTGGGCTGCCTGCCGGTGTACGAGGTGGAGCCGTCGCCTATGGGGCGGGGGCGCGGGGGCCGCTTGCCGGGCTTGTCCTTCGCGCCGCCCTTGCCGCCCTCGCCGTCCGCGGAACCACCGGCGCTGCCGGGGCCGTCTGACGACGTGAGCGTGCCGCATCCGGCCAGGCCGAGGCCGGCGGCCGCTCCGGCCCCGAGTCCGATGGCTCCCCTTCGGCTGAAGTTGCGCATTGCTGCCCCGTCCGTCGTGCTGCTGAGGTGGTCACCCAGTCAGAGGGCACGACGAACGGGGAGGTTCCTGTGAATCAGCTGATGATGCGCAATAAATGTCACAAAAGAGCGCTAAGCGCCGAACGCCTTGCTCTTGCCCCGCACCGGCTTGGCCCCCGCGCGCAGATGCTCCGGCACGAGGTCGATCGCGGGCTCGGAGTAGCCCACCGACACGATCCGGTCGCCCTGGTACGTGAACGTCGTCAGCGAGGCGAGCGTGCACTGCCGCTTGCGCGGGTCGTGCCACAGCCTGCGCTTCTCGACATGGCTGCGCACGATCCAGACCGGCAGCTGATGGCTCACCAGGACGGCCTCGTGCCCGCGCGCGGCGTCCCTGGCCGCGTCCAGCGCGCCCGTCATACGGATGACCTGCTCGGCGTACGGCTCGCCCCAGGACGGCCGGAACGGGTTGACCAGGTGCTTCCAGTTCGCGGGCTTCTTCAGCGCGCCGTCGCCCACACCGAAGGTCTTGCCCTGGAAGACGTTGCCCGCCTCGATCAGCCGCGCGTCGGTGGCGAGGTCGAGGCCGTGCGCCTTGGCGATCGGCGTCGCGGTCTCCTGCGCGCGCTCCAGCGGGGAGGCCACGACATGGGTGATGTCCCGGGAGGACAGGTGCTCGGCGACCCGTTCGGCCATCTGCCGTCCCCGCTCGGACAGGTGGTAGCCGGCGAGCCGGCCGTAGAGGACGCCGTCCGGGTTCTCCACCTCGCCGTGCCGCATGAGGTGGACGACGGTGACGTCGTCGGCGCCGCTCTCGTTCAGGGGGGTCCCGCTCATGCCGCCGTCGCCTCCGCCGCCGCACGGGCCGCCGCCGGGAGGGCGTCGGCGATCCGCTGAAGGGCCCGCTCGTCGTGGGCCGTCGACACGAACCAGGACTCGAAGGACGAGGGCGGCAGGTACACGCCCTGCGCCAGCATCGAGTGGAAGAACGCGGTGAAGCGGAACGACTCCTGCCGCCTCGCGTCCTCGTAGGTGCGCACCTCGCGGTCGGTGAAGAACACCGAGAACATGGTGGAGGCGCTCTGCAGCCGGTGCGCGACGCCCTCCTTGGCGAGGGCCTCGGTGACGAGGTTCTGGACGCTCTGCGACACCGCGTCCAGCGTGCGGTAGGCGTCCTCGTCGAGGAGCCGCAGCTGGGCGAGGCCGGCGGCGGTGGCGACCGGGTTCCCGGAGAGGGTGCCGGCCTGGTAGACGGGTCCGGCCGGGGCGAGGTGGGCCATCACGTCGGCGCGGCCGCCGAACGCCGCGGCCGGGAAGCCGCCGCCCATCACCTTGCCGAAGGTCATCAGGTCCGGTACGACGCCGTCGACGCCGTACCAGCCGGCGCGGGAGGTCCGGAAGCCGGTCATGACCTCGTCGGAGAGGTAGAGGGCGCCGTTCTTGCGGCAGGCGTCCTTCAGCCCCTGGTTGAAGCCGGGCAGCGGCGGGACGACGCCCATGTTGCCGGGCGCGGCCTCGGTGATGACGCAGGCGATCTCGCCGGGGTGGCGGTGGAACGCCTCCTGGACGGCCTCCAGGTCGTTGTACGGCAGCACGATGGTGTCGCCGGCCTGCGCGCCCGTGACGCCGGGAGTGTCCGGCAGGGCGAAGGTGGCCACGCCGGACCCGGCCGCCGCGAGCAGCGAGTCGACGTGCCCGTGGTAGCAGCCGGCGAACTTGATCACCTTCGTCCGCCGGGTGAAGCCGCGGGCGAGCCGGATGGCGGACATGGTGGCCTCGGTGCCGCTGGAGACCAGCCGCACCTGCTCCAGCGGCCCGATCCGGCCGACCATCTCCTCGGCGAGCGCGACCTCGCCCTCGCCGGGGGTGCCGAAGGAGGTGCCGCGCGAGACGGCCTCCCGGACGGCGGCGAGCACGGCCGGGTGGGAGTGCCCGAGGATCATCGGACCCCAGGAGCAGACCAGGTCGACGTACTCGCGTCCGTCGGCGTCGGTCAGGTACGGGCCGCTGCCGGACACCATGAACCGGGGCGTACCGCCCACCGCGCGGAAGGCGCGCACGGGCGAGTTCACACCACCGGGCGTCACGGCGGCCGCACGGTCGAACAGGGCCTGCGAGGCAGGCGCATCGTATGGATAGGGCGTTCCTGTAGCGGGCGCTTCGCTCATGACCTGCGACTACTCCGACCTTCTCTGACCTTCTCCGACGATCTCGGACTCCGGTTGCCAGTGACTTCCTCAGGGTAGGCCAGCGGGCCGCGACGGCAGCGGCCCCCACGGACCAGCCGGCCCCGCCCCGTCTCTTCCGGCTCTCTTCCGGCTCTCTTCCGGCTCCCGTCCGGCTCCCTTCCGGCTCCCGTCCGGCTCCTCACCCCGCCGTCGTCCGGCCCCCTCGCCCCGCCGCCGTCCCGCCGTCACCGCCGCGCGATCTGCGAGACTGGTCGTGATACACACGGCTCATGCGGGGCGTGTTGGCCGAGGACCGGGGTGAACCTGCGGACAGGTGTTTCACCGCACGTTTCGGCGGGCGGCCGTGGGGGAGGTCACTGACACGATGATCGGGTTGCGCGGCGGGCGCCACGCGTCCCAGAAAAGCAGTCGGGTGGAGATATGCATCGCGGTGGCGGACTGGGCGAGGGGACTGATGACCTGGGTCCTCGACGTGCCCGGCGGGGAAAGCACCGGCGCGAGGCGGAAGATTCGAACGAAGCACGCCAGGAACACGTTGTACCAGGTATGCCAGATGCAACGGGTGCACCGGGTGTTCCGAGCGAGCACGAGCCGTTCGACCGGCGGATCGACAGCCAGGTCGACCGCCTGCGGGCGGAGAGCAGGAATGGTGGTCGGGTGGGGGTGACGTACAAGTACTTCGGCGCACCGGACGGCGCCACCGCGGCCCGCGTCCCGATCTCGATGCGCCCCGAGGAACTCGGCGGCGACGAACTCGGCATGAACGGCATGTTCACCAAGATCAAGCCGGAGACCATGGCCGCGATGGTCCTGACGGGCATCGAAGGCGTCCCCCTGCACAAGGTCCCGCCCCTGGAACTCGTCGTGCTGCACCCCGACTACGCGGTGGTCAAGCTCCCGATGACGGTGGTCGACCCGCTGCGGGGCATAGGAGAGGAAGCCGTGGGCGCGGCGGCCTTCATCTGGTCCACGGTCCCCGACCGCGGCGGCCCCCGGGACGCGTTCAACGTCTACCAACTGCTGCACGAGTGGCAGGACTTCAGCCACCGGCTGCATGAGGCGGGGCATCAGCCGTACTGCCTGGTGTGGCCCTGACCTGGGGTTTCACGGGATTCGGGCGGGGTCTTCGGACCTCGCCCTTCTGCGCGCCGGGGAGGGGCCGTCAGGCGGCCGGGGCGCGTTGAGGACACGTTGGTTTTGCTGGGGTGCTGATGTGCCCTGGGTTGCGGGCGGGTCGCCGGCGGGCCCTGACGCCGCTTGGAACGCACTCGCCACCGTGCTCGCCGAGGCAGAGGCAGAGGCAGAGGCAGCAGGACACAACGCAGCCACCGTCCTCGGCCAAGCGCTGCACCCACGTGCCCCGGACGACGCCCGCAGTCCCGCCCGCGCGCCGACCTGGTGTATCCGCCGCCTCGGCGAGCGCCACGTTCCCGGTCCATGGGCCCAGGCAGCCAGGGCTCACCGTGCCGTGCGACGGCCCAGCGTGCCGGTCCACCCCGCGGCAGCCACTACTCGGCCACCGCAGGGGTCACCGACGCGGCGGCGCTGATCAGGCCGGTGCGGACAGCTTGGGCGCGAGGAGTTCCAGGGCTTCCTCCCAGCGGTAGCGGTCGGCCCCGCCGCCGGCCTTTGGCCGGTGCGGTTCGTACGAGCCGATCAGGACGCCCATCTCGCGCAGCCGTTCCAGACTCTGGCGGTACGCGGGGTGGGCGGCCTGGGCCGAGTTCACGTACGGCAGGACGGCGACCGGGATGTCCATGGCGGGTGCTTCGCACAGGACGCCCAGGGCGAGATTGTCGGAGATCCCGGCGGCCCACTTGTTGACGGTGTTGAAGCTGGCCGGGGCGACCGCGATCGCATCCGCGGGTCGAGTCGGGCGCGGTTCACCTGGTGACCGCCATGCCGAGCGGATGGGGCGGCCGGTCTGCGCCTCAACCGCCTCCGCGTCGAGGAAGCCGAGTCCTTGGGGGGTGGCGATGACACCGACGTCCCAGTGCCGTTCCTGTGCTGCGGTGATCAGTTTGCCGACGTCGTCGGCGACCCCGGCCGCGCAGACCACGATCTGTAGGAACGGCTTCTCGGGCTGATCGCTCACGCGGGCACTCCCAGTTGGCGGCTGAAGTGATGCAGCTCGGGCAGTGCCCGGCGACGGTCGCGGGCTGCCATGTCGGCGACCAGTTCGCGTACGGCCGGGCGGCGGATGTCCTGTGCCGCGCCGCTCTCGGCGATACGCAGGGCCTGGTAGCCCTCGGCGAGCCTGCCCTGCTGACTGTAGGCGCGGGCGGTCTCCACCCACAGCGCGGCCCGGCGCTCGGGGACAGGAATGTGCCGCCGCATGAGCGGCCGTGCGGTTTCCAGGGCGATGCCGGCGTCACCGAAGGAGACGGCTGCGCTGATCTCGTGGAGTGCGACGTTGGCGGGACTGAAGTTCGCCCATGCGTCGGGCCGGTCGAAGGAGACGTAGCGAGCGACTTCCTTGGCTTCGGTGAGGAAGTCCCGGGTGGTGTCGCGGTCACCGTTTCTGCTGGCGGCGGTCGCCCCGCGGAGCAACAGCAGACCGACCGCTGCCAGGTACCGGGGCGGGCGCTGGTCGTAGGAGCCGGTGAGCTGGTCGGCAGTGTGGCGGACCATGTTCACGGCCTGGGCCGTGTGCTTCTCCCGCACGAGGACGTGAGCGTGGACGCGAACACTGGCGGCGAGGACGACAGGGTCTCCGGACCGTTCCGCCTCGGCCATGGCCCGACCGGCCGCGAGCCAGGCGTTGCCCTGATCGGCCCGCTTCAGCAACAGGCTTACCGACGTCTGGTAGGCGGTCGCAAGCAGCCCGGACACCTCCGCCGAGCCGGATGAGCCTCCGGCGGCCTGACGCAGGTCGGCGATCAGACCCGGCAGGGTCTGCTCCAGTTCCGCGTAGTCACACGTGCAGAACATCCGGCGTACGGCCCGTGCCCGGTCCCGCAGCTCGTCGAGGCCCAGGGCTTGACCGGTCGCCGCGGGGCTCGTGCCTGGCAACAGGACTTGGATCAGGTCGTGATGTGCCGCGCTCGACGACGGCGGAGCCGCGAGCGCGGCGACACTCGCGGCAAGGAAGGTACGGCGGTGCATGTCCTCTGTTCCGGGCTCGGCGGGGCTGGCATCAGAAACAGCGGCGAGGCCGAGACGTTGCGGCGGAATCTCCAGCACCTGCGCGATCTCGCGCAGCACTCGCACGTCCTCGGTACCTCTGCCGCTCTCCAGGCGGCTCACCTTCGACTGGTGATATCCAAGCGCGGCGGCAACGTCCCTCTGCGAGCGCCGCTGTAACACGCGTGCCTGACGGATCACTCCGCCTATCCGTCTCGCTTCACTCTGTGCCTCGGCCATCTGTGCCACGGCCCCTTCTGCCGTCGCCGATCCTGCCTGCTCAACCGAGAGTAACCGAGCGGCATTTGGCAGTGATGCAGCTCCTGCATAAGTGATGCATCCCCGGCACACCGACTGGTTCCGCCTACCTCCGGAGCGGTTGCGTGGAGTGGTCGAACCGACCAGGAGGCCGCTCGTGGAAGCGCATCACATCCGGATTCCCGTCTCCGGCACGCCAGCTGCCGCAGCGTCCGCGCGCCGGCAGCTCGCGGACGGGATACGGGCTTTCGGCACCTTCCTCGGCCCCGAACTCCTGGACGCGGCAGAGCTCGTGGCCGCAGAGCTCATCGCGAACGCGGTCCGGCACGCGAACGGCGGCCCGATCACGGCCGGCGCCTGCCTGAGCGACAAGGGACTGCGGATCGAGGTGAACGACGCCAACCCCGCAGTCCCACAGGTCGGCTTGTCGGATGTGGACGCGGAAGGCGGACGGGGGCTGTTCCTCGTCGCGGCACTCGCGGACCGCCACGGCTTCGATCCGCTTCCGCCCGGCAAACGCTGCTGGGCCGAGTTCCAGGTCAGCACCCCACTACCCACCGCATCACACCTGCCCCTGCAGAGAAGAGGAGTTGGCCGTTGACAGTCTTCGGGCCTCGCCCTTTTGCGTGCCGGGGAGGGGCCGTCAGGCGGCCGTGACGCATTGAGGGCACAGTGGTTTTACTGGGGGTGCTGATGTGCCCTGGGTTGCGGGCGGGCCGCCGCCGTCTTCCGCTTCCCGCGTCGACTGCCGGTTCCGTTTCCGTGAAGGCGTTGTCGATCGCCGGTGCGTGGGCCTCGGTTGCCAGTCGTCCGTCGCCGTACCAGCCGCTGAGTTGCTGCCGCCACGTGATCCCGGCACGCTGCATCTCCGCGCGGATCTCGCCGAGAGCCAGTCCGGAGTGGCATCACTCCACGTACGACGCGCTGATGTCCCGCGCGAGCGACGTGCATGAAACCGGCATGACCGCCTCCGACTCCGCAGCACACATGACCGGTTCTGAGATCCTCGTGGGGATCACCGACGAGTTGGTCGCCGTATGGGACGGGAAACCGGCGTGGGGACACGGCGGCACGGCAGACGTGGTGGCGTACGCCGAGCGGAACGGCGTGCCCGTCCGGGTGCTGTGGCCGAAAGGTGCCGCACGCTGACAGGCACTCAGTACGGCTTCGAGCAGAGCTACTCGGCCGCTCCTGCCTGCTCCTCTGCGCCCGCTTGAAGCCGGATGCGACCTCAGAGCGCCCGCCGGACCCTCCGGACAGACCTCGATCCGATACGGCAAGGCACTGTGCGCGAGGGACACCGACCCGTGGACATCGCATACAAGGCATCGTCCGTGCCGGCCGTGGCGGCCGAAGTCGCCCTGGCCGCCGTGCTGGTCTTCCAGATCTGGCGCCGGCAGCGCCACGGGAGCACGCGGCCTCTGCTTTCACCGGAGGTGACGCGCTGACCGGCGCCGCGTTGTTCGGTGGCACGACGGCTGTCACGGCGCTGATCGCTCGCGGGTGGAGCGGCGCGCCGACGACGGACGCTCTGCTGTACGCGGTGACCTTCGGAATCGTCACGGCAGCACTCACGACCCGCCTGCGTCGGGGGGCAGGGTGAAGCCCGAGCACGCACGCATCGCCTCCGTCATTCCACTCGGGTTCGGTGTCCTGGCGGGGCTGGCCGGCGGCTGGTCCGGGGCCCGGCATCCGGTGGGGCGGGATGTGCACGTACCGCCCCACCGGTGTGGACGCCCGGCAGCCCGCCCTTCGCCCCCCTCAGTCCCCCCGGTCCTCCCCGTCCTCCCCCTCGTGCAGGGCCGTGTCCGCCGGGCCCTGGGTGACGTGGGTGAAGCGGACTTGCAGGCCGTCGCGTTCGGGGGAGCAGCAGAAGGGGCCGGCGGTCGCGGTCGCGTCCGGGGCGAGGGGCGCCAGCCGGACCAGCCGCCAGGGCCCGTCCTCGCAGCGGGCGCGGATCGTCACCGCGTCCCCGGTGCGGCTGGCCCGCACGGTGACGGCGCGCCCCTGCCACTCGGGCACCGGTGCCACCGACCAGTCCGAGACCCCGCGGGTGACGACCGCGCCCAGCTGGGGCAGCCCGTCGGACATCTCGACGCCGGCCTTGATCCAGGTCTCGGCGTCGACGCGGATCATCAGGCCGGCCTGGTCGTAGAGCGCCTCGAAGTCCACGACGAAGGTGACCTCGGTGGCGCTGTCCGGTGGGAAGGCGCGCAGCAGGGCGTGGCCGTCGTCGCGCACGAAGCCGTAGGCGGTCGTACGCCAGAAGTCGCTGTGGCCGCGGGCGGTGACGAGCAGGCCGTCGCCGTCGACGCGTGTGCGCGGGGGTTCGTTGAGCCAGGTGCCGTCCTGCCAGGCGACCGTGTCCGGTCGGTCCACGTGCCCCTCCCTCACCGTCGTTGCCGTGGGCCGTTGATCATCCTGGTGGTCCCCGGCCCGCCGGGCAACCACCGCCCGCCGCTCACCTGGTGCCGACCGTGCGCAGGACCGTGACGGCCAGCGTCCTCGCGACCCGCGCCACCTCGGCGAGCGAGACCTGCTCGCGCGCGCTGTGCGCCACCCGGATGTCGCCGGGCCCGAACTGCAGGGTGGGGATGCCGGCCCCGGCGTACAGCCGCAGGTCGCTGCCGTACGGCGCCCCGCACTCGGGCACGCCGGGGGCTCCCCCGGCGTCGGCGTGGGCCGTGCGGATCACCTGCGGCAGCGGGTGCCCCTCGGGCAGCCGGCCGCTGGCGAACCGCCCGCCGGGCCAGGTCACTTCGGCCGGGTGGGCGCGCAGCCAGGGTTCGGCCTCGCACGCCTCGGCGACACAGCGCTCGAACGCGGCGCGCGCGTCGGCCGGGTCCTCCCCGAGCCGTACGCCGAGCCGTCCCTCGGCGACGAGCAGGTCGGGCACGCTGCTGGCCCAGTCCCCGGCGCGCACGGTTCCCACGGACAGGGCGTAGGGCAGCGGGTGCCCGGCCATCAGCGGATGCGGGTCGCGGTTGCGCTCGGCCTCCAGCCGGGCCAGCGCCCGGTGCAGCGGCAGGTACCCGTCGATGGCGCTGACGCCCTGGTCCCTGGCGCTGCCGTGCGCCGCCTCGCCCGGTACGGTGATACGGAAGGTCAGCGCTCCGGCGTTGGCGGTGACGAGTGCCCCGGCGGTCGGCTCGGCGATGACGCAGACGTCCCCGCGGTGGCCGCGCCGCAGCGTGCCGAAGGCGCCGAGGCCGCCGTCCTCCTCCCCCACCACGAAGTGCACGCCGATCCGGCCGCGCAGCCGCACCCCGGCGGCGCGTACGGCGCCGAGCGCGGCGAGGTGGGCGACGAGTCCGGCCTTCATGTCGCAGGCGCCCCGCCCGTGCACGAGGTCCCCGTTCACCCGGGGCACGAAGGGGTCCCCGGCCCAGGCCGCGAGGTCTCCGGGCGGCACGACGTCCACGTGCCCCTGGAGGACGAACGTGGGCCCGTCACCGCCGTCGGGCGTCACCGCGGCGAGCCCCCAGCCCTCCTCGCGCGGGGCCTCGCTCCCCGGGAACTCCGGGTCCGAGCGCAGCGCGTCCAGGTCCATGGACCACAGGTCGACGTCCAGCCCGAGCCGTTCCAGCCGCCCCGCGAGCAGATGCTGAAGCTCCGACTCGGCCGCGCTCCCGGTCACGCTGGGCACCGCGATCAGTTCCAGCAGCGTACGGCCGATCCCGGCCTCGTCGACCGCGTCCAGGACCGCGCTCTCCACACCACTCAGCAAGCCCCGCTCCTCCCCTGCACCACCACCCCCGCCCGCCCGACGGGACCACACTCCCAGGGCCCCCGCAAGCACCCCGACGAACCCGTCCCCGCACACGCACCGGCGCGCACCGGCACGCACGTGCGGCGAAAGGCGGCGGGGCTGGGGGCCGGACGGCCCCGCACCCCACCCCGCCCCGCGAGAGCCGCACAGTGCCCGCCCCCAACCGCCTCCCCCCGGCCCCTCAGCCGATCCCCCGCTGCCCCCCGCCGCCGCCCCCTCGGCAGATCCCCCGCTTCCCCCCGCCTACCCCTCGGCCGATCCCCCCACCGTGAACCCGATGGCGGTCCCCCCGCCCGCCCGCCGAAAGGCGAACGGAGCCCCGCCGTGGGCGAGAGCCACCTCGCGCACGATCGACAGCCCCAGCCCCGACCCCGGCAGCGACCGCGCGTCGGCGGCGCGGTAGAACCGGTCGAAGACGCGGATCAGATCCTCCTCGTCGATCCCGGGCCCCCGGTCGAGGACTTCGACGCGTACGGTTCCGGCGGCGCCGCCCCCGGTGACGCAGATCTCGACCGCAGCGGTGCCGCCCCGGTCGAACTTGGCGGCGTTCTCCACGAGGTTGGTGAGGGCGCGCTGAAGCATCCCGGCCCGCCCGTCGGTCGTGGTGTCCCCGCTCGCACGGACCACGATCCGCCGTCCGGTACGCCGCCGCGCGAGCCCGGCGACGTCCTCCGCGATCTCGGCGATGTCCACCGGCTGGGCGGGCCCGGTGTCGGACTGCCCGGCGGCGAGGTCGACCAACTCGTTGACGAGATCGGTCAGTTCACGGGCCTCCTGGCCGAGGTCGGCGACCAGTTCCTCCCGTGCCCCGGGCGGGAGTTCGTCGATGCGGCGCAGCAGGGAGATGTTGGTCCGCAGCGAGGTGAGCGGGGTGCGCAGCTCGTGCCCGGCGTCCTGGACCAGCCGGCGCTGGTCCTCCTCGGACTGGGCCAGCCGTCCCAGCATCCGGTCGAAGGCGCGGCCGAGCCGGCCGACCTCGTCGTAGCCGGTGACGGGCACCTGGATGCCGAGGCGCCGGGTGCGGGCGACGTCCTCGGCGGCGCCGGTGAGGACGACGAGGCGGCGGGTGATGCGCCGGGCCAGCCACCAGCCGAAGATCCCGGCGAGCAGGACGACGGCCGCCATCAGCAGCAGGGTCCGCCGCTGGAGCGCCCGCAGCAGGTCCTCGGTGTCGCTGAACTCCTGCGCCACCTGCACGGCACCCCGGCCGCCGCCGAAGGCGACGGTGGCCACGCGGTACACGTCCGGGCCCACGTCGACGTCCTTGTGCTGCACGGCCCGCCCGGCCGTCGCCTCGGCGGCGGTCCGCCGGTCGGCGGCGACGACGGGCAGTCCCGGCCGCCCCGGGTCGACGATCGCGCCGTCGGGGCCCAGCACCTGCACGTCGGTGCGGGCGGGGCGGACGAGGTCGTGGCCGGGCGCCGAGGAGGAGAAGTCCTCGGGGCCCATGGACCGCCGCCGCACCTCGCTGCGCAGATCCTGGACGACCTCGCCGAACACGGTCTCCTGGTCGACGCGCACCAGCCGGGCGGCGGCGGTGTAGGACAGCAGCCCGACCAGCACGGTCACGGCGGCGGTCACGGCGGCGAAGGACACGGCGAAGGTGGTGCGCAGCGAGACCAGCCCGGCCCGCCGCCGCCCGGTCAGCAGCCGCGCCGCGAAGGCCCGTGCGGTGACCGTGCGCGCCGCGAACGCCCGTGCCAGGGACGCCCGTACCGTGAGCGGGCGGGCGGCACGGCGGCGGGGCGGGCCGGCCACTCAGTCCTCCCGGAGCACGTAACCCACCCCGCGGACCGTGTGGATCAGCTGCGGGGCGCCCGGCCCGTCGAGCTTGCGGCGCAGATAGCCGACGTAGACGGCGAGGTTCTTGGAGCCGGGGCCGAAGTCGTAGCCCCAGATGCGGTCGTAGATGGTGGCGTGGTCGAGGACGATGCCGGCGTTGCGGGCGAGCAGTTCCAGGAGTTCGAACTCGGTGCGGGTCAGCTCCAGTTCCCGCTCGCCCCGCCAGACCCGCCGGGCCTGCGTGTCCATGCGCAGCCCGGCCGCCTCGACCACCCGGCCGGGGGCGCCGGGCACGGCCCGTGGCGGCGGACCGGCGGAAGGCGAAGGCGAAGGAGGAGAAGGCGAAGGTGGAGGTGGAGGAGAAGGCGGAGCGGGAGCGGCGGCGCTCTCGCCGGTGCGCCGCAGCAGCGCGCGGAGCCGGGCGAAGACCTCCTCGACGTCGAAGGGCTTCACCACGTAGTCGTCGGCGCCCGCGTCCAGACCGGCGACGCGGTCCTGGGTCTCCACGAGCGCCGTGAGCATCAGGATGGGGGTGCGGTCGCCC
The DNA here is from genome assembly GCF_000225525.1 of Streptomyces zinciresistens K42. Lineage (GTDB taxonomy): Bacteria > Actinomycetota > Actinomycetes > Streptomycetales > Streptomycetaceae > Streptomyces > Streptomyces zinciresistens. Next base: position 32,302 of record NZ_AGBF01000002.1, on the reverse strand, counting down.
TCGGCGCGCAGCACCCGGCACACCTGGAGCCCGTCGATGCCGGGCATCATCACGTCGAGCACGAGGACGTCGGGCGGGGTGCGGTGGGCCTGCGCCAGCGCCTCGACACCGTCGGCGACCGCGGTGACCCGGTAGCCCTCCAGCGTCAGCGCGCGCTCCAGCGCGTTGCGGATGGCGCGGTCGTCCTCGGCGAGCAGAACTGTCTGGGACACGGGGCCAGTCTGCCAAGGCCGCCCGGTGTCCCGGCGTGCGGAGCCGGACACCGTGCGGGCTTCTTACCGGCCTCTCACCCGGCCGGCCGCAGCGCCGCGAGCTGCTCGGCGAACGGCACCACCTCGGGCTGTGCGGCCCTGGCGGCGGGCCGTCCGGCCATCAGCGCGGCCAGCTCACCTGCCGCCCGCGCGATCCGCCCGTCCAGCCCCTGCGCGCCCCAGTCCTCGGAGGCGGCGTACACGCCGGTCGGCGCGACCACGGCCCGCAGGTACGCGAACAGGGGGCGCAGGGCGTGCTCCAGGACGAGCGAGTGCCGGGCGGTGCCGCCGGTCGCGGCGATCAGCACCGGCAGGCCCGCCAGCGCGTCCTTCTCGATCACGTCGAAGAACGACTTGAACAGTCCGCTGTAGGAGGCGGAGAACACCGGTGTGACGACGATCAGGCCGTCCGCCGAGGTCACGGCGTCGATCGCGGCGGACAGCGCGCGGCCGGGGAAGCCGTTGGTGAGGTGGTGCGCGATCTCCACGGCGAGCGCGCGCAGTTCGACGACCTCGACGGTCACGCCGGCCGCTTCAACCGCATCAGCCGCACTGGCCGCACCAGTCGCACCGACCGCACCAGCCGCACCAGCCGCTTCGACCCGCGCGCGGACCGACGCCGCGAGCCGGTCGCCCAGCAGCCGGGTGGAGGACGGGACGCTCAGTCCCGCGGACACGACGACGAGCCTCATACGGTGCTCACCTCCTCGGTGCCCTTGCGGGCCAGCAGCGACGCGTGGGTGGGCGCGTCCGGCACCCCGGCCGGACGCCGGGCGGCGAACTCCTCGCGCAGCACCGGCACGACCTCCTCGCCGAGCAGGTCGAGCTGCTCCAGGACCGTCTTGAGCGGCAGCCCGGCGTGGTCCATCAGGAACAGCTGGCGCTGGTAGTCGCCCGCGTACTCGCGGAAGGCCAGCGTCTTCTCGATCACCTGCTGCGGGGAGCCGACCGTCAGCGGGGTCTGCTCGGTGAAGTCCTCCAGCGAGGGGCCGTGCCCGTAGACGGGCGCGTTGTCGAAGTAGGGGCGGAACTCGCGCACCGCGTCCTGGGAGTTCTTCCGCATGAAGACCTGGCCGCCGAGCCCGACGATCGCCTGCTCGGCCGTGCCGTGCCCGTAGTGGGCGTAGCGGCTGCGGTACAGCTCGACCATGCGCTTGGTGTGGTCGGCCGGCCAGAAGATGTTGTTGTGGAAGAAGCCGTCGCCGTAGTAGGCGGCCTGCTCGGCGATCTCCGGGGAGCGGATGGAGCCGTGCCAGACGAACGGCGGCACCCCGTCCAGCGGGCGCGGCGTGGACGTGAAGCCCTGGAGGGGGGTACGGAACTTGCCCTCCCAGGTCACGACGTCCTCGCGCCAGAGCCGGTGCAGCAGGGCGTAGTTCTCGACGGCGAGGTTGATGCCCTGCCGGATGTCCTTGCCGAACCAGGGGTAGACCGGCCCGGTGTTGCCGCGGCCCGTCATCAGGTCCATGCGGCCGTCGGCCAGGTGCTGGAGCATCGCGAAGTCCTCGGCGATCTTCACCGGGTCGTTCGTGGTGATCAGCGTGGTCGAGGTGGACAGCACCAGCCGCTCGGTGCGCGCCGCGATGTAGCCGAGCATGGTGGTCGGCGACGACGGGACGAACGGCGGGTTGTGGTGCTCACCGGTCGCGAAGACGTCCAGGCCGACCTCCTCGGCCTTCAGCGCGATGGCGACCATGGCCTTGATGCGGTCGCGCTCGGTCGGCGTACGCCCCGTCGTGGGGTCCGGCGTGACGTCGCCGACGCTGAAGATCCCGAACTGCATGGTCGCTCACCCTCCAGGTTGTTTACCCTTCAACTATACCGGAGAACGAAGACCGTCCACGCCCTATTCCCCGCCCTACTCCCCCCCTCCGCACCCCGCCCGGCCCGCACCCGCACCCACCCGCACCCACCCGCGCCCGCGCCTCGCGGGGCCGTGCCACAGAGGCCACACTCGCCACACCCGCCACACGCACCGCACCCGGCACCCCCACCGGCCCGCGCTCCCCCCGGTCACGTCCCTGCGGTCACGTCCCTACCGGTCGCGTCCCTGCGGTCACGTCCCTACCGATCGCGTCCCTACCGGTCACGCCCCTACCGATCGCGTTACTGCGGTCACATCCCTTCCGGTGCGCGCGAGCAGCCGCTCGAACCCCGAGGCCCCCGCCCGCTCGGGCACCGGCTCCCCGAAGACGCCCATCTTCCGGGCCGTGGGCGCCAGCTCCGCCACCGCCGCCGTCAGCTCCGCGACGACCGCCTCGTCGGCACCGGGATCGCCCTGGCCCGTCGCCCGCGCCAGGTCCCATCCGTGCACGGTCAGATCCAGCAGCGCCATGGAGCCGACGAGCCGCGCGGGCAGGTCCATCCCGCCGGTCCTGCCCTCCTCCGCGCCGGGCGCGGACCAGGCCGCCACCAGCAGGTCCGCCTCGGCCGCGAACCGCTCCCGCCAGTCCGGCCCGGCGGCCACCGCGTCCGGCGTCCCCCCGAAGTCGGACGACTCCTTCGCCGCCAGCCGCTGGAACTGCGCGACCATCTGGAAGAGGGCGCCGGCCGTCCGCCTATCCTGGCCGGACGGTCCCCGCCCCACCCACGCACCAGGAGCAGCCATGTCCACCGCCGCGCCGTCCGCCGCCTCCCGCATCGCCGTCGTGACCGGTGCGAGCAGCGGCATCGGGGCCGCCACGGCCAGGCAACTCGCCGCGGCCGGCTACCGCGTGGTCCTCACCGCCCGCCGCAAGGACCGCGTCGAGCGGCTCGCCGAGGAGATCCAGGCCGCGGGCCACGCGGCCACCGCCTACCCGCTGGACGTCACGGACCGCGCCGCGGTGGACGAGTTCGCCACGGCCTTCCGGACCATCGGCGTCCTCGTCAACAACGCGGGCGGCGCGCTGGGCGCCGACCCGGTGGCCACCGGCGACCCGGCCGACTGGCGCACGATGTACGAGACGAACGTCCTCGGCACCCTGAACCTCACCCAGGCCCTGCTGCCCGCCCTGGAGGCGAGCGGCGACGGCACGGTCGTCGTGGTCTCCTCCACGGCCGCCCACTCCACCTACGAGGGCGGCGCCGGCTACGTCGCCGCCAAGCACGGCGCCCATGTCCTCGCCGAGACGCTGCGCCTGGAGATCGTGGGCCGCCCGGTGCGCGTGGTCGAGGTCGCGCCCGGCATGGTGCGCACCGAGGAGTTCGCCCTGACCCGCTTCGGCGGCGACGCCGACAAGGCCGCCAAGGTCTACGCGGGCGTGGCCGAGCCGCTGACCGCCGACGACGTCGCCGACACCATCACCTGGGCGGTCACCCGCCCGAGCCACGTCAACATCGACCTGCTGGTCGTCCGCCCCCGTGCCCAGGCATCCAACACGAAGGTGCACCGGGAGCTCTGAAGGACGCCCCGGGGCGCACGGGGGCGGGAGGCGGGCCCGCGTACGGCCGGGCCCGCCTCCCGCCCCGCTCAGCCCTTCACGCAGACGACCTGCTTCAGCTTGGCCACGACCTCCACGAGGTCCCGCTGCCGGTCGATGACCTGCTCGATCGGCTTGTAGGCGCCCGGGATCTCGTCCACGACACCGGAGTCCTTGCGGCACTCCACGCCCCGCGTCTGCTCCTCCAGGTCCCTGGTCGTGAAGCGGCGCTTGGCCGCGCTGCGGCTCATGCGCCGACCCGCGCCGTGGGACGCGGAGTTGAAGGACTTCTCGTTGCCGAGGCCCTTCACGATGTACGAACCGGTGCCCATGGAGCCCGGGATGATGCCGAACTCGCCGGAGCCGGCCCGGATCGCGCCCTTGCGGGTGACGAGCAGGTCCATCCCGTCGTAGCGCTCCTCGGCCACGTAGTTGTGGTGCGCGCTGATCTCCGCCTCGAAGGCCGGCCCGGCCTTCTTGAACTCCCGCCGGACCACGTCCTTCAGGAGCGCCATCATGATCGACCGGTTGTACCTGGCGTACTCCTGCGCCCAGAACAGGTCGTTGCGGTACGCCGCCATCTGCGGGGTGTCCGCCACGAAGACGGCGAGGTCGCGGTCGACCAGGCCCTGGTTGTGCGGCAGCCCGCGGGCGATGCCGATGTGGTGCTCGGCCAGCTCCTTGCCGATGTTGCGGGAACCGGAGTGCAGCATCAGCCAGACGGCACCGGCCGTGTCGGTGCAGACCTCCACGAAGTGGTTGCCCGAGCCGAGCGAGCCCATCTGCCGGCCCGCGCGCTCCTGACGGAACCTCACCGCCTCGGCGACCCCGTCGAACCGCCCCCAGAAGTGGTCCCATCCGGCCTGCGGGAAGCCGTGCAGCCGGCCCGGGTCGACCGGGTCGTCGTGCATCCCGCGCCCGACCGGGATGGCCTGCTCGATCTTCGAGCGCAGCCGGGACAGGTCCCCCGGCAGGTCGTCGGCCGTCAGGGAGGTCCGGACCGCCGACATCCCGCAGCCGATGTCCACGCCCACCGCCGCGGGGCACACGGCGTCCCGCATCGCGATGACGGACCCGACGGTCGCGCCCTTGCCGTAGTGCACGTCCGGCATCACGGCGAGGCCCTCGATCCACGGCAGGGTCGCGACGTTCCGCAGCTGCTGGAGCGCGGACTGCTCGATCGTCGCCGGGTCGGCCCACAGACGGATGGGTACCTTCGCGCCCGGCATCTCCACGTACGACATATCGCCCTCGATCCCCTGGAAAACCTACACACGTCGTCAATCGCAAAACCGGCGCCAGGGTCGAAGAAAAGGGACAGCGGACCGGCGTCCACGGCAGTGCGTGCGATACACATTGTCTCCAGGGGGCGCCCCCGCGCGGCAAGCGAATAACCAGCGGGGACACTGGAGATCCGAACAGACGCGCCCACCCACCCCGCACCGTCGAGAGGAGCCTGACCGTGCAGCGGAAGGCCTACGTTTCCGGCGTCGCCGCCCTCCTCGCGGCCCTGCTGGCCGGCTGCACCGGCAGCTCCGACGACAGCGGCACGACCGACGACGCCAATCCGGGCGACGCGGGCACCGCCACCGCGACCGCCGAGCCCGGCCGCTACCAGACCCTGCCCGAGGCGTGCGGGGCGGTGGGCCAGGAGGCGCTCGACTCGCTGCTGCCCGGCATCCGGCGGCTCACCGACGACGAGCAGCGCGAGAAGGCGTACGAGGGCACACCGACGCTGACCTACGACACCGACCGCAAGGTCGGCTGCCGCTGGAAGGTGGAGTCGGCGCAGGCCACCGACCTCCTCCTCGTGGACCTGGAGCGCGTGGTGTCGTACGACAGGGCGGTCAGCGACGACACGCAGGCGCAGGAGCTGTTCGCGACGCGCCGGGAGGCGGCCGACCTTCCGGCGCCCGCGAGTTCGGCGGGCGGGAGCGCCGGGGACTCGCCGTCGCCGTCGTCCTCGGCGTCCTCCTCGGCGTCCGCGCCGGGTTCGTCCTCGGCGTCCCCTCCGGAGTCCCCGTCCGGGTCCGCCGCCTCGTCCTCCGGCTCCCCCGGCACGGGCGCCACCCCCGCGGCGCTCCAGCCGCGCGTGCTGGACGACCTCGGCGACGAGGCGTTCCTCGACGACGAGCTCGGCGGCTCCGGTTCGACGGCCCAGCAGCGCAAGGTGACTGTGGCGTTCCGCACGTCCAACGTCATCGTGACGATCGCGTACGACGAGCAGCCCGCGACCCTCGGCGCGGTTCCGGACAGCGAGGAAATGCAGGACAGGGCCCGGAAACTGGCCGCGCGACTGGCGGACGCGCTGAGCGACTAGGGCCTGCCGCACGCCCTGTTGCGCCCGTGTGCGACGTAATCGAAACGAGACCACACAGCTTCTTCACCGCGTACCGTGGCCCCTCGGACCCCGATCCGACCGCAGGAACCACGAATGCAGTCATGAGTGAAGGAACCATGCAGCGAGCAGCAGAGCGAGACCAGCATGACCGGCGTGACCAGCGCGAGCAGCGGGCCAAGGGCCTGCGCCGCGCCCTTGTCTGCGCGGCCGCCGTCCCCGTGATGCTGGTGGCGGCGGGATGCTCCTCGGACTCCGGTTCGGGCGACAAGGCCGCCGACGCCGGCAGCGGCGGCACGCCGTCGGCGCAGAAGACTTCGGCGCAGCCGTCGCCGACCGTGCAGGCGGCCGCCTACGCGGCCCTGCCCGACGCGTGCAAGGTGCTGCCGAAGAAGACGCTGGAGGACCTGGCGCCGAAGGCCGAGTCCGGCAAGAAGGGCTCGTCGGACGACCCGTCGACGCGTGCCTCCTGCTCCTGGAGCAGCCTGGACAACAACGGTGTGAAGGGCTCGCAGTTCCGCTGGCTCAACATCTCCCTGCTGCGCTTCGAGTCGGACTCCGCGCGCGGCTCGGGCGAGAAGCTGGCGCAGGAGTACTACGACACGCAGGTGAGCGACGCCCGTTCGGTGCCCGGGGCCAAGAACACGAAGGCCGATCCGGTCACCGGCGTGGGCTCGGCGGCGACGGCCGTGCGCTACGACCTGAAGAAGAAGGAAGGCGCCTTCAAGCAGGAGACGGTGGTGGCCCGCGCCGAGAACGTGGTCATCACGCTCGACTACAACGGCGCCGGTCTGGCCGGGGAGAAGACGCCGAGCGCGGAGGCGCTGGACAAGCTCGCCCGCGTGGCGGCGAAGGAGGCGGCGGCCTCGGTCGCGCGCGCCAACGGCGGGGCCGGCGCGGGCACACCGGGCGGCGCCCCCTCGAAGTCCGCGTCGGCGGACCCGTCGAAGAAGGCGCCGGCCTCCAAGTCGGCCTCCCCGTCCCCCTCTGCGCCGAAGAAGAGCTGACTGTCACACCTGTCGCCCCGCTGCGTCACAACCAGCAGCTCAGCCAGGCTTGTTGAACGAGCCCGGCCCCGGTCCGGGGCCGGGCTCGGGCCGTACAGGCGAACGCACCCCGCACAGATGTGCCACCCTGTTGCGCGCAACAACACGCAAGGGGAGGGGAGTACGGGTGGCCGCCCAACCAGAGCTGACTCGGACACACCGCGTTCTCATCGGCGTGGTCGTGTTCGGCGCCGTGATCATCGCCGGCATCGGCTTCGCCGGTTCCTACGCCGCCGTGCGCGAGCTGGCCCTCCAGAAGGGCTTCGGGAACTTCAGCTACGTCTTCCCGATCGGCATCGACGCGGGCATCTGCGTCCTGCTGGCGCTGGATCTGCTGCTGACGTGGATTCGTATCCCGTTCCCGCTGCTGCGCCAGACCGCGTGGCTGCTGACGGCCGCGACGATCGCCTTCAACGGCGCGGCGGCCTGGCCCGACCCGCTGGGCGTGGGCATGCACGCCGTGATCCCGGTGCTGTTCGTGGTGTCGGTGGAGGCGGCCCGCCACGCGATCGGCCGGATGGCCGACATCACGGCCGACAAGCACATGGAGGGCGTGCGCATGACGCGCTGGCTGCTCTCCCCCGTGCCGACGTTCCTGCTGTGGCGCCGGATGAAGCTGTGGGAGCTGCGCTCCTACGAGCAGGTCATCAAGCTGGAGCAGGAGCGCCTGGTGTACCAGGCGCGGCTGCGCTCGCGCTTCGGCCGGGCGTGGCGGCGCAAGGCCCCGGTGGAGTCGCTGATGCCGCTGCGGCTGGCCCGCTACGGCGTCCCCCTGGCGCAGACGGCCCCGGCGGGCCTCGCGGCGGCGGGCATCGAGCCGGCGGTGCTTCCGGCGGTGAACGCCCAGCAGGCGCTGGACGCGGCGCCCGTGGCGGAGACCGTGGCGGAGACCGTGGCGGAGGCCGCGCCCGTCGCGGAGACCGTGCCCGTCGCGGCACCGGCGACCGCGCCCGCCGGTCCGCTGCCCTTCCCGCAGCAGCGCACGGCGTCCCCGGGCGAGCAGCGCCCCGAACTGGTCGGCGGCCCCGCCCCCGCCCCCGCCCCCGCCCCCGCGCAGGACGCCCCGGTGCAGGACTGGTTCAACACCCCGCGCCGGGTGGGCGAGTACCACGGCTCCTACAACCCCTCGTACGACCCCCAGGAGCACTACGAGGAGTGGTACCAGGAGCAGGTCCGGGCGGAGCAGTACCAGGACCAGTACCAGGAGGAGCCCCCCGTCCGGGAGCCGTCCCCGGAGGACACCGGGACCTTCCCGATCCCGGTGACCGGCAACCGCACCCGCCGGCTGGGCGGGGGAGGCGGCCCGCCGGAGCGTCCGGAGCCGGCGGAGGAGGAGTTCTACCAGGTGTTCCGGCAGTCGATCGACGGCAGCTACCCGACGCCGCGGGTCCTGGGCGACAACATCCAGGCCACGTACGGCAAGACGCTGAGCCCCAGCGAGCTGAAGACCCTCGCCGAGCGCTTCCAGAACCGCCACTCGGCGGAGCTGGAGGAGGACCACATCGCCTGAGGGCGCACGCCCCGTGCCCCCGCCCGGGGCCGCGCACCCCGCGTCGTCCCGGAGGCGACACGCCGCGCCCCCGGCACGCGGAAGGGGCCCTCCGCACGGAGGGCCCCTTCTTCAGGTCTTCAGGTCTTGAGCTCTTCAGTGTCCGGCGCCCGTCACGGACCGAGCAGCAGCCGCACCCGCTCCTGCCCCACCGCCAGCAGCAGCGTCGGCAGGCGCGGACCGGTGTCCCGGCTGACCAGCAGGCGGTACAGCAGGGCGAAGAACGTCCGCTGCGCCGTCTTGATCTCGGCCGGCAGCTCCTTGGGCGTGGCGTCCGCGGAGAATCCGGCCTGCACCTTGGGCACCCCGTACACGAGGTGGGTGAGCCCGTCGAGCGACCAGTGCCCGGCGAGTCCGTCGAGCAGCAGCCGCAGGGACTCCCGGGACGCCTCGTCGAGGGACTTCAGCAGCTCGCCGTCGGGCTCCTCGCGCACGACGGTGCGCTGGTCGGCGGGGACCTGGGTGTTGATCCACGCCTCGGCCTTGTCGAACCGCGGGCGGGCCTCGTCCAGCGAGGCGAGCGGGTTCTCCGGGTCGAGCTCGGAGAGGATCCGCAGCGCCTGGTCCTGGTGCCCGGCGGTGATGTCCGCGACGGACGCGAGCGTCCGGTACGGCAACGGGCGGGCGGTGCGCGGCAGTTCACCGGCGGCGGTGCGCACGGCACGGGAGTGCGCGGCGGCGTCGGCCGGCAGCGCGGAGCCGTCGGCGACCTTCGCGTCGAGCTTGTCCCACTCGTCGTAGAGCCGCTGGATCTCCTGGTCGAAGGCGATCTTGAAGGACTGGTTGGGGCGGCGGCGGGCGTAGAGCCAGCGCAGCAGCTGCGGCTCCATGATCTTCAGCGCGTCGGAGGGCGTGGGCACGCCACCGCGCGAGGAGGACATCTTGGCCATGCCGCTGATGCCGACGAAGGCGTACATCGGGCCGATGGGCCGCTCGCCGCCGAAGATCCCGACGATCTGCCCGCCGACCTGGAAGGACGACCCGGGCGAGGAGTGGTCGACACCGCTGGGCTCGAACACGACGCCCTCGTACGCCCACCGCATGGGCCAGTCGACCTTCCAGACCAGCTTGCCGCGGTTGAACTCGTTGAGGCGGACGGTCTCGGAGAAGCCGCACGCGTCGCAGGTGTACGTCAGCTCGGTGGTGTCGTCGTCGTACGAGGTGACCGTCGTCAGGTCCTTCTCGCAGTTGCCGCAGAACGGCTTGTACGGGAAGTACCCGCCCGCGCCGGAGGAGCCGTCGTCCTCGGCGGCGGCGCCCGAGCCCTCCGCGGCCTCCAGCTCGGCCTCGTCGACCTGCTTCTGCTGCTGCTTGGCGGGCTTGGGCCTGGTCCGGTACTGGGCGAGCACGGCGTCGATGTCGGCGCGGTGCCTCATGGCGTGCAGGATCTGCTCGCGGTAGGCGCCGGCGGTGTACTGCGCCGTCTGGCTGATCCCGTCGAACGCGACGCCCAGTTCGGTGAGCGCCTCGACCATGGCGGCCTTGAAGTGCTCGGCCCAGTTCGGGAAGGACGAGCCCTTCGGCGCCGGGACCGAGGTCAGCGGCTTGCCGATGTGCTCTGCCCACGACTCGTCGACCCCGGCGACACCGGCCGGCACCTTGCGGTAGCGGTCGAAGTCGTCCCAGGAGATCAGATGCCGGACCTGGTGCCCGCGCCGCCGGATCTCGTCGGCGACCAGGTGCGGGGTCATGACCTCGCGCAGGTTGCCGAGGTGGACGGGTCCGGAGGGGGAGAGCCCCGACGCGACGACGACCGGTTTGCCCGGGGCCCGACGCTCCGACTCCTCGATGACCTCATCCGCGAAACGGGAGACCCAGTCGGTGGTCTCGGTGCTCTGAGCCACGATCGGCACGTCCTTCTTTCTCCGGGGCAGCCGTACGGTCGGCGGCCGGCGCACCATTCTCCCAGACGGCGTCCCGCCCGGGAAAACCGCTTTACCCCCCATGGGATACTGACCGTGTCCATCGATCCTCACGAGGAGAACGGCATCCATCCCATGACCTCGGTCACGTCGCTCACCGCTCACGTCCAGCAGCGTCTCGCGGACGCCCTGTCGGCCGCCCGGCCGCAGGCCGACGCCGACCCGCTGCTGCGCCGCAGCGACCGGGCCGACTTCCAGGCCAACGGGATCCTGGCACTCGCCAAGCAGAGCAGGGCGAACCCGCGGGAGCTGGCGGCGGAGGTCGTCGGCCACATCGTCACCGGTGACGTGATCGCCGACGTCGAGGTCTCCGGCCCCGGGTTCCTCAACATCACCGTCGCCGACCGGGCGATCACCGCGAACCTCGCCGCGCGGCACGCCGACGGCGAGCGTCTGGGCGTCCCCCTGAAGCGGGACGCGGGCATCACGGTCGTCGACTACGCCCAGCCGAACGTGGCCAAGGAGATGCACGTCGGCCATCTGCGGTCGGCGGTCATCGGCGACGCGCTGCGCGGCATGCTCGACTTCACCGGCGAGACGACGATCGGCCGGCACCACATCGGCGACTGGGGCACCCAGTTCGGCATGCTCATCCAGTACCTGTTCGAGCACCCCGGCGAGCTGGCCCCCGCGGCCGAGGTCGACGGCGAGCAGGCGATGAGCAACCTGAACCGGGTGTACAAGGCGTCGCGTGCGGTCTTCGACACCGACGAGGAGTTCAAGGAGCGGGCCCGCAAGCGGGTCGTCGCCCTGCAGTCCGGCGACAAGGAGACCCTCGAACTGTGGCAGCAGTTCGTGGACGAGTCGAAGGTCTACTTCTCCTCCGTCTTCGAGAAGCTGGACATGGAGATCCGCGACGAGGAGATCGTCGGCGAGTCCGCGTACAACGAGGGCATGCCCGAGACCGCCCGGCTCCTGGAGGAGAAGGGCGTCGCGGTGCGCTCCGAGGGCGCGCTCGTGGTCTTCTTCGACGACATCCGCGGCAAGGACGACCAGCCGGTGCCGCTGATCGTGCAGAAGGCCGACGGCGGCTTCGGCTACGCGGCCTCCGACCTGACCGCCATCCGCAACCGCGTCCTCGACCTGCACGCGACGACCCTGCTGTACGTGGTGGACGTCCGCCAGTCGCTGCACTTCCGGATGGTCTTCGAGACGGCCCGCCGGGCCGGCTGGCTGAACGACGGCGTCACCGCGCACAACATGGGCTACGGCACGGTGCTCGGCGCGGACGGCAAGCCGTTCAAGACCCGTGAGGGCGAGACCGTCCGGCTGGAGGACCTGCTGGACGAGGCGGTCCAGCGGGCGGCCGGGGTGGTCCGGGAGAAGGCCCGGGACCTCACCGAGGACGAGATCCGGGAGCGGGCCGCGCAGGTCGGCATCGGCGCCGTGAAGTACGCGGACCTGTCGACGTCGCCGAACCGCGACTACAAGTTCGACCTCGACCAGATGGTCTCGCTGAACGGCGACACCTCCGTCTACCTCCAGTACGCCTACGCCCGGATCCAGTCGATCCTGCGCAAGGCGGGCGACACCGGACCGCTCGCCCACCCGGAACTCGAACTGCACCCCGCGGAAAGGGCGTTGGGCCTGCACCTGGACGCGTTCGGGGACACGGTCTTCGAGGCGGCCGCGGAGTACGCCCCGCACAGGCTGGCGGCGTACCTGTACCAACTGGCCTCGCTGTACACCTCGTTCTACGACAAGTGCCCGGTGCTGAAGGCCGAGACGCCCGAGCAGGTGGAGAACCGCCTGTTCCTGTGCGACCTGACGGCCCGGACACTGCACCGCGGCATGGCCCTGCTGGGCATCCGCACACCCGAGCGCCTCTGACCGGGGCCGGGCCCGTCCGCCCCGGGGGGAAGGACGGGCCCGAACCGGCTCACGCGCCGCCCGTTGTCGGTGCCACCCCTTAAAGTCACCGGCATGGCGACACTCCCGAACGCGCTTCCGAGGCTGGCCGCCCTCGGACTGCCGCTCCCGCCCGGCCGGTTGGTCGACGCGACGGCCGACGGACCGTGGCACGAGCCACTGCTGTGGCTCGCGGACGAGCCGGCGAAGCCCGGCGCCTGGTCCGCACTGGCCCCGGCCCTCCGCACGGCCGGCCTGCTGCCGGTCCTCATCGAGGCGGACGGCCCCCACGGCGGCCCGGACACCTGGGACCTGATGCCGGGAGCGATGTCCTACCCGGGCGACCACGACCCGGACGAGGTGCTCGCCGAGCTCTGGGAGGAGTACGCCGCCGGGGAGAGCGGCGAGGACTGGCCGGGGCGGGCCGAGAGCGCCCCCGAGGACCTCGCCGGCCTGCCGGACACGACCGCCGCCGACATCGCGGACTCCCTGCTCGCCGCGGGCAGCCTGCTCCGGGAGCCCCGGCTCGCCCTGGTACCGGCCCGCCGCAGCGCGGACGTCCCGGCGGTGATCGGCTGGGGCGGCCCGGCCAACCACGAGGGGGACACCGCCCGCCTGTGCGCGGTGCTCCGCTCCTGGGAGGACCGCTTCGGCATACGGGTGGTGGCACTCGGCTTCGACCACCTGCTGGTCTCGGTGGCGTCCCCGTCGGCCACCCCGGCACAGGCCGAGGCGATCGCCGCCGAGCACTTCGCGTTCTGCCCGGACAACATCCTCCAGAGCGGCGACGACGTCCGCGCCTACGCCGAGACCCGACTCCTCGGCCAACCGGCCTGGCACTTCTGGTGGGACTAGGTCCTGTCTGGAGTTCCCCGTCGTCGCCCGAAGGGCGGCCTCGCGACGTCTGGTGTGGTGCATCGGCGTGCGGCCGGATCGTCCTCGTACTGGATGTACTTGGATGATTCGGCTCCGTGCGTCGAGGTGCCGTGCCAGGCGTCGCGAGGCAGACGGGGAACTCCAGACAGGGCCTAGGGCAGCAGCCGCATCCCGGCGGGCGTGTCGATCCCGAACTCCTCGGCCAGCAGAAGCCGCGCCCGCTCCTCCCCCGTCACCGTCCGCTCCAGGACGCTCCCGTCCGCACGGGTCTCGGTGAGCAGGGCGCCGTGCAGCAGCAGATGGCGTTCGGCGCTGAGGTGCCGGACGAACAGGCGCTGGGTGAAGGGTGAGCGCGGATTCGTGGCGATGTGCCAGTTGACGACCTCGAAGTCGGGCTGCTCGAACGGCTCCAGGGTGAAGGCGTACTGCCCCTCCCACCGGTCCGTCGCCCGGTCGTGGGCCTGGAGCAGCCACAGCGGCAGCGGCCCGTCGTGCGGGACGTGGACCAGCCGGTGCCGCCGTCCGGCGCCCTGGAACTCGGCGCCCACGGTGAGCGGCACCGGCTCCAGCAGGGCACCGAGCGCGCCGAATCCGACGTCCGCGAGGTAGGGCCGCGCGTCGCCGGGGACCCGCACGAGCAGCGCCATGTGGGTGCGCGGACGGCTCTCGATACGGTCGGCCCCCACGACGACCCGGGCGCCCAGCCGGGCCACCCCGAAGCCCAGCTCCTCCAGGGCGCAGGCGAACAGGGTGTTGTGCTCGTAGCAGTAGCCGCCGCGCCGACCGCGCACCAGCTTGGCCATCAGATCGGCCGGAGCGAGCGAGGGGGCGACACGGCGCAGGGCGTCCAGGTTCTCGAAGGGGATGCCCCGCAGGTGCGCCAGATGCACACCCCGCAGAGTCGCCGCATCAGCCGCCCGCTCCCCCTCCCACCCGATCCGCCCCAAGTACGCGTCGAGCTCGAACCCCGGAGTGTCGAACATGGCCCCACCCTAAAAGGAACACCCCGCCCCGTCCCACAACGCCTCCCCGAACCAGGAGATCTCCGCAGCTCAGAGCCCGTCCCACGACGGGGCCGTCCCGAATCCACCGGCCAGGACTGGCCCAGCGGCCAGATGATCGAGCAGGCTGGTGCGCACCCCGGAACCCCAGCCAAGGAGAGGGCCGCACCATGTCCGCGTCCGCACCCCCCGTCCCGCGCCGCCGCGCCCGGCTGCTGACCGCCGCGCTGCTGGCGGCCGCCGCACTCGCGCTCACCGGGTGCGAGGACGGCAAGGGCCTGCGCGACGAGGGCCCGTCGACCCCGACCAGCCCCACCGTCACACCGCCCGCGCCCCCCACGGCCAACCCGGCCGACCCGGCCACCACCCGCACCACCCCGCGGTCCACCGCCGCGAGGTGAGCGGCCCCGACTCCCGTCAGCGGCCCAGCTTCCGCGCGGCCTCCGTGGCCCAGTACGTGAGGATCGTGCGCGCCCCGGCCCGCTTGATGCCGGTCAGCGCCTCGAAGATCGCCCGGTCCCGGTCGATCCAGCCCTTCTCGGCGGCGGCCTCGATCATGGAGTACTCACCGGAGATCTGATACGCGACGACGGGCACGTCCACCGCGTCGGCGACCCGGGCCAGGATGTCGAGGTAGGGCCCGGCCGGCTTGACCATCACCATGTCGGCGCCCTCCTCCAGATCGAGCGCCAGCTCGCGCAGCGACTCCCGCGCGTTGGCCGGGTCCTGCTGATAGGTCCTGCGGTCGCCGCGCAGCGAGGAGCCGACGGCCTCCCGGAAGGGCCCGTAGAAGGCGGAGGCGTACTTGACGGTGTAGGCGAGGATCGCCACGTCCTCGCGCCCGATCTGGTCGAGCGCGTCGCGGACGACGCCGATCTGCCCGTCCATCATCCCGCTGGGTCCCACGACGTGGGCCCCGGCGTCGGCCTGGACCTGGGCCATCTCGGCGTACCGCTCCAGCGTGGCGTCGTTGTCGACGCGCCCGTGCTCGTCCAGCACACCGCAGTGCCCGTGGTCGGTGGTCTCGTCCAGGCACAGGTCGGACATGACGAGGAGGTCGTCGCCGACCTCGGCCCGCACGTCCCGCAGCGCGACCTGGAGGATGCCGTCGGGGTCGGTGCCCGGGGTGCCGTACGCGTCCTTCTTGCCCTCCTCGGGCACGCCGAAGAGCATGATCCCGGAGACCCCGGCCTCCACGGCCTCCAGCGCCGCCTTCTTCAGGCTGTCCCGCGTGTGCTGGACCACGCCCGGCATGGAGCTGATCGGCACCGGCTCGCGGACCCCCTCGCGCACGAACGCCGGGAGGATGAAGTCGGCCGGGTGCAACCGGGTCTCGGCGACCATGCGCCGCATGACGGGGGTGGTCCGCAGACGCCGGGGCCGCGTACCGGGGAAGGATCCGTACGTCGTCATGCCGTCTACGCTACGCCCGCCCCGGCAGCCCCTTTGCCGACGCGGAGTCGGGACGGGCCCGCCCCCGGATCGTCCGGAGGCGGGCCCGCCCGCGCCGTTTCGTACGGCTGTGCTCAGGTCGCGCGGCGCCGCCGGGCTCCCGGCCTGCGCTCGCTCGGCCGGGTCACCGCGTCCCCGGCGTCCAGCGCGGCGGTGCGGCGCCGCGTGCCGAAGTCGGCCAGCGCCTCGGCCAGCCTCAGCACGGACGGCTCGGGGGCCATGACGTCCACCCGCAGCCCGTGCTCCTCGGCGGTCTTGGCGGTCGCCGGACCGATGCAGGCGATCACCGTCACGTTGTGCGGCTTGCCGGCGATGCCGACGAGGTTGCGCACGGTGGAGGAGGAGGTGAAGAGCACCGCGTCGAAGCCGCCGCCCTTGATCGCCTCCCGGGTCTCCGCCGGAGGCGGCGAGGCCCGCACGGTCCGGTAGGCGGTGACGTCGTCGACCTCCCAGCCCAGCTCGATGAGCCCGGCGACCAGGGTCTCGGTGGCGATGTCGGCCCGCGGCAGGAACACCCGGTCGATCGGGTCGAACACCGGGTCGTAGGGCGGCCAGTCCTCCAGCAGCCCGGCGGCCGACTGCTCGCCGCTCGGCACGAGGTCGGGCTTCACGCCGAAGGCGATGAGCGCCCCGGCCGTCTGCTCGCCCACCGCGGCGACCTTGATCCCCGCGAAGGCGCGGGCGTCGAGCCCGTACTCCTCGAACTTCTCCCGCACCGCCTTGACGGCGTTGACGGAGGTGAAGGCGATCCACTCGTAGCGGCCGGTCACCAGTCCCTTGACGGCCCGCTCCATCTGCTGCGGCGTGCGCGGCGGCTCGACGGCGATCGTGGGCACCTCGTGCGGTACGGCGCCGTAGGACCGCAGCTGGTCGGAGAGCGAGGCCGCCTGCTCCTTCGTGCGCGGCACGAGGACCTTCCAGCCGAACAGCGGCTTGGACTCGAACCACGAGAGCTGGTCGCGCTGGGCGGGTGCGGAACGCTCACCGACCACGGCTATCACCGGCCGCGCGCCCTCGGGCGAGGGCAGCACCTTGGCCTGCTTCAGCGTCTGGGCGATGGTGCCCAGGGTCGCCGTCCAGGTCCGCTGGCGGGTGGTGGTGCCGGCGACGGTGACCGTCATCGGGGTGTCGGGCTTGCGGCCCGCGGAGACCAGCTCACCGGCCGCCGCGGCGACGCAGTCCAGCGTCGTGGAGACGACGACGGTGCCGTCGGACGCCCCGACCTCGGTCCAGCAGCGGTCCGAGGCGGTCCGCGCGTCGACGAACCGCACGTCCGTGCCCTGGGCGTCGCGCAGCGGCACCCCGGCGTAGGCGGGCACCCCCACCGCGGCCGCCACCCCGGGCACGACCTCGAACGGCACACCGGCCGCGGCGCACGCCAGCATCTCCTCGGCGGCGTACGCGTCGAGCCCGGGATCCCCGGACACCGCGCGCACGACCCGCCTGCCGCCCCTCGCGGCCTCCATGACAAGATGTGCGGCATCCCGCACCGCGGGTGACCCAGCGCTCCTTGACGCGCCGTCAACCGGCGTCGGCCGGGGCGTGTTCGTGCCCGGAAGCGGGTCCGGCGCCGGACCGGCCTCCGTGTCCACGAGCGAGACGCCGGGCCGCGCGTGCGTCCGGACGACGTCGAGCACCTCGTGCTCGGCGACGAGGACGTCCGCGTGCGCCAGCGCCTCGACGGCGCGCAGGGTCAGCAGTCCCGGATCCCCGGGTCCGGCACCCAGGAAGGTGACGTGCCCGTGTTCGAGGCCGGCGGGAAGAGTGGTGGGGCTCACTGTGCTCGCTCCCCCATCAGACCGGCCGCGCCCTGGGCAAGCATCTCGGAGGCGAGTTCGCGACCGAGCGTCAGCGCTCGGTCGTGCGTCTCGGGCACGGGACCGGTGGTGGACAGCTGCACCATCCGCGTGCCGTCGGTCGTGCCGACGACGCCGCGCAGGCGCATTTCCTTGACAACCTGCCCGCCGACCAGGATGTCGGCCAGCGCGCCCACGGGGGCGGAGCAGCCGGCTTCCAGGGCGGCGAGCAGGGACCGCTCGGCGGTGACGGCGATCCGTGTGAACGGGTCGTCGAGTTCACCGAGCGCGGCGACGAGGTCCGCGTTGCCCGCGGAGCACTCGACCGCCAGGGCCCCCTGGCCGGGGGCGGGCAGAACTGTGTCGACCGACAGGAAGTCGGTCACCTCGTCGAGGCGGCCGATGCGGCTCAGGCCGGCCGCGGCCAGCACCACCGCGTCGAGCCCGCCGTCGCGCACGTACCGGATCCGGGTGTCGACGTTGCCGCGGATCGGGACCATCTCGATGTCGAGGCCGTGGCCGCGCGCGTACGCGTTCAGCTGCGCCGTCCGGCGCGGTGAACCGGTGCCGACGCGCGCGCCGCGCGGCAGGTCGGTGAGCTTCAGGGCCTCGCGGGCGACGATCACGTCGCGCGGGTCCTCCCGCTCGGGGACGGCCGCCAGGGCCAGCTCCTCGGGCTGCGTGGTGGGCAGATCCTTCAGCGAGTGCACGGCGAAGTCGATCTCGCCGCCGAGCAGGGCGTCGCGCAGGGCGGTGACGAACACGCCGGTGCCGCCGATCTGCGCCAGCGCCTCGCGCGAGACGTCGCCGTACGTGGTGATCTCGACGAGTTCGACGGGGCGCCCGGTCGTCCGGCTCACGGCGTCGGCGACCTGCCCCGACTGGGCCATGGCGAGCCGACTGCGCCGGGTGCCGAGCCGTAGTGCCTGCTGGGTCATCGTGGGTCTCGGTTCTTCTCGGTACCGTCCTCGGCCCGGGAGACGGCGGCCACCGTGTCCTGGTCGAGGTCGAACAGGGTCCGCAGGGCGTCCGCGTACCCGGCGCCGCCGGGCTCGGCCGCGAGCTGCTTGACCCGGACGGTCGGGGCGTGCAGCAGCTTGTCGACCACGCGCCGGACGGTCTGCGTGATCTCGCCGCGGTGCTTGTCGTCGAGGGCCGGGAGCCGGCCCTCCAGCCGGGCGATCTCGTTCGCCACGACGTCCGCGGCCATCGCGCGCAGCGCGACGACGGTCGGCGTGATGTGCGCGGCCCGCAGCGCCGCCCCGAAGGCGGCGACCTCGTCGGCGACGATACGGCGGACCTGGTCGACGTCGGCCGCCATGGGGGCGTCCGCGGAGGCTTCCGCGAGGGACTCGATGTCGACCAGCCGCACTCCGGCCAGCCGGTGCACGGCCGCGTCGACGTCGCGCGGCATGGCGAGGTCGAGCAGGGCGAGGACCGGCTCGGGGCGCGGCGTCTCGGCGGCCGGCTCGGGCTTGCGCCGCTCGGGGACGCGGCCGACGGTGGCGGCGGTCGCGGCGAGCGCGGTGATCAGGTCGGCGTCGGTCTCGGGGCCGCGGCGGGCCGCCTCGCGGCGGTCGACGGCGCCGCCGGCCGCCCACGCCGCGTGCTGCTCCAGGGCGGCCGCGTCCAGGCCGGCGACGGCGGCCTCCCCGTGCACGGAAAAACCTCCCTGCACGGTGGTGGCGGTGAGGTCCAGCGGGCAGTTCTCGTCGGCGGCAGGCGGCAGCACCCGGCGGGTTCCGGTGTCCTCGGCGCTCGTGCGGGCGGCGGGAGCCTTCTCCGCGGGACGGGCGGCGGAGCGGCCGCCGCGGCCCTCGACGGCGGCGGCGATGTCCTCGGCGGTGAGGACGAGACCCGTCGCACCGGTGCAGGAGACGGCGATGTCGGCACGTGTCAGCTCGACCGGTACCGCGTCCATCGGTACCGCGCGGGCGGGCACGTCCGTGTCGTCGCCCTCGCTGATGATCTCGGCGAGGCGCTCGGCGCGGTCCGGGGTGCGGTTGGCGATGACCACCTCGGCGACACCGGCCCGCGCGAGGGTGGCGGCGGCCAGGGAGGACATCGATCCGGCGCCGATGACCAGCGCCTTCCGGCCGCGGGCCCAGGTCGCGACGTCCGCGCCGTCGGCGAGCTGCTGCAGGCCGAAGGTGACCAGGGACTGCCCGGCGCGGTCGATGCCGGTCTCGAAGTGGGCGCGCTTGCCGACCCGCAGGGCCTGCTGGAACAGGTCGTTCAGCAGGCGTCCGGCGCTGTGCAGCTCCTGGGCCCTGGCGAGGGAGTCCTTGATCTGGCCGAGGATCTGCCCCTCGCCGACGACCATCGAGTCCAGTCCGCAGGCCACCGAGAAGAGATGGTGGACGGCCCGGTCCTCGTAGTGGACGTAGAGGTACGGCGTGAGCTCGTCGAGGCCCACCCCGCTGTGCTGGGCGAGCAGCGTGGACAGCTCGGCGACACCGGCGTGGAACTTGTCCACGTCGGCGTACAGCTCGATGCGGTTGCAGGTGGCCAGCACGGCGGCCTCGGTGGCCGGCTCGGCGGCGACGGTGTCCTGCACCAGCTTGACCTGGGCGTCCGCGCTCAGCGCGGCGCGCTCCAGGACGCTGACCGGGGCGCTGCGGTGGCTCAGCCCCACGACGAGCAGACTCATGCCGGCATCACCGCGGGTACGTCCCCGTCCGGTCCCTGGTCGGCGGAGGCGTCGGAGCCGGTGCCGGTACGGCGTGCGGCGGCCGGTCCGGCGCCGTCGGCGTGGGCCTCCTCGCCCGCCTTGCGCTGCTCGTGGAACGCGAGGATCTGCAGCTCGATGGAGAGGTCGACCTTGCGCACGTCGACGCCGTCGGGGACGGTCAGCACGGTCGGCGCGAAGTTCAGGATGGACGTGACGCCGGCGCCCACGAGCCGGTCGCAGACGGCCTGGGCGGCTCCGGCGGGGGTGGCGATGACGCCGATGGACACGCCGTTGTCCTGGATGATCCTCTCCAGTTCGTCGGCGTGCTGCACGGGGATGCCCGCGACGGGCTTGCCGGCCATGGCCGGGTCGGCGTCGATGAGGGCCGCGACGCGGAAGCCGCGGGAGGCGAACCCGCCGTAGTTGGCGAGGGCGGCGCCGAGGTTTCCGATGCCGACGATCACTACCGGCCAGTCCTGGGTGAGGCCGAGTTCACGGGAGATCTGGTACACGAGATACTCGACGTCGTAGCCCACCCCGCGGGTCCCGTAGGAGCCGAGGTAGGAGAAGTCCTTGCGCAGCTTCGCGGAGTTGACCCCGGCGGCGGCGGCGAGTTCCTCGGAGGAGACGGTGGGCACCGAGCGCTCCGAGAGCGCCGTGAGGGCTCGGAGGTACAGCGGAAGCCGGGCGACGGTGGCCTCGGGAATGCCTCGGCTGCGGGTCGCCGGTCGGTGTGTTCGGCCAGTTGCCACGGTGCTCCTGCGGGTAGAGCGGGGCTGTAGGCGGTCACACGTCCCTAGATGACCGCCCCGTCGCCTAGAGGCTATGTCTTTGTGAACGCGTGCACAAAGATGGTGTCCGATTTGCCCGCCCAACGTGACCGGGCTCACGCACACCCGGCGCAGACGTGCGGAACTGGCGCACACGCACCATCGTTCCTCAACTCTTGGGGGCAAAACCGCACACTCTCCTCAACGATGCCCGCCCCCGAGACCAAGTCGCCGTCGATCCTAAGCCGATTTTCGCGCGGTTGGACTACTCGGTCAGTGCTTTGCGGAGGCGGTCCTCGTTCACCCGCCAGAAGGTGTGCTGGGCCCCGTCGACGAGGACGACCGGGATCTGCTCCCAGTACTGGTCGTGGAGTCGGGGGTCCTGCGTGATGTCCTTCCACACCCAGGGCACCCCGGCCTGCGCGCACACCCGCTCCACCACCCGCTGTGCGTCATCACACAGGTGGCAGTCCGGTTTGCCGATGAGCGTCACGAGCCGGTCCTGCGGCGGTCTTGCCGGGGCGCGGCGGAAGAGGGGACTCATGCCGGCCATTGTCCCGCCCCGGCGGACGCGCGGCCGGGCGCACCCCTTAACCGACCGGTCGCGGAGAGTTCACAGCCTTCGAACCTCTCGGCTCCGGGACCACCGAACAGAATGGCTATGCTCACGGTCATGGCCGCTCTTGGATGGCTCACTCCCCGTAGGCGTTCCGCCACGGCGCGGAGCGTGTTGGCTGGCGAGGCCTCGGCGGAGGCAGCGCGCAAGTCGTCACAGGAGGCGACGGAGGTCTCCCGGGCCGCGCCGGTCTTCCCGGTGCTCGGCGACGAGGAGGCCGCCGCGTTCTTCGACCTGGACAACACCGTGATGCAGGGTGCCGCCCTCTTCCACTTCGGGCGCGGGCTGTACAAGCGGAAGTTCTTCGAGACCCGCGAGCTCGCCAGGTTCGCCTGGCAGCAGGCGTGGTTCCGGCTGGCCGGCGTCGAGGACCCCGAGCACATGCAGGAGGCGCGCGAGTCGGCGCTGTCGATCGTGCAGGGCCACCGCGTCGCGGAGCTCCAGTCGATCGGCGAGGAGATCTACGACGAGTACATGGCCGAGCGGATCTGGCCGGGCACGCGTGCGCTGGCGCAGGCCCATCTGGACGCGGGCCAGAAGGTGTGGCTGGTGACCGCCGCCCCGGTGGAGATCGCCACGGTGATCGCCCGCCGCCTCGGCCTGACCGGCGCCCTCGGCACGGTCACGGAGTCGGTGGACGGGGTCTACACGGGCAAGCTCGTCGGCGAGCCCCTGCACGGCCCGGCGAAGGCGGAGGCGGTGCGCGCGCTGGCCGCGGCGGAGGGCCTGGACCTCGGCCGCTGCGCGGCGTACAGCGACTCGCACAACGACATCCCGATGCTCTCGCTGGTCGGCCACCCCTACGCCATCAACCCGGACGCCAAGCTGCGCAAGCACGCCCGCCGGCTGGACTGGCGGCTGCGCGACTACCGCACCGGCCGCAAGGCCGCGAAGGTCGGCATCCCGGCCGCGGCGGGGGTCGGCGCGGTGGCCGGCGGCACGGCCGCGGCGATCGCCATGCACCGGCGCCGCCGGTAGTACGCCCGCTCCCACCGCCGTCAGCCCGTCCGACCTCTGGGGACGGGCTGACGCCGTGTGGTGACCACGCCCGGGTGCACCGCCCGAAACGCGTCCACTACCCCCGTAACCCCCTGTCCAGTCAGGTTGGCTGGACACGGCCACAAGACGCCCCGGAGTAAGCCGGAACACGAACATATTCGTTCAACAAACGCTCACTCTTAGCCACTTGATCGACCGTCATTCGGTTACAGAAGAGACGCAATCGATGATTTGAGCAACTGGGCGTAGCAGGGCCTGTACGAAGCGTTATTCTCCTCAGACGCATTCCGGCACCTCTCCTTCGTCACGACGGGTGAAAGGTTCCGCACTGCACGTGATGGAAGCTCTGCCTCTGGGAGTCCCGTGTACCCACACGTCGGGGTTGACGCCTCGGGCCTGGCTACGCTGCGCGCATCGGTCCACGACCTGTTGCGCGGCTTCGTCCCCACCGCGTCCGCCGTCCCCGCCCTCGCCGTAACCGCCGTACCCGTCGGCCCGTGCTACGCACTCGCCGAGAGCGGCGCCGCCGTCGGCAGACGGGGACGCCCGACCGGCGCGGCCACCGCGCGCCGCCCCGCCGCGGACAGCGACGGCGGCCGCATGATGGACCTGGTGGAACGGGCGCAGGCCGGCGAGGCCGACGCCTTCGGACGGCTCTACGACCAGTACAGCGACACCGTCTACCGCTACATCTACTACCGGGTCGGAGGGAAGGCCACCGCCGAGGACCTCACCAGTGAGACCTTTCTGCGGGCCCTGCGCCGCATCGGCACCTTCACCTGGCAGGGCCGCGACTTCGGCGCCTGGCTCGTCACCATCGCCCGCAACCTGGTCGCGGACCACTTCAAGTCCAGCCGCTTCCGGCTGGAGGTGACCACCGGCGAGATGCTCGACGCCAACGAGGTCGAGCGCTCCCCCGAGGACTCCGTCCTCGAATCCCTCTCCAACGCCGCCCTCCTCGAAGCCGTACGACGGCTCAACCCCCAGCAGCAGGAGTGCGTCACCCTCCGGTTCCTCCAGGGCCTCTCCGTCGCCGAGACCGCCCGGGTCATGGGCAAGAACGAGGGCGCGATCAAGACCCTCCAGTACCGCGCCGTGCGCACCCTGGCCCGACTGCTCCCGGACGACGTGCGCTGAGCCCGCCCCCCAACCCCCCCACCACACGCCGACACTCTCCGCGACGGTCAACTCACCCTTAGTGAAAGTCGGTTGACTTCGCGGTCCGTTCGCCTTTCGTCCGTAACCCAAGTGCCGCGCCGCTCGTTGTGCGGGATGCAGGCTCCCTGTGGTCACTCCCTGACCCACTTCGATCACCCGATCGTGTGGATTCGATCAGGGGGTGCAACCCTCAGGACCCCCTGGGGAGTCGACCGTCATGACGAGAGGAGGTGCCGCCCGTGATCGCGAACGTATCGGCGCACCGGCGGGCGAACGCCTTCGCCCAGTCCCTGGAGGAGCGGACCGACCCGGGCCCGGCGGCCGAGGAGGCCGGGCAGCCCGATGGACCGGCACCGCCACCGGCTGCCGCGGAGCAGTCCGAGCAGGGGCGGCTGCTGGCGCTCGCCACGAGTCTCGGCGAGCTGCCCAGGCCGGAGCTCGACCCCGAGGTCAAGGTCGTCCATCGCGCCCAGCTCGTGGCCGCGATGGAGGCCATGCTCCGGGAGGGCACCGCGGGAGGCGAGGCGGGTCCGGCACTGCCCGGACAGCGTGCCGAGCGGGGCAGGGGCGCGCACCGGGCGACCCACCTGGGCAAGCTGCGGCCGCGCTCGCGGCTGGCCAAGGGCCTGACCGCGGGCGGGCTCAGCGTGGGAGTCGCCGCGGGCGCCTTCGGCGGAGTGGCCGCCGCGAGCAGCGACGCGCTGCCCGGTGACTCCCTCTACGGCCTGAAGCGCGGCATCGAGGACTTCAAGCTCAACGTCCTGGCCGACGGCGAGGACGAGCGCGGGCGCACCTATCTCGACCAGGCGTCCATCCGCCTGAGCGAGGCCCGCCGGCTGATGGAGCGCGGCCGCGGCGGGCAACTCGACCACGAGTCGCTCACCGAGATCCGCCGCGCCCTGTCCGGCATGCAGCACGACGCCGCGGAGGGGCACCGCCTGCTGCGCGAGGCGTACCAGCGCGACCCCGGCAGCCTCGCGCCCATCCAGGCCCTCTCCACCTTCTCCCGCTCGCACCGCCAGGCATGGGGCAGCCTGCGCGAGCGACTGCCCCTCCAGCTCGTTGACGTCAGCGACCGGGTGTCGTCGGTCTTCGACGCCATAGACGACGAGGTCGCCCCGCTGCGCTCGCTCCTGCCGAAGTCCCCGCAGCCCGGCGGCGACGGCAAGGGCCGCGGCGGCTCCGGCACGGATTCCACCGGTACGTCCGGCACCGGCCGGTCGGCACACCCCAGTGCCGGCGGCTCGTCCGACGGCAAGCGCTCCAGCGGCCCCAGCAAGTCGGCCGAGGGCTCCGCGGGCGACGGCGGCGGCCTGCTCGGCGGGAACACCGGGGGTCTGCTCGACCCGCCGAAGGCCACCGGCAGCACCGGCGCCTCACCGTCGCCCTCCCCGAGCAGCGAACCCGCGGTCACCCTTCCGCCCCTGCTCCCGGGCCTGCTGCCCGGCCTCGGCATCGAGGGCGAGGACGCGGGCTGACCCCACGGGACCGGCCGTACGACGGTGGGGGCGCCCCCGATGGGGCGCCCCCACCGTCGTACCCGCGGGCGGACGTCGTCAGAAGAAGACCGACCGCCGCTGCACCAGCAGCTTGTAGAGCGTGTGCTGGATCTGCTCCCGCACCTGGTCGGTCAGGTTGAACATCAGCATCGGGTCCTCGGCCGCCTCCGGCGGATAGCCGTCCGTGTGGATCGGATCGCCGAACTGGATCGTCCACTTCGTGGGCAGCGGCACCGCGCCCAGCGGACCGAGCCAGGGGAAGGTCGGCGTCAGCGGGAAGTACGGGATTCCGAGCACCCGGGCCAGCGTCCTGGCGTTGCCGATCATCGGGTAGATCTCCTCGGCCCCGACGATCGAGCACGGGATGATCGGCGTGCGCCGCCGCAGCGCGGTGGAGACGAAGCCGCCGCGGCCGAAGCGCTGGAGCTTGTAGCGCTCCCCGAAGGGTTTGCCGATGCCCTTGAAGCCCTCCGGCATCACCCCGACCAACTCGCCCTGCCCGAGCAGCCGGTCGGCGTCCTCCGCGCAGGCCAGGGTGTGCCCCAGCTTGCGGGCGAGTTCGTTGACGACCGGCAGCATGAAGACCAGGTCCGCCGCGAGGAGGCGCAGATGCCGGTCCGCCGGATGGTGGTCGTGCACGGCGACCTGCATCATCAGGCCGTCCAGCGGCAGCGTCCCGGAGTGGTTGGCGACGATCAGCGCCCCGCCCTCGGACGGGATGTTCTCCACGCCCTTCACCTCGACCCGGAAGTACTTCTCGTACAGCGGGCGCAGCAGGGACATCAGGACCTGGTCGGTGAGCTCCTCGTCGTAGCCGAAGTCGTCGACCTCGTAGTCCCCGGTGAGTCGGCGGCGCAGGAAGGACAGTCCGCTCGCGACACGCCGCTCCAGACCGCCTCCGTCGTCGTCCCGGGGCACCGCGGGGCGCTGCTCCTCCTCATGTGTCACAGGAACATCATCCTGCGCGCGGGGCCGTCCCGGCAGCGGCTGGACCTCGCCCACCTGCGCGGATTCACCGGTTGTGCGCCGGCTCCCCGTACCGCGCCGCCGCGACGGGCGCTGCGCGGCGCTCCCACGGGAGCGGTCGTCGTCGAACGGAATGACCTTGGCGTCCGCCATCGTTGATGCGCTCCTCAGTTGGCGCTCTGCGTCGGGAGGTGACCGCCGCCCAGGGCGGGCAGCGCGGCGATCCGGTCGACGGCCCCCGCGAGGGCCTCCGGCGGCAGCAGGCCCGCTCCCCGGCTGCGCGCGAACTCCGCGAAGGTCTCCGCCGTCGTGTGCTCCGGCCGGAATCCGAGGGTCTCCCGCATCTGGACCGTGGACACGACCCGGCCGTGGGTGAGCAACCGGATCTGCTCGGGCGAGAAGTCCGACATCCCCAGCGTACGCACCAGGGAGCCCGCCCAGGTCACGGCGGGCAGCAGCAGCGGCACGGTGGGGCGGCCCAGCCGCCGGGAGCACTGCGACAGCAGCAGCACGCCGTCGCCGGCGATGTTGAAGGTGCCGCTGTTGAGCGTGCCGCGCGCGGGCTCGTGCGAGGCGATGCGCAGCACCTCGATCACGTCGTCCTCGTGCACGAACTGCAACCGGGGGTCGTAGCCGAACACGGTCGGCAGCACCGGCAGCGAGAAGTACGAGGCGAGCGGGGTGTCGGCGGCGGGGCCGAGGATGTTGGCGAAGCGCAGCACGCACACGGCGACGTCGGGCCGCCGCCGGGCGAACCCGCGCACATAGCCCTCGACCTCGACGGCGTCCTTCGCGAAGCCGCCGCTGGGCAGGGACTTGGGCGGGGTGGTCTCGGTGAAGACGGCCGGGTCGCGGGGCGCCGACCCGTAGACGTTCGTGCTGGACTTCACCACGAGCCGCTGCACGGTGGGCGACTTCTGGCAGGCGCCGAGCAGCTGCATCGTCCCGATGACGTTGGTCTCCTTGACCGTGGTCCGGCTGCCGCTGCCGAGCGCCATGCCGGTCACGTCCATGTGGACGACCGTGTCGGCGCCGCTCTCCGCCAGTACCCGGGCGATGGTGGGCTGGCCGATGTCGGCCTGGATGAAGTCGGCGCCGCCCAGGTGGTGTTCGGGCGTGACCGCGTCCACGGCGACCACCCGGTCCACCTGCGGGTCCCGCTGGATCCGTCGTACGAATCGGCCGCCCAGTTGGCGGGCCGCTCCGGTCACGAGCACGACCTTGCCCAAGATCAGCGCCTTCCTTCCAGCCCTCGCACCCAAGCCGGGTTCCCCGTGTGCGGCCAACTTAGCGGGTCGGTGTCGCGCTGTGGCGGCCGCCCGATGCGAGACGTGACGGGAACGGCCCGCGTAGGACCAGACGGCGCAGTCCCGCCGGCTGTGCGTACGCACGGCGGCCGGTCCCTCGGCGCGTCCGGCCGCCACATACGCGTGGCCCCCCACCGGTTGCGGTGGGGGGCCACGGACACGCCGACGTGCGCGGCGTCGCCTACTTCTTGTTGCGACGCTGAACGCGCGTGCGCTTGAGCAGCTTGCGGTGCTTCTTCTTGGCCATCCGCTTGCGCCGCTTCTTGATAACAGAGCCCACGACTACCCTCGCTCACTTCTCATCACTCGGTGTTTGGGCGCCATGGGCCCACACGACCTACGAGGGGCTAGCCTACCCGTCCGAGCGCTGAGGTCGTAATCGAGGAGGCGGAGGGTAGCCCCGACGAGCCCTGAGGGCACCCTCCGCCCACGGCCGTCAGGCGGTTTCCACCCCCACGTAACTCTCGCGGAGGTACTCGTGAACCGCTTGCTCGGGGACACGGAAGGACCGCCCCACCCGGATCGCGGGCAGATGACCGCTGTGCACCAGCCGGTACACGGTCATCTTCGACACTCGCATCACCGAGGCGACCTCCGCCACGGTAAGGAACTGAACCTCGTTCAGAGGCCTCTCGCCAGCTGCAGCCATGACACACCTGAACCTTCCGCACTCGACGGCCACCGGCTTCCCCTCCCGGTGACTCTTCGTCGTTGCGTGCTCACTCCCCAATGTAGGTGCGGGTGATGCGAGTGGGGAAGAGGGGATGGCATCGGCGTCTTACTGTGACAGACACGCCCGTTTGAGTACGTAGCGGGTAAGCGGTCGGTAGTAAGCGGACCGCGCAGCGTCATCGAGGGGAACGGCGACGGACACGGAGCCCTCGGCCTCGCCCACGAAGAGCGCGGGATCGTTCGTGTCGGCCGGCCCCATGGCGTCGAACCCCAGCTGACCTGCCCCGCAGACCCAGCCGTGGTCCCCGATCACCAGCGCGGGCAGCGGCCCGCCGGCCTCCGCCGCGGCCGCCAGCGCGAGACGGACCGGGAGCGGTGAGTGCGTGTGTGCGCCGGGCTCACCACGGGGGCGGGCGGCGCCGGGTTCTCGCACCAACCCGACTCCCCGTACGTAGACGAGGTGGTGCGTACGTAGGCCGAACCGGGTCGTTATGTCGACACGGCGACCATACGCGGGGGTGAGGACGGCACATCCCGCCGACGACAGGGCGTCCGCGAGAGCGGCGTAGAAACCGAGCAGCCGATGGGGGTGCCCGGTGCCGATCAGCACCGGCTCGCCACGCTGTGCGGCGGCCCCGAGCCGATCGGCGAAGGCATCCAAGGCGGTCAAAGTCAGCTCAGGATCGATCACATCTTGACCGGACACACACCCCAAGTCGGCTGAAACACCGCACTTCTCGGCCATCAGCGCAAGCAGATCCCGCAGCCGCCACGCCCGTTCGGGATCGAGCCCGATCAGCACCCGGGGGTCCCGGGCCGCGAACAGCCGGTAGCTGCGCAGGCTCCGCTCACGAGAAGTATCCACGCTCCCGGCCAGCCGGGCGGCAAGAAGATGCGCCCGCAGGGCTTCGCGACCCACCACACGTCCGATGCTGCCGGACGGACCGCCGCAGGGGGACGGCACGGGAGGAACACCCCACGGTCGGGCTAACACCGGCCGTGCGGTCCCCCGCCTACGCCAGCAGCCCCCGCAGCGGGAACACCGCCTTCCGCGTCGCCAGCACCGCCTGGTCCAGCCGGTCCGCGGGGTCGTACCCCGTCTCCCACGCCTCCCACGTCACGGGCCACCGCCCGTCGGTCATCCGCCGCGGCCCCGACTGCCGGGTCCGCGCGTACACTTCCTGCCGCCACGCCTCCGGGATCACCGCCTCGGGGTCGACCGGCCGCCCCGCGGCGATCGCCACCAGATGCGTCCACGACCGCGGGACGACCTCCACCACCGCGTATCCGCCCCCGCCCAGCGCGATCCACCGGCCGTCGGCGTACGCGTGCGCCAGTTCGTGGCAGGCCACCTGCACCGCCCGTTGCGCGTCCAGCGACACCGCGAGATGGGCCAGCGGATCCTCGAAGTGCGTGTCCGCCCCGTGCTGGGTCACCAGGACCTGCGGCCGGAAGTCGGCGAGCAGCTCCGGCACCACGGCGTGGAAGGCCCGCAGCCAGCCCGCGTCCCCGGTCCCCGCCGGCAGCGCCACGTTCACGGCGGACCCCTCGGCACGCCCGGCCCCGGTCTCCTCCGGCCACCCGGTCTGCGGGAACAGCGTCCGGGGATGCTCGTGCAGCGAGATCGTCAGCACCCGCGGGTCCTCCCAGAACGCCGCCTGCACCCCGTCCCCGTGATGCACGTCGACGTCCACGTAGGCGACCCGCTCCGCCCCCAGCTCCAGCAGCCGCGCGATGGCCAGCGAGGCGTCGTTGTAGACGCAGAACCCCGAGGCCCCGCCCGGCATCGCGTGATGCAGACCGCCCGCGAAGTTGACCGCGTGCAGCGCGCTCCCGCGCCAGACGGCCTCGGCCGCCCCGACCGACTGCCCGGCGATCAGCGCGGACGCCCCGTGCATCCCCGCGAACGCCGGATCGTCGACCGTCCCGATCCCGTACGACTGGTCGGCCGCCCGGGGCTCCGCCGAGGCCGCCTTCACGGCCTCGATGTAGTCCTGCCGGTGCACAAGCCGCAGGGTCGACTCGCCCGCGGGCTGCGCCGCGACGACGTCCAGGTCCTTGTCCAGCCCGAAGGCGTCGACAAGGCTCCTGGTCAGACCGAGTCTCACCGGGTCCATGGGGTGGTCCCGGCCGAAGTCATAGCCCGTTACTGCCTCGTCCCACATCAGCTGTGCGCGGCCGCTCATGTCCGCCACCGTATAGGTCCGGCGCGGTGCCGAACGAGCGGGCGTACACGAGCGTCACCAGCACCAACACCATGGGCACCACCATCGCCCCGCGATAGCTCCACGCGTCGCCCAGCGCCCCCACCAACGGCGAACCGATCAGGAAGCCCACGTAGTTGAAGACGTTGAGCCGCGCGACGGCCGCGTCCGAGGCACCGGGGAACAGCCGCCCGGCCGCCGCGAACGTCTGCGGCACCAGCACGCACAACCCCAGCCCCAGCAACGTGAATCCCAGCATCCCCACCCACGCGCCCGGCGCGGTGGCCACCACCGCGAACCCGAGCGCCGCCACCAGGGCTCCCGCCCGCACCACGGCCACGGCCCCGAACCGGCGCACCCCGAAGTCCCCGATGGCCCGCCCCAGCAGCGTCGTCACCATGTAGACGTTGTAGGGAACGGTCGCCAGCTGCTCGGAACCGCCGAGCACGTCCTGCAGGTACTTGGCGCTCCAGTTGGAGACGGTCGAGTCCCCGATGTACGCGAAGGTCATCACGAGACACAGCGGCAGCAGCGCCTTGAAGACGACGCCCTGCTCACCGGCGGTCGTCTCCGCCGCCGCGGCGGTCCCGTCCCCGTCGACGTACCAGCGGCTCGCCACCAGCGCCGCCGGCACCAGCACCACCACGACCGGCAGATACGACACCGCCAGCGCGAGACTCCAGTGCGCGCCCACCCACGCCAGCGAGGCTCCCACGATCCCGCCGAGGCTGTACGCGGCATGGAAGCTGAGCATGATGCTGCGCCCGTACGCCCGCTGGAGGCTCACCCCGAGCATGTTCATCGAGGCGTCGAGAGCGCCCACGGCCAGCCCGAACACGGCGAGCGCGACGGCCAGTTCGACCATCCGCCGCCCGGCCCCGACCCCGAGCAGCGCCAGGAGCACGACGGGCTGGGACCATCGCAGTACCCGGCTCGGCGGCACCCGCCGCACCAGCCGCTCGGTCGCCACGCTCCCGGCCCCGGCCAGGATCGGCACCGCGGCCAGGAAGGCGGGCAGCAGCGCGTCGGAGACCCCGTACCGGTCCTGGATCGCCGGAATACGGGTCACGAGCAGGGCGAAGGCGACACCCTGGGCGAAGAATCCGAACGCCAGCGAGGCCCTGCCGCGCCGCAGCACATCAGTCATGGCGGCGAGCGTAAGGCCCAGCCGTACCCGTGGGTAGATCCAGCCAAAGGTGAATGTGCCTCAAGTTCACCCGGTCCCGGGCTCGCCGGTCGAGAGGAGCAGGTCGGTCAACTCCGCCATGTCGGCGAAGAGTCGGGTGGCACCGCTCAGCTTCCCGGCCGGCGTCATCGCGGTGAACCCGTACACGTCCATTCCGGCCGCGACGCCCGCCCGCACCCCGAGCGGACTGTCCTCCACGACGACGCACCGCTGCGGTGCCACCCCCATCCGCTCGGCCGCGTACAGGAACAGATCGGGCGCCGGCTTGCCGCGTCCCACGTCCTGTGCGCTGAAGATCCGTCCCTCGTCGAAGAACCGCCGCAGCCCGGTGGTGCGATGGCCGACCCTGATCCGCTCATGGCTTCCGGACGAGGCCACGCAGTACGGCACCCCGTCCCCGGCCAGCTTCTCCAGCACTCCGACGACCCCGTCGACGGCCTTCAACTCCCGCTCGAAGGCGGCGAACACCCGGGCGTGGAAGACGTCGTCGAAGTCCGCCGGCAGCCGCTGCCCCGACCGCTCCCGCACCAGGTCGTGAATCCGGTGCATCGCCGACCCCATGTAGTCCCGGACGGAGTCCTCGTACGACGTCGGGTGCCCCAGCTCCGTGAGGTACGCGGCGAGGAGCCGATTGGAGATCGGCTCGCTGTCGACCAGCACACCGTCGTTGTCGAAGATCACGAGGTCATAGCGCATACCCAAAAGCCTATGCGGTCCCTGAAACGCAGAAAGCCCCCGGCCGGTATCCCCGGGCCGGGGGCTTTCTCAATGATT
>NZ_AGBF01000003.1 GCF_000225525.1 Streptomyces zinciresistens K42 | reverse complement strand
CCAGGCCCACCCCCGCCTCCTCACCGTCCGCTGCAGCTTCGATGCCGTATGGCGGCAGACCGACCAGCAGCACGACCTCGAGGACGGCCCGCGCCAGCTGTTCCTGCGCCTCGGTGAGCTCCGCGCCGTCCAGCACGGACCGGGGCGCGAAGTAGCGTGCCTGCCGATCATGGTCCCCGCCACGTGGATCCACGGTGTCGCTCCCTCCTCCAGTCCGGCGTGCGCGCGTGGGGTCAGGCCTCCGGAGCGATGATCTTGTTACCGCTGCCGAGGTGGGGGCGGAGCGTGTACTCGCCGTCCGGCGACGGCCGGTGCGGTCCCCCGCCCTCGGGCTCACTCACGCCGATGACGGGCCAGAATTCGCCCTCCCCGTCCATGACCCAGGCGGCGATGGGCGCGTCGAATGCATCGAACGGGCCGAACCACTCGGCTTTCACCTTCCACCCCGGCGCGGCCGGCAGGACCGAGACCACGCGGTGGTACGGCACCAGTTCCAACGGCCGCCTCCGCTGTCCCGGAAAGAACCGCAGATCAGCAGGTCGAGTGACCTGCGACGTTAAACGCCAAGCTTAGGGCCCGGCGGTGCCGGTCCATCACGCCGACGTGGGTCAGTGCCGGGTGCAGCGCGGTGTACGCCAGCTCGGTGCTATAGCCCTCGGCCCGGAAGGCGGCTACTCGGCCCAGTGTGTACTCCTGGGCCGTGTACGGGCCGATGAACATGACGTTCAGCCGTCGGGTGAGCACCTCCGTCAGGATCGCGTCGCGTATGACGTCGACGTCTGGCCCGCACAAGCGGGCCGCCTCCAGGACGCCGTGCTCCAAGGCGAGAGCGTCGTAGTGGGGATGGAGGGCGAAGTGGTCGTCGCCGTCGTACAACAGTGCGTCGGTCAGCCCCAACTGCTCCGCGACCACCGTGCGCAGCATGGTCTTCCGGGAGCCCTGGGGCCCGCCAAGGAGGACCATGTGGGGCGACGTCTGCGATGACAGACGGTCGAGCCCGGGACGTACGTCTTCGCGGAAGATCTCGGCAAGCTGTTCGTCCGACAGGAGACGCGGAGCCTTCTCCGGCTCACTCATCAGCGCCACCGGCACGCACACTGCGGATCCGCTCTGGCAGCAGGTCGAGGATCTCCGTGATCCGCTCCCGGCTATTGGGGGTCAGGCTGTCCCGCTCCGCCAGGAACGGAGCGCGCTCCTGGCGGAGGAGGCTCACGGCTTCCTCGCCGGGTGCCGCGTGGATCCGGCCGCTGTAGACGGCGATCAGCGCGTTCAGCAGGTCATGTGCCGCTTCGTAGTCGTCCATCTCTGCTGGCGTCCATCGAGGCCGTGTACGTTCCGACATGGCTCCACTCCTCGTCCCGTGTCTGTCCCTGCCTGTGCCAACGGGCCTTTCTGCACGGCCCGTTGCTCCTACACTTCCATGAGTAGATGTCAGTGATCAGCTCGATTACCACCAGGAGACCCGCATGGCGCTTTCGTCGAACGGCTGGCATAAAAGCAGCTACACCTGCGTTCCACAGTTGAGCGGGGTTCTTGGGGGTGTGGCAGGGCATCGGTGCAGGTCAGACGGTTGCGCCTAGCGCGAAAGGTGAAAACGCCTAGTGGCACGATGTGGCCACCCCCATGCACATGACCTGGAATGATGCGCGTATCGTCTAGCGGCATGTATGTGAAGACGACGTCCCGGCGGAACAAGGACGGGCAGACGGTCCGGTATCTGCAGCTGGCCCACAACGAGTGGGACCCGGCCGTGGGGCGTTCGCGTACGAAGGTGCTGCACTCCTTCGGCCGGGAGGACGAACTCGACCGCGAGGCGGTTCGCCGACTGGTCGCGGCACTGTCCAGGCTGCTGGACCCAGCGGCTGCGCTGGCCGCGACCGGCTCGGGAGACCTCTCCTTGATCAGTTCCAGGCCATGGGGCGGGGTGCACGCGCTGGACGGGCTGTGGCACCGGCTCGGCCTCGACGGTGTCGTGCACCGCCAACTGGCCGGGCGGAGGCTGGATCCACGCGTCGAGCGGGTGCTGTTCGCGCTGATCGCCAACCGGGCCCTGGCCGCCTCCAGCAAGCTCGCCGCCACCGAGTGGATCGCCGACGACGTCCACATAGACGGCCTGGAGGCGATCAGCGACGAAGCCTGCTACCGGGCCATGGACTACCTGCTGACCATCGAGCCCGCCCTGGCCAAGGAGGCGTACTTCCAGGTCACCGACCTGCTCAACCTGGAGGTGGACCTGCTGTTCTTCGACACCACCTCCACGTACTTCGAGACCGAGGACGCCGACGAACCCGTCGCCCGCGACGAACACGGCGAGCGCCTGCCCGCCGACGCGCCGGCCGAAGACGCGGTGCGGCACGACGGGTTCCGCACCCACGGCAAGTCCAAGGACTCCCGCGACGATCTGCCCCAGGTCGTCATCGGCATGGCCGTCACCCGCGACGGGATCCCGGTACGGGTGTGGTCCTGGCCCGGCAACACCGGCGACCAGGCCCTGATCCGCCAGGTCCGCGACGACCTGCGCGAGTGGACGCTGTCGAAGATCGTGTGGGTCGCCGACCGCGGCTTCACCTCCGCCGCCAACCGCCGGGCACTGATGCGCGGAGGCGGCAGCTACATCATCGGCGAGAAACTCCGCACCGGATCACCCGAAGTACGCGCCGCCCTCTCGCGGCAGGGCCGCTATGCGACCGTGCGCGACAACCTCCAGGTCAAGGAGGTCAACATCGGAACCGACGACCGGTTCGTGATCTGTTTCAACCCCGACCAGGCCACCCGCGACGCCGCGATCCGTGTGCGGATGGTCACCCAGCTCGCGGAGGCGATCGAGGGCACCGACAAGCTGCCCAGGCCCGAACGCGACAAGCTGGCTGGGGTGTTGTCCACCAAGCCCGGCCTGAAACGGTTCTTGCGCACCACCCCGGGCGGGCTGCTGCGGGTGGACAAGAAGAAGATCGCCGCCGAGGCCAACCTCGACGGGAAGTACCTCCTGCGCTCCTCGGATCCGAAGCTGTCGGCCGAGGACATCGCGCTGGGTTACAAACAGCTCCTGGAAGTCGAGCGCGGCTGGCGCGATATGAAGCAAATCCTGGACCTGCGGCCTGTCTACCACCGCCGCGAGGACCGCATCCGCGCCCACGTCCTGCTGTGCTGGCTCGCCCTGCTGCTGATCCGCGTCGCCGAGACCTCCACCGGCCAGACCTGGAACCGCCTGCGCGCCGAACTCCAGCGCGTGCACGCGGTCACCTACACCGGCCCGGCCGGCACCTTCCGCCAGTCCACCGACCTCACCAAACCCCAGCGCGACATCTTCACCGCCCTGAACGTCACCCCACCCAAGAAGATCATCGATCTGACCGCAGGCCGCTGACCAGGCACTATCCCCCCGCCTAGTGACACGCCATCTCGACGTGTTCACAGGTGTTTCGGCAGGTCAACCCACGTTTTCGTGCCCTAGTCGACACCCCTAACTGTGGAACTCAGGCTACAGCAGCGACTTCGAGGACGCCTGCGTGGAAGCTAGGGTGCGCCCCGGAAGGCGCGGCGTGCTGGTCCGGGACTCCAAGGACCGCACCCGTCAGGGGCTCGCGATCTCCGCGACTGCCTGGAGTGCCTTCACGTCCGCGCCGGTGGAGTCCGCCGACCGCTGACCCGACGACCGTTCCCCGAAGGGCGGAGCAAGATTCAGGGGGCGGGCGGTGCGACTTTCGCGTAGGTGGCATCGACGTCCGATCCGTTCGCATCAGGAGGCGGAAACGGTCCCTCGCACCTGCTGCAACCGCTGATCGTGAAGCCGTGTCTCCATCCCCATGACACTCAACCGGCGGCCGCAACCACCCCCAGGCGCTCAGGAGCTGCGACTGCGGAAGGTCGGCCGGGCCCTGTCCGTCACCTTCGTCGCCGCGGTCCTGGTGGCCGGGCGGGAAATGGAGCCGATACGCCCCCGGAGATCACGCAAAGTCAAAGCCACCATCAACAGCACTCACAGCTCACCATGGTTGAGCACGCGGGCCCTCTGCCATCTACCAGCCGCTGAGGCCCACCCCCCGGCCGGACTCACTTGACGAAAACTGCCCGCACAATCTCATCGGGAGCGGAGCTCGCCTCCGCGACCAATACCCCGTCGGCGGACCAGATGCCCGAGCGGCCGGACGTGAGGTCGAAACCGCCACCGGTCGGACCCGCAAAGGCGGCCGTGGCGACCCACACCCCGTGGTCGGCTGCGACCCTGCGGGCGCGCTCGCCGTGGACCTCAACTTCGTGATCCGTGTGGACAACCCCGGCCACATACCCGTCGATCCCCAGCGCGGCCGTCTTCGCCGCATGCTCAGGGATACCCGTGTCGCGGCAGACGGCAAGTCCCAGCCGCCACCCGTCCACTTCGATCATGGCGGGCTCCCCCGGCACAAAGCGGGCGGCCTCGCTGCCGTGGAGACACACCTTCCCATAGGCCACGCGCGCACCGTCTCCCCCCACAGCCAGGATGCCGATGCGCGGCCCTGGCACAGGCGCGCCGACCAGGGCAAGCGTCCCCGTCTCCGCGCATGCGGCGACGATCGGAGCCAGCCGTTCATCATTCGGAACAACCGGCACCGCGTCCAGCTCGTATCCCGTCAGCGACATCTCGGGGAAGACCACTACCCGCGCGTCCGCCGCCCGAATGGCCTCCGCATGAGCCACCGCGTTGGCCCTCACGTCGTAAGCCGTGCACCTCGGCTGCGCCACCGCAATGCTCAACAGACGCTCCACCCCGAACTCCCCTCGTCGCACCCCACAATCAGCCTACAGAGCAGCCACACAGCACTTCCCGGTCTCCTCACCCAAAGTCACTGTTCAAGGCTTCCGCCGGACCAATACGCGACAGTGGAATACGCGAGCCCATCAGTACCGAGGCCGAGGTCAGCGCCGGGGCCGCACAGGTGACGGCCGTCCGTGTCGACCACAATCACGGGCGGGCATGCCGGGCTGGTCCCGGCGATCCGGCCGGCCGAGCGGTGCGACCTGCCCGCGCTGGTCGCGGCGAAGGTCAAGCTGATCGGGGCGGAGAACGGCGCCGGGACCGCCGCCGATGCCAAGGCCGTGTCGATCGTGGGCGGCATGGCGGCCGGCGCGGACTCGATCGACGATCCGGACGTGCTGCGGCACGGCGGACCGGCAAAGCTGTTCGGCGGGGTGCGGGCGCCGTCCGCGCCGGGGACCTTCCTGCGCGTTCACCTGGGGGCACGTGCGTCAACTCCAGTCGGCAGTAAGTGCGTTCACCTGCAATCCGGCCGCACGCACCGGCCTGGTGCCCCGCGGGGACGAGCCTGCCAGGCAGGCGTCCCGTTCGGCTGTACGAAGGTCCGCGGCGCGCACTTCCAGATCGTCACGGTCACGACCGGCACCTGCGCGCCGTGATCGTGGCGACGAGGCCGCGCACGGGCTCGGCGAACTCCGGCAAGGGGGCCGCGAACCTGCTGTGTGGGTGCGGTGAACCGCACCCACACGGTGCCCGGCTGCCGGGATCACAGCTGCCACCACCACGCTTCGAGGTCCTGGTCGTCGGCGGACTCCACCGGGCACGCGTAGGCGGACTGCGCCGCGAAAGACAGGGCGTCCGTGCGGCGGACAACCGCGCGCACGTCCCGCACGGCCGGCATCTCGGCGACCTCCTCGACATCCCAGGGGCAGCCCGCGGGGCCGCCCAGGAGAGTCCCGCAGCCGAACCCGTACCACAGGCCGATCAGTTCACGGTCCTGCTCCTTCTCGGCGGCAACCACGACTTCACGCACCACCTCGATCAGAGGAGTCCGGCGCAGCGGAACGGCGTCGGCCCCGCTCAGCTCACCGGCAGCGACCATCCGCCGCCACAAGGCGGTTCCGGCATCGCAGTACAAGAACGGCGGCTCGACGTAACCGTCCTCCAGCCAGGACTCGTCACCGCCGAAACCGGACGCGTCCTCGTCGAACGTGCGCAGCGCCGTGAACTGCGTCAGCCCATCGAAATACGCGAACCGCCCCGCATGGTCGGGATGGCGGTGAACCGGGAACCGGTACGTGAACCGGCGCCGCAGCAAAACGTCCAACACCCGAAACCTGGTGAACGAACAGTCGAACGCGCTCTCAAAGCCGTACAGAACCGCCAGCCAGTCCCGCACCCGCGGATCACCCACCCCCGCATACGCGTCCAGAACACCCACCGAATCCGCAACCAGATCCTCAATCACATGCTCCGACACCGGACCCCCTCCCCACACCCACAACCAGCCGCCCCGGCCCGATCCGGCCGGACGGACGGAAACCACCCAACCACCACCCCGCAGACCCACCGGCACCCGGCCCCCCAACGGGCATTGCCCCCCACGCCCCGCCGGGAACACCCCCCAAGCCAATGAGGACGACCCCGCGCAGACCGACCGCCCCCGGCCACCTACGGCCGTACCAGGCGGTGAGTTCGCGGTGCCGGTGACCTACAGCGGTGCCGCCCCACCGGTCGGGCCCGGCCGTGAAGGGGCGGGGGAACCGCGTTCCCCAGCCCTTCACCGATCCAGTCCGTGTGTGCCCGCCGCCGCACCCGGAACCGGACGGCACGAACGTGCAGAGCGGGCCGCGGGCCGCACGGCGCAGACACAGCACCGCGCCGGGGTGCACTCCCTGCGCGCCCTTGAGAACCACCACGTAAGCACCCCCTGTCCACGGCGGGGCGGAACTCGCTGTGGACGGACAACCCCCAGCTCCGGGCCGATGTCAGTGGCTGCTCCTACGCTTGCCCCCGACTACTGACCACCAGACAGTGAGGCTGCCGTGAGCACCGAGGACCAGACCATGAAGCGCATCGGGGAAGCCATGGCGCTACAGCACGCAGGCGACCCCGGCGGTGCCCGGAGGCGGTTCAGCGAGATCTGGGAGGAGATCGCCGTGGACGGCGACCCTTTCCACCGGTGCGTCCTGGCCCACCACATGGCCGACCTCCAGCCGGATCCGCGGGACGAACTGGCGTGGGATCTACGCGCCCTGGAGGCCGCCGCGTCGGTGAGCGACGACCGGGCCAAGCAGCACGACTCCTCCCTGGCCATCCGCGGGTTCTACCCGTCCCTGCACCTCAACCTCGCCGCGGACTTCCACAAACTCGCCGACACCACCCAGGCCCGCGCCCACCTGGCCAAGGCCCGGGAACACTTCGACGCACTCAACGACGACGACTACGGCCGCGGCATCCGGTCGGCGGTACAACGCCTCGCCGACCAACTCGGCCAGGAACACCCCACGCCGTCACCGACGGCTGGGGAGGCGAACCAGTCAGCGTGAACCGGCCGCCCGCAACGGCATCGAGGGGCCCCTGGGTCCGGATCAGGGCCCGGTCGGGGCGGTGAGGACGCCCGTTGCGGACGAGGCGCGGCTGAACTGCGGGAACGGCGGGCCGGCACAGGCGCCACGGCAGGAAGGAGCGTTCCTGCTCGGCGTGACGCAGGGCGCTGCATGGCCCGTCACGCAGTACCGCGGCATCACCCTCACGGATCCGGATCTGCGAACCCGCCCGCTGGAGAGGGCCGGTCACGCCGGCGTCCTCGCGGCCGACGCGCCGGTCGGGGGCGGTGTGTCAGTGGGGACTGGTTGGATGCGGGTATGTCGGATGAATCGAACGTTGATGGGGCGGCCGAAGCTGTGGACCACAGACTGGTGGATCCGGAATTCCTGGTGAAGTCCGACCCGCGTGAGGCCCTCGGCCTGGTGGACGCGGCCTCGGGGCCCGCCGCGCGGCTGGCCGGGGCGATGTACCGGGAGTCGGCCTTTGCGGACCGGTATGCGACGGCGGGTGGACGGCGGCAGTTGCTGGCGCTCAATGCCGCCCGGTTCGGGGACCGGGAGCTGTCGGCGCGGATCACCTCCGTGCCGGTGGAGGGTGTACCCGACGCCTGGTGGGCGGTGGAGTGGGCTACCAGCAGCACGATCCACCCCGGCTTCCGGCATGCGCGCCCCGGCCACACGGACACGGTGGGTGCGGTGGTGACGGCAGTGGTGCAGGGCCGACCGGTCGCTGTCTCCACCGGCCGGGACAAGACGGTGCGGGCGTGGGACCTGGCCACCGGCCGGACCGTCGGCGAGCCGTTCGCCAACGGAGGACTGGCGACAGCGGTGATCGAAGGCCGGTCTGTCGCCGTCACCGGAAGCCGGGACGGGATGGTGCGGATGCGGGACCTGGCCACCGGCCGCACCGTCGGCGAGTTCCTCACCGGCCGCACCGAATCGGTGCGCGTGGTGGCAACAGAGGTGGTGGACGGCCGCCCGGTCGCCATTGCCGAGCACGACGACAAGACGGTCCGGGTCTGGGACCTCACCACCGGCCGGACCGTCGGCGAGCCCCCCACCGTCCACACCTCCGGCGTGTGGGCAGTGGCGACGGCGGTGGTGGAGGGCCGCCCTGTCGCCGTTGCCGCCGACGGCGACGAGACGGTGCAGGTGTGGGACCTGGCCACCGGCCGGCCGGTGTATGACCCCCTCACCGGCCACACCGGGGCGGTACGCGTGGTGGCGACGGCGGTGGTCGACGGCCGGCCGGTCGCCGTCACCGGCGGGTTGGACCTGACGGTACGGGTGTGGGACCTGGCCACCGGCCGGCCGATCGGCAAGCCTCTCACCGGCCACACCTGTCCGGTCTGGGCGGTGGCCACGGGCACGGTGGACGGCCGGCCGGTCGCCGTCACCGGCAGCTCCGATGAGACGGTACGGGTGTGGGACCTGGCCACCGGCCGGCCGGCCGGGCCGGAGCTGGTGTTTCCCGCGGAGGTGGGCGCGGTGGCTGTCACTGCGGACGGCAGGCTGGTCGTGGGATTCGGCTGGGAGGTGGCAGTGCTGGCCCGCTGCCCGTCCGTGCCGTGGACCCCGTTCACCGACGGGAGTCGTGAACGTGAGGTCCGGCCTTCCCGCTCCGCAGGCGGTGACGACTGGGAGTCGTCCCTGGCACAGGCCTTCGGCGTCCTGCTCGACCGGCCCCTCCCGGAATTCGACTCCGCCGCGCAATACGCCGCCTACTACAGCGGCAACTGGCTCTACGAGACCGGGACCGACAGGGATCCCCTTTGGCTGGAGCCGGCCGTCCTCACCGGCCGGGAGACGGTGACCGACGACAACCTGCTGCTGCTCGACGAGGAGGGCTACCCGGACCTCCGGTTCGACGCGAGTCGGTCACTGTTCGAGATCCACACCGACGCGGCGGAGTTCCCAGCCGCTTTCAAGGAAGGTCTGGCCGCTGTCAGAGTGGGCGGCTCCGAGCACTACCCCCAGGTCACGGGCGCCGATCTGGCGCGCTTGACGGCAGACCACGGGGTCGACCTCACCGCACCAGACCTGTCCGGGAAGACCTGGCGGCTGACGGACGCCAGGATCGCGTCGGACGGCACCCTCCTCGACGCCCTGCGGGCCGCCACCGGCATGGGCGA
Organism: Streptomyces zinciresistens K42; assembly: GCF_000225525.1. Lineage (GTDB taxonomy): Bacteria > Actinomycetota > Actinomycetes > Streptomycetales > Streptomycetaceae > Streptomyces > Streptomyces zinciresistens. The sequence goes on along the minus strand of NZ_AGBF01000003.1, from coordinate 137,611 downwards.
GGGGCCCGACAATCTCGTGCCGTGCGAAGAGACGGACGCGACCACGGAGGCGGCGGTCGCGGCCGTGGAGCACGCCGGGCTCCGGGCGCACCTGCGCGCCTTCTGCGACCCCCTCTCCGACGACCTCGCCTTCCGCCGGAACATGTCCGGCGAGAAGGACGGCCCGGTCGTGGCCACGTGGGAGGGCGCCGTGGACCAGTACGAGATCACCGTGAAGCGGATCGCGACCTGACCCGACTCCTGCGGATCGCAACGATCCGGTGAAGCGCACGAATCCCGTGAGAGAACCCGGAGTTCGCGCCGCGCACCGATCCGGAGGTGATGCGGCCGCCGACCGGCCAGCCGACCGGCACCTGACGCCGGGCATACGGACATTCCTCCCCACCTGCCAAGGATGAACGTCCCCAGGCGTGCCGCGGCAAAGGCAGGGGCGACCAACTGATCGTCCAGCCGCGCTCCTTGCGGGCGGCCTCCGCTTCAGCCTCGCCGAGCCGGGCGAGGCTGAACGGACGGCCGTCCTCGCGGCCGAAAGACCCCTTCCGACCAGCCGGCGAACTCCTCACCGAAGCCACCGGCGGAGACGAACCCGTCACCGAAGTCACACGGCCGCCGGATTGGACCGACGCAGGAATCCACGCACTCGGGCACGTCAAGCCGACCGGCCCACCGCCTGATCACCGCCAGCCCCGTGCGTGGCACGACCACCGCCTCCCGGGCCCGCCCCGACCTGCCCGCGGGAAACAACGGCAATCCGCACAGCACGGGCAGGCACCGGCAACCGCCCCGTGGCCAACAGCGATCGCGGACAGGACGACCGCGCCCAGCGGGACGCCGCGCAGACCGCTGCTGACGACTTCCCGGACAGCGTCGCGCGTGGCGGTCGACATGTCCGTCAGCCCCGCCGGGGTCAGTACGCCGCCCGCGGTGAGCCGCTGCTGTGCGGCGGGGCCCAGCCGCTCGGTCAGCACATCGGTCATGCGGCTGCTCCGCAGGGCGCCGAACTGCGCGCCCCCGAGGGAGCCGCCGATGGTGCGCACGCGGGCGGCCGTGCCTGTGACCGCGCCCATCTCCCGCGGGTCCGCGTTGTTCGTGGTGGCCACCATGGTGCTCTGGACCAGGGCGTCGACTCCGGCCCCGACGACCAGGGTGAACGCGAAGGCCGTGACGAGGGGGGCGCCTGCCGAGCAGGAGGAGCGACGCCCTGGGCGAGGACGACGGCGCAGCCGGCCGCCGGGCGGCTGCGCCGTCGACATGCCGGGCATCGACGGCAGGATGAGCAAGCCGTCGGCCGCGAACCTTGGACGTACTGCACGTACTGCGGGGCGTAGTTGACGACGGAGAGCCGTACGGCGCCGACCGGGAAGCTGAGGCCAACCAGCCGATCCGCCCCGCGGCCCGCCCCGTGACCCGCCCCGCGGGCAGCCGCACGCCCTTGATGATCGCCGGCAGCGCGAGCAGGCCGGTGAGCGCGGTGGCGTAGCAGGCCCAGCACCACCTCACGCAGCCGGTGACGAACCCGTCGAGCAGGAGCCGCCGACGAAGACGACCGCCATCATGACGCCGACCACCGACCGGACGCGGTCACGGTCCCGACATCGGCATCGCCCCGTACCGGACGGACCGGCGCCAACCCGCTCCAGCCGATACCGGCGCAGGCCCACACGCACAAGCCCTGACCGCGCAACAGGACATTGACCGGCACAAACCAGCACCAGACCTTTAGATGCCGGAAACCATTACCAACACCACACCGCTGTTATCGGCGAACCCAGAACAACCGCAGGCCAGACGCCTCGTCACCACTTGCTTCAGCACCCCATAAGCGTCGGAATCATTATCAGAAAATCCACAGCATCACAGCTCAAGCCGCCCTTACCACACCAACTATGAAACTCGGAAGCAGACCACCCCTCCCCACGGCCGGTCGACGGACCCGACAAGGACTTTACGGCTCGCGTCCGGTTTCCCTGTACTTAGCCGCTCACCGGCCACAACGGCCGAAAAAGCCGATCAATTCTGTCACGATCTCAACGCAAGCGCACACGAGATGTTCTGAAACGGAGTCCTTTGAACATGCTTGACATCGCGAGACAGGACTCAGGGCAGGCGGACGACGCGCGGTCACGGCCCGACGGCCGTACGCGCGGCACCGGCCCCCCTGCCAGGGGTGGTGGACTCCAGCACGGGCGCCGGCCTGCGGCGACGCCTCACAGGCGTGCTGGCCGGCAGCGGCGTCGCGGGCTGGAAGACCGCCATGTCCCACCCACCCTGCGCTGCGCTCCACTGTCTGTCGCCCACCTCGCGGCTGCTCGTCCTCAAGCCCGGCCGGGTGCGGCAACCGTGGCCGATTCCAACGCTTCGCCGACGGCAGTTCACTCTTCAATAAATGTCCAGCGAGCGGCCTTTCCGGAGTTCCGGCGTATTGCGTGGGTGATCTGTTCCCCGACCAGAGATGACGGCCGCACCGATCCCCCGACCCCCTCCGCGTTCGTCCTCGTCCTCCGCGCCCGGCAGCGCGGCTGGTCGTGGCGCCCGGGGGCCCGGCGGCCACGCGCTGCCGGACACGAGGTTCTCACCTGACCTTGCCCGGTCCGGCCGCCACGACCGATGACATCCGCCGGCCGACCCGACGGTTCAAGGACCTCGGCAGGACGATCCCCCGCGCTCCCGGCCACCCTGGGCTGCACATCCACCCGGATCTGCGGCATCGGCGCGGTCACCGCCCTGGACCTGTTCGTCGAGACCGGAGACCCGTGACGGTTGCGCACCGGCACCCGGTTCGCCCGCAGGTACGGTCCCGCGCCACTGGCCGTCTGCTCCCGGCAGGGGCCACGCTCGGCCCCGCCGCGACCGGCCCGGCGTCGGCGGCAACCGCAAGGTCGACTCAGCGCTGCCCGCTGTCCGCGTCACCGAGGTCTGCCGTCACGAGTCAGTTCGATCTTTCGTGACCACGAAGAGATGTCCATTCGGGCAACAGCTCTGACCGTATGTCTCCAGTGCCGGCCCATTTCCGATCCCCAAACTTTTTCGGTCATGGAAATCAGCCACCACGGCGGCGCAGATGCCGGCGACAGGGCGACCCGGCCATCGACACGGAAGGGATCTGCCGAAGCGGCACCCCTTGCCATTCGACTGCCCATTCGATCCGCTATTCCCCGACGGCCCGCTATGGCCGACGCCTGAAACCGGGCCAGCGAGCAGCAAGCGCGCCCGCGGTGCCGGTCGACCCGACGACGCCCTCCACCGGGTACGCAGATTCAGCGTATGGCCGGTGTGCGGGGCACCCCGTACCGAACCCCTGTGCAGAACTGTGGAGGACTGGCGCTACACGCGATGACCGAACCCGCCCCGCAGGGGCACGGCAGTGTTTCCGCTGCAGGTCAGGTGAATCGTTGACTCCCGAAGTGAGTCACCCAGATGTCATCGCGAGCGTCGCAGAAACAGCGCATCCGATCCGTCTACTGGTTTGCAGCGCCGACTCCGCTGCGGATTTATTGTTCAGCCGACACCCGGGAGAGATTTTTATGCTCCAGAACACCGACCGAGCAATAACGGCCAGCAATCATCCCTTACACACGCGGAACACTGTTCGCAGAAATCGTCAGGCAACCGGGCCGCACCTTTTCACCTGCATGGCGAGTCTCGACGCCGAGCTGAATATCGAAGCGGCGAACTCTGACTTTTTCCATCATATCGCGCGCCCCTCACAGGAAGTCTGCGGGCAGAGCATCTACGACGTGTTGCACCCGAGCGCCCGCAACATCCTGCCCAAGCATTTCAGCCACCTCTCGGACGGCCATGGCGGACGATTCGTGGAGAACGTGGTGGCGAAACGCGGCCATGACCGGGTCTTCTCGACCGAGATAACGGGCATAGCGATCCGGGGAGAGGGGGACGCCTTCTCAGGTGTCGTCATCCTGATGACTCCCGAAGACGACCCGTCCGACGCGGCCCCGGCAGCGAAGTCGACGCTCCTCCTCACCGCTCTCGACGCGCGCATCCTGGAGGGGATCGCCACCGGCGCATCGACCGTGCAGATGGCCTCGCGCCTGTACCTGAGCCGCCAGGGCGTCGAGTACCACGTGGGTCTCATGCTGCGCCGATTCAAGGCGCCCAACCGCGCCACGCTGGTCTCCCGCGCCTACTCGATGGGGGTCTTCACGGTCGGCAGCTGGCCGCCACGCGTGCTGCCCGACTTCGTGAAGTGACGGACGAGGAGCGGCCGCCCGACTGTCGGGGCCGACAGTCGGGCGGCCGCCGCACGGCTCAGCGGCGGTGGCCACCGATTCCCTCGTCGTCGGCGTCGCGCCAGGCCACGTTGTGGTCGGAACCTTCCTGTATGCGGACGACATCGCGGGCCACGTTCGCTACTGCCATCTGCGTCAGCGTGGCCACAGAGGCGGTCATCGAGGCCAGCTGGTCCCGCGATTCAGGGTTCTCCTCCATGTCCAGCTGAAAACGGTCCAGATCATTCATCAGCCTGCGGACGTACGGAGAGTCGCCCTGGACGTTCCGCAGCGCTTTCAGGCTGTCGCTCAGTTCCATGAAGGCTTTTCGAATTTCCACGAGTTCCGCGCTCATCGTGCGTTCCTCCGTCTCGTGCGAACCGGTCAGCCCATCGTCACCTGTGCCGATACAGGATCCCGGGCATACAACTCACGTCGCTTCGGGCGGGCCAGATCTATTAGGGAGGAAGACTTAGGTGCGCGCAATACCTGTTTCCTCCTCGGCGCGATGTCTGGTCGTTTCCCAAAACGCGCGACACGCCGCGACCTCGTGAAGTGCATTGGCCGGCGGATTCCAGTGTCCTGAGTCAGGACCCATCGGCCCGATGACGAACACGGCCGCTCCGCGGCGGAGTTCGAGGGTCCTTCACGCAGACTCGTCGCGGCGATCACCGGGGCGGCCGGCGGTGTGGAGACGACGCCGAGCGGCACGCTGTGGTCGAGTCCCGCACCCCGGTGGCCAGGCAGGCGTCGGGCCGTGCCGCAGCCGGCCCCTGTCCTCGATGCCGTCCGCGCCCGCGACCGTGCCGGCCACCGGCGACATCAGCTTCGCCGCCGGACAGCCCCGGTGCCGTCCTTCGAGCACGGCAGGTGGATGTGCTCGAAGGACGGCACGGGCGGACCGTACCGCTCGGCCGGGCGTGCCACCGGCTCCTGCCGGCCGTACGCGAGGGGATTCGGATCGTCGAACGCGGACGAGACCGCGGACGAGACCGCCGCCGCGGCACGGGAGGACCGCTTGCCGATCTGCGCGCCGGGTCGGCCGCACGCGCGGATCGCGCAAGACCTGTGCGAGCGCCGGAGCCCCGGACGGTCCCGTTCCGGCTGCGACCGCGGCTCCGGCAGCGGCTGCGATCCCGGCTCAGACTCCGTCCGGGACGCTCCGCGCCGCGAAGTGCTCGGTGAGGACGCTCAGCACGTCAGCGGCGCGGTCGTTGAGGTAGAAGTGCCCGCCGGGGAAGATCCGCAGGTCGAAGTCGGCCGTGGTGTGCCGCTCCCAGTCGCGGGCCTCGTCGATCGTCGTCTTGGCGTCGCTGTCGCCGACCAGGGCGGTGACCGGGATGTCCACCGTGACGCCGGGCGGGCAGCGGTACGTCTCCACCGCCCGGTAGTCCCCGCGCAGCGCGGGCAGGATCATGCGCAGGAGTTCGTCGTCGCCGAGCAGCCGGTCGTCGGTCCCGCTGAGGGCCTTGACCTCGGCGATGACGCCGTCGTCGTCGCGCAGGTGGACGCTCTCCTCGCGGTGGCGGGAGGGGGCCCGCCGGCCGGAGACGAAGAGCCGTAGGGGGCCCGTGCGGCCGTCCCGCTCGAACCTTCGGGCGACCTCGAAGGCGACGAGCGCGCCCATGCTGTGGCCGAAGAAGGTGAGCGGACGTTCGTCCTCGCCGCGCAGCGCCTCGTGCACGCGGTCGGCGAGGGTGCCGATGTCGTCGATCAGCGGTTCCCTGCGCCGGTCCTGGCGCCCCGGGTACTGCAGCGCGACGACGTCGACGTGCGGGGCGAGGGCATGGGCGACCGGCACGTAGTAGCTGGCCGATCCCCCCGCGTGCGGGAAGCAGATCAGGCGGTGGGCGGCGTCGGACGCCGGTTGGAACCGACGGCACCACAGGCCGTCGGCATGGGGACTCACGCTCACGCTGCTTCCGTTCCTTATCTCTCTTTGAGCTTCTGTGATCGACTGTGCGGCATTGCCTGTTCAGGTGGACACCACAGCACTATCGGGGACGCGTGGGTTCGGGGGGAACACCCGGCAGGAAGTCTGGGCGAATCCCTTGTCCTTGGCCCGGCACGCCGGTCACGCGTTGAAGGATCGGGTGGGCCGATGGCTAAATCTGAGCGCCGGACGCGAATGCGAGGCGCCGGACGCGCGGCGAGGAGGTCGGCATGCCCAGCACCACGAATCCGCGGATCTCTGACGGCGAAGCAGTGCGCGGCCCCACGGGCGGACGGCTCTTCGCGGTCAGCGACCTGCACGTCGCCTACGAGCAGAACCGGGCGATCGTGGAGGATCTGCGCCCCTCCGGCTCCTCCGACTGGCTGATCGTCGCGGGGGACATCGGGGAGTTGACCGCGGACGTCGAGTGGGCGCTGCGGCTGCTGGCCGAGCGGTTCGCCCAGGTGGTGTGGGTGCCGGGCAACCACGAACTGTGGACGCACCCCGACGATCCGGTGCGGCTGCGTGGCGAGGCCCGTTACCGCGGTCTTGTCGAACTGTGCCGGTCCCTCGGTGTGTTGACTCCGCAGGACCCGTACGCGCACTGGCCGGGCCCGGACGGGCCGGTGGTGATCGCGCCGCTGTTCCTGCTGTACGACTACTCGTTCCTGCCGCCGGGTGCCGCCGGCGCCGCCGCCGCGCTCGCGCGGGCCGAGGAGGCGGGGGTCGTGGCCACCGACGAGTTCCTCCTGCACAGCGACCCCTACCCGGACCGCGCCGCCTGGTGCCGGGCGCGGCTGGCGTACACCCGTGAGCGGCTGGACGCCTGCCCGCCCGACCTGCCCACCGTGCTGGTCAACCACTTCCCGCTGGTGCGCGAGCCCACCCGGATCCTCAGGTATCCCGAGTTCGCGCTGTGGTGCGGCACCACCGCCACCCACGACTGGCACCGCCGCTACCGGGCGGCCGCCGTGGTCTACGGCCATCTCCACATCCCCCGCACCACCTGGCACGACGGGGTGCCGCACCGCGAGGTGTCCCTGGGCTACCCGCGCGAGTGGCGGGCCCGCGGCCGGCTCGATCCGCCGCTGCGCGAGATCCTGCCCGGCCGGGGTGCCCTGTCCCGGCGAGGTGCCCGATGACGCCGCTGATGCGCCTGCTGCTGCCGGACCACGTCGAAGTGACCGAGGTGCGCGGCGAGTTGACGGCTCCGCCGCTGTTTCCGGAGGAGGCCGCGACGGTGGCCCGGTCGGTGGGCAAGCGGCGACGGGAGTTCGCCACCGGCCGCCGGTGCGCCCGCCTGTCGCTGGCGGCGCTCGGCTGCACGGCGACGCCTTTGTTGCCGGGCCCGTCGGGTGCGCCCGGCTGGCCCGCCGGGGTGGTGGGCGCGATCTCCCACTGCGACGGCTACCGGGTGGCCGCGGTCGCCCACGACCGCGATCTGGCGGGGCTCGGCATCGACGCCGAACCGGCGGGCCCGCTGCCGGCCGGTGTCCTCGACGCGGTGTCGCTGCCCGGGGAACGGGCCGACCTGGCCCGGCTGACGAGCGCGGTGCCCCATGTCCCCTGGGACAGGTTGCTGTTCAGCGCCAAGGAGGCGGTCTACAAGGTGTGGTTCCCCCTCACCGGCAAACCGCTCGGCTTCGAGGACGCCCGGCTGCGCTTCACCCGCGAGCCGGGAGCGGCGGGCCTGGAGCACGGCACGTTCTCGGTCCGGCTGCTGGTGCCCCTGCCGCCCGAGCTCATACGGGCGGCCGACGGCGGGGCCGTGGACCTGACGGGCCGGTGGCTGGCGGCTGAGGGCCTGGTGCTCACCGCGCTGACGCTTCCCGCGGCCGGCTCCGGCAGCGGGCGGCCCGCCTGAGAGCCTGCCGGGCACCGGTGCGGCGCGCCATCCGCGCCGGGCTCCGCGGCCGGCACCGCTGCCCGGACACCGGCGGCCTCGGACACCGCAGCGGACGCTTCTTCGCCGTACGCGGACCCGGGTGGCGCCGGCCCGCCGTCAGGCGGCCGGAGACAGGCATCGCCGGTCTCACGGCGCGTGAGGTCGACGCAGTGCCGCACTCCCCGCCACGGGCGAAGGGCCGGCCGGGCAACGTCGACGGTGTGCGTCTGCCGCCCACCGAACAGGTGACCAAGGGCAACCGCCGCCGGGTGCGCGGCGGTTCGTCGGCGCCTGCCTGATCGGCTGCCGCGGGGCCGGGTTGCGGGCCGGCGGGGGCCGGCCGATGTGCTCCGGTCCGGAGCAGGGCGCCCGCTGCGGCAGCGCGACCGAGGGGTCTGTCGCACGACGCGGTCCCGTGGGCACCCGGCACCCGGGACCGCTTCCTCGTGGCGCCCCCCCGGGTCAGGGCTCGTCCAGCTCCAGGGGCGCGAGTTCGGCGAACACGTCCCCCGGTCCGGGGTTGGCCGGATGGCAGCCGCCGCCGAGATGGCGTACGACCCCCCACACGGCGTTCAGCGCCGTGGTGACGGCGCCCTCCGCGAAGCCGCCGGTCCAGGAGACGTCGTCGCCGGCCAGGAAGAACCCCCGCTGGTGCTCGGGCAGCGCGTCCTGCATGAAGTGGGTGAACAGGCGGCGCTGGTAGCGGTAGTGGCCCGGGAGGTTGGCCTTGAAGGCTCCGGTGAACCAGGGTTCGTTCTCCCAGCTGACGGCCACCGGCGGCGCGATGATGTGCGACCGGATGTCCACGCCCGGATAGATGTCGCCGAGCGAGCGCAGGACGACCTCCAGCCGCTCCTCGGCGGACAACGCGGCGACCCGCTGGGAGTCGTCGTTCCAGGTGTAGGACAGGCACATCACTCCGGGCCGGTCGGGCTCCCGGCCGAAGAGATACACCGAACGCGGCAGCCTGTCGGTGAGCGTCATGCCCATCACCTCCCGCCCGGTCGCGGCGTCGACGTCCAGCCAGAACGGCCGGTCGGTGAGCGCGAACAGCTTGGACGAGCCCATGTAGTGGGTGCGCTCGATCGCTGACCGGACCGTCCCGGGCAGCAGTGCGTCGTCGCAGGCGACCCGGCTGTTCAGCAGCCGGTGCTGCCCGGTGAAGACCACCGCCCGGTAGCCGCGGGTCCGGCCGTCGGCGTCGGTGACCTCGATCCGTTCCCCCGCGCGTCGCAGCGCGGTGACGGCGGGCCGGGGACGGTTCTCGTGGAGCGCGGCGAGCGACGTGCCGGCCGGCCAGTGCGCGAGGCGCTGGGGAGCGTGCCGCCACAGGCCCAGCGGTACCTGTTCGCAGCCGCCCTCGATGGTGTGCTGGTCGTCGTCGGCCTCGGTGTAGACGACGCGGAGGATCTCCAGCATCGAGTTGGGGAAGTCGGTGTCCCAGCCGCCGGTGCCGAAGCCGACCTGCCCGAAGAGCTCACGGAGGCGGAAGGAGTCGAAGGCGGGCGTGGAGCTGAGGAAGCCGTAGAAGGACTGGTCGTCCAGCAGCGGCACGAGGCGGTTCCACATCGCCTTGATGGTGGCCGTGTCCCGGGTGCGGATCGCCTCCTGCATGACCCCTATGTCGGCCTGCTCGTGCAGCGTCTTGTCCCAGGCGTCGGCGACCTCCCGGTAGGCGGGCGGCAGTTCGGCCTCGGTCCGGGCCCAGTGGCTGACGCCGCCGATGTCCACGACCGTCATGGGGGTGCAGGAGCTGAGCGGGTTGGGGAACGGCGTGGTGCGCAGGCCCACGGTGCGGACGTAGTGGAACAGCGCGGCGGCCGAGAGCGGGAACCGCATGGCCCCCAGCTCGGCCACCTCGTCCGGGAACCCGTCGAAGCCGGCGGAGCGCATCCGGCCGCCCAGGCGTTCCGCCTCGTGGAGAACCGGGCGCAGTCCCATCCGCATCAGTTCGTACGCGGCGACCAGCCCGGCCATCCCGCCGCCGACGATCGCGACCTCGGTCCCCATCGCGTCGGCCGGGACGCCGCCCAGGCCCGCCGGGTGGCGCAGCCAGTCGTCGTAGGCGAAGGGAAAGTCGGGGCAGAGCATGGTGATTCGAGGGCTCGACGGGCCGTTCCCAAGGAGGTCGGTGAGGAGCATGTCGGACCTATCCCCTCGTCACGCCGGGGCCCGCTGCGGGCCGGCCGGCCCTTCCCCGCTGCAACAGACCCGGACCTCGCGATGCACACATGGCTTCTCCCTGTGGTGGGTGGGCGACCCCTAGCCCAGCACGGCGTACCGGGCACGGACCAGCGAGGACGGCGGACTCTAGGGGATTGCTGGTCACGGCGGCCCGGCGCCGGTCAGCGGGGACCACCGCCACGGCCGCCCGCCCGCCGCGCGCACGTGCGCAGCACCAGCGCCGGCTGCTCGGCGCAAGGGCGTGATCTGACGCCCCGGCACCAGAAAGGGTGCCCTGAGCTGCACGGATACCCGTGTCTGGTCCCCGTGTCCGGTGCGGGAGTCGGGGCAGGCGCCCCGGCCGCTGCCCGGGGAAACGGCGTGCCGGCGCGCCGTGTGCCCCTCGGGCGACGGCGGGCGCCGCCCGAGGGGCAGCGCCCGCCCTCACCGCCTCGCCCGGCGGGCGCTCCTCTGCCGGACCCGCGGGCGCATCGCCTCGCGGGCGTCGATGGCCACCACCTCGAAGTTGTCCACGGTGCGGTTCACCCGGCCGAAGAGATTGTCCGGCCCCGCGACGCAGACCCTGGTGATGCCGTGCCCGCGCATCGTCTCCACCATGTCCGGCCAGCGGATCGGGTGGTCGAAGGTGTCGAGCAGCATGGTGCGCACGCCCTCCGCGCCGGTCAGCAGCTCGCCGTTCTGGTCGGCGACGATCGGCAGCCTGGGCTCGGCCACCTCGAAGGTGCCGAGGACCTCCTCCTCCGCCTTGCGGCGCAGGGCGCCGAACGCCGGGGCGTGCACGGGCGGCCACATGGTGTACATGTTGTACCCCCCGAGCTCGCCGATGCGCTTCTTGAACCGGTCGAGCACGGGCTCGCGCAGGGACACGAGGTAGAAGCCCTGGTCGATGTAGCCGGAGACGTCGTGCCACTCCCCCTCGGCGTCCAGTTCGGCCAGTGCCTGCTGAAGCCGCTCCTCGGGGGTGTGGATCACGCAGTGCGTGACGGTGTCGCGGTGCTCCTGCCGGAAGTACTCCTCCTCGCAGCGCGCCAGCTCGGCGGTGAGCCGCACGGTCTCCTCGAACGGCAGGGACCCCGCGTAGGCGACCGCGGCCCGCTGGCCGAAGCTCGGTCCGGCGCACAGCTCGGGGCGCTCTCCCAGCGTCTCCTCCGCCCAGTCGGCGAGGGAGAGACAGACGGTCAGGAAGGCGATCTGGGTGGGCGCGGCGTACTGTGCCTCCTCTTCGGCGTCCGACTGGCGGTACCGGTCGAACACGGAGTACCCCACCACCTCGTCGGCGACGGCGAGGCGGCGCCGGGCATGGGGGTTGGTCAGCAGGAACTCGCCGACATCGGTGAAGCGCACGGGCCCCATCCCGGGGAAGACCATCGCCGTACGGCCGGTCTGCGTATCGGATGTCCGCGGCTCGGTGTTCCGCTGCTCCGTCATGCCCTGGCTCCGGGCGCCAGGTCGAGAGCCAGCTGCTCGAGCTGTCGCTTGTCGGGCTTGCCGTTGCGGTTCAGGGGGAATCGCTCCAGGACGTGAACGCGGTTGGGCTGCTCGAAGTCGGGCAGCAGGGCGGTGATCGGCTCCCGCCAGTGCCGCGGCTCGCGCTGCTGCTCGTCCTCCACGAAGAAGAAGAGCTGGCAGCCGCGCTGTTCGTCGGGGACCGGGACGACCTTGACGAGGCAGCCGGCCGCGGCCAGCTTGTGTTCGATGAGTTCGGGGTAGAGCGTGTGGCCGTTACGGTGCACCGCGTTCTTCCTGCCGAGGACGAAGAGGTTGTCCCCGCCGTCCAGATAGCCGAAGTCGCCGGTGGGGTACCAGTCGGTTCTGGCCGGGTCGACGGGGTCGACCGTGCCGTCCTCCGCCAGATAGCCCTCCATCAGGTCGGGCGAGTGGACCTGGATCTCCCCGACCTCGCCGGAGGTGAGGCCGGCTCCCTCGTCGTCGACGATCCGCAGCTTCAGGCCCTCGACGGCCCGTCCGCAGGCGACGGTGTTGTCCTCGGTCGCGAAGGCCACGTTCCCGGCCTCGGTGCTGCCGTAGCTGTCCAGCAGGGGCAGTCCGAACCGCGTGACGTAGTCGGCGACCAGGCCGGGGTCCAGCGGGGCCGCCCCGCTGCAGAACATCCGGACACCGGACAGCTCGTACGCCAGGGCGGGCTTGCGGCCGATCATGTTGAGCATGCTGCGGTAGCTGGCCGGGGTGGCGTCGACCACCGTGACCCCGCAGACGCCCGCCATGGTCATCGCCCGGTCCAGACGCCGGTAGGGCGCGATGACCAGCGAGCACTTGACCAGCCAGGCGATGAGCACCATGGACAGCCCGTACTGGTGGGAGAAGGGCAGCAGCGGCAGCAGGACGTCATCGGGGCGATGGCCCACCTGCCGGGCGTTGCGCTCCAGGTTCTTCAGGAACTTCGCCCCGGTCTTGACGACGCCCTTGGGCTCCCCGGTGGAGCCGGAGGACCACATGATCAGGCCGTCGGGCAGCTCGCACCAGGTGTCGAGGGACAGCCGCCGCTCGGCGGGGGTCTGCTCCACGGACGCCAGGAGCAGCTCGTAGACGGTGACCCGGGCCGGGCCGCCGCCGGGCATCGGGGTGTCGTCGTCGACCACGCATATCTTGACCCCGGCCCGGTCGCAGATGCGCCGGGTGGCCTCCACCCGCTCCTGGTGGTCGACCATGACGATCGACGCGCCGGCGTGCATCAGGGCGAGGAGGACCCCGACATAGCCGGCGGAGTTGCCGGCCTTCAGCATGACCCGGGTGCCGTCGCTGACCCCGCGCTCGCGGAGCGCTTCGGCGATGGCCAGGGCCCGCTGTTCGAACTCGGGAAGCGAATGCACCGCTTCCGTCGCAAAGACCTTTGCGGTCATCGGTTTCACTGAGCCTTTCTGTTCTTGGAGTCATTGGGGGTGAGAGCCACCCGCGACGCCGACGCTCCGCGGGGCGTGGGCCGGGACCGCGAGTCCCCCAGGGCGTGTTTCGAAAGGAGCGTCGCCTGCCCGAAGGGCAGGCCCGGCGGCGTCCGGTGCGTGCGATCGCAAGGCGGAGGGTCACCCCGATGCTGGTGGTATCGGGGTGATCCCGACAACGCGGCGAGCGTGCGTGCCGGACACCGCCGGGCAGACGGGACTTTCGAAACACGCCCAGGGGCGTGCGGGGGACTCGCGGGTCGTCAGCTGTCGAGGTCCCCGAGCATCATGTCGATCAGGTCGTCGTCGTCCATCGCGTCGATGGAGTCCGTCTCCTTGTCCTCGGTGTCCTTCTCGGCCCGGTCCGTGCCGCTCGCCAGCTCGGTGAGCATGTCGAGCAACCCTGCGCGGCGCAGCCGCTCCAGCGGAATCGACGTCAGAAGGGCACGGATCCTGGCCTCTTCGGGATCGGCGTCCGGCTCGGCCGGGCTGTCCGTCGCCACCCGGCCGCGCAGATACTCGGCGAGCGCCGCGGGCGTGGGGTTGTCGAAGATCAGCGTGGAGGGGAGGCGGAGTCCGGTGGCCGAGTTGAGCCGGTTGCGGAACTCCACGCCCGCCAGCGAGTCGAAGCCGAGGCTCTGGAAGGAGCGGTCGGGCTCGATGGACTGGGCGCCGCTGTGTCCCAGCACCATCGCCGCGCTGCCGCGCACCAGGTCGAGCAGTGCCCGGTCGAGTTCGGCTCCGGCCAGACCGGCCAGCCGCACCTTGGCCGATTCGGGAGCGGCCGCCTTCCCGTCGGCCGCCGCCCTGCTCCGCACCCGGACGACGCCGCGCAGCAGGGTGGGGACGCCGGTCTGGCCGCCGAGCGCGGAGGTCTCCAGCCGCATCGGCACGAGCAGGGCGTCCTCGCTCGCGGCGCCGGCGTCCAGCAGACGCAGACCGCCCGCCATGGACAGAGGCGCCATGCCCTCACGGGCCATGCGCACCATGTCCGCCTGGCCGAGGGTGCCGGTCATGCCGCCGGCCTGCTCCCACGGGCCCCAGGCCAGTGAGACCGCCGGGAGGCCGAGGCCGCGACGGTGTGCGGCGAGCGCGTCCAGGAACGAGTTGGCGGCGGCGTAGTTGCCCTGTCCGGGGCTGCCGAACACACCGGCGGCGGAGGAGAACATCACGAACTCCGCCAGGTCCGTGTCCCGGGTCAGCTCGTGCAGGTGCCACGCCGCGTCGACCTTCGGCTCGAAGACCGCGTCGATCCGCTTCGGCGACAGGGTGTCGATGACACCGTCGTCGAGGACGCCCGCCGCGTGCACGACCGCGGTCAGCGGGTGGTCGGTGGGGATGCCGGACAGCACCCGCTCCAGCGCGGCGCGGTCGGCCACGTCACAGGCCGCCAGCGTCACCGACGCGCCCGCCCGGGTCAGTTCGGCCTTGAGGTCGGCGGCGCCCTCCGCGTCCGGCCCGCGCCGGGAGACCAGCACCAGGTTGCGCACGCCGCGCTCGGCCACCAGATGGCGTGCCACCTCGCGGCCCAGGCCGCCGGTGCCGCCGGTCACCAGCACCGAACCGTCGGGGTCGAGGGCGCGGGGCATGGTGAACACGTTCTTGCCGATGTGCCGGGCCTGGCTGATGTAGCGCACCGCGTCCGGGGCCCGCCGCACGTCCCACGCCGTCACCGGGAGGGGGTGCAGCGCACCGCTGTCGAAGAGCTCGACCAGTTCGACCAGCATCCGCTGGACGAAGTCGTAGTCGGCCGCGTCCAGGTCGTACGCCGCGTACCGCACGCCGGGGTGGTCCCGGGCGACGACCTCGGGGTCGCGCACGTCGATCTTGCCCATCTCCAGGAACCGGCCGCCCCTGGGCAGCAGCCGCAGGGAGGCGTCGACGAACTCACGGGCGAGCGAGTCCAGCACCAGGTCCATGCCCCGGCCGCCGGTCGCCGCCATGAAGCGCGGCTCGAAGTCCAGGTCGCGGGAGGACGCGATGTGCTTCTCGTCGAATCCCATCGCCCGCAGGGTCTCCCACTTGCCGGGGCTGGCCGTGGCGTACACCTCGGCGCCGAGGTGGCGTGCGAGCTGCACGGCCGCCATGCCCACACCGCCGGCGGCGGCATGCACCAGGACGGACTCGCCCGCCTTCAGCCTGCCGAGTTCCACCAGACCGAAGTAGGCGGTCAGGAAGACCACCGGCACCGAGGCACCCTGCGCGAAGGTCCAGCCGCGCGGCATGCGGACGATCTGCCGCCGGTCGGCGATCGCGACGGGCCCGAACGAGGCGTTGGTCATGCCCATGACCCGATCTCCGGGGGCCAGGTCGGTCACACCGGGGCCGACCTCCAGGACCACACCGGCGCCCTCGCCGCCCATGGTGGCGTGGTCGTCGGGGTACATGCCGAGGGCGATCAGCGCGTCGCGGAAGTTCAGACCGGCGGCGCGCACCGCGATCCGCACGTACCCGGGGGCCAGCGGCTCCTGCGCCGCCGGGTCGGGCAGCAGCGCGAGGTTGTCCAGCGTGCCTCCGCCCGTGGTGCCGAGCTTCCACGCAGGGGTGCCGGCGGGGGCCGCGAGGACCCGCCCGGCCGCGTTCCTGGCGAGCTGGGGAACCAGACCCTGGCCCGCGCGGAGCGCCACCTCGCGCTCGCCCGCCGCGATCGCGGCCGTCACCACGCCCGCGACCGCGGTGGCCGACTCGGCGCGGCGGTCGACGTCCACCAGCTGGATCCGGCCCGGGTTCTCCGTGGCCGCCGAACGCAGCAGCCCCCAGACGGCGGCGTTCGACAGTCCGAGGACGCCCTCGCCCGGCCCCGTCGCGACCGCGTCGCTGGTGACCACGACCAGCCGGGACCCGTCGAGCCGGTCCTCGGCGAGCCAGGACTGCGCCAGGGCCAGCGCCCGGTGGGCCGCCTTGCGGGCGGCCTCGGCGAGATTGCCGGCGTCCGGCCCGGCGCCGCACCAGGCCCAGACCACGTCCGGCGCCTCGGCGCCCCCGTCGAGGGCGGCCACGAGCGCGTCCACCCCGGTGTACTCGGTGTACTCGACGGTGGAGGCGGTGAGCAGCTCGGCCACCCGCGCCCGGTCGGCGCCGATCACCGCCGTGTGCGCGCCGCCGTCCGCGGTGTGGTCGCCGCCGCGCGCGGCGAACACGTCCCAGTTGGCCCGGAACAGCGTTCCGTCGCCGCCGGCGCCGCGCGGCCCCGAGGCGAACCGTTCGGCCGCCACCTCGCGCACCACCAGCGACTCCACCGAGGCGACGGGCGCGCCCGTGGCGTCGGTCACCAGCAGCGCGACCGTGTCCTTGCCCTGCGGGCGCAGCCGCACCCGCGCCCGTCCGGCGCCCACCGCGTGCAGGCTCACCCCGGTGAAGGAGAACGGAAGTGTCACGCGCCCGCTCTCGCCGCCGAAGTCACCCATCTCCATGGCGTGCAGGGCCGCGTCGAGCAGGGCCGGGTGCAGGCCGAACCGCCCGGCCTCCTGGGCTGCCGGGTCCGGCAGCGCCACCTCGGCGTAGACGTCGCCGTCCAGCCGCCAGACCGACTCCAGCCCCCGGAAGACCGGCCCGTATCCGTAACCGGCCTGGGCGAGGCCCTCGTAGAAGCCCTCCGTCGGAACCGGCTCGGCGCCCGGGAGGGGCCACTGCGGCAGGCTCTCGGTGACCGCGGCGCCGTTGTCCGCCTCCAGGACACCCTGGGCGTGCCGCACCCACTCCTCCCCCGGCTCGTCGCTGTCGGGGCGCGAGTACACGCCCAGCGGCCGTACGCCGGACTCGTCGGCGGGGCCCACCACGACCTGGACGCGGACGCCGCCCTGCTCCGGCAGGAGGAGCGGGGTCTCCAGGGTGAGTTCGCCGAGCCGTCCGGCCCCGGTCTCGGTGCCCGCGAGCAGGCCGAGCTCCACGAATCCGGTGCCGGGGAAGAGCACTCCGCCGGCCACGGCGTGGTCGGCGAGCCACGGGTGGGTCTGCAGCGACAGGCGTCCGGTCAGCACCGTACGGTCGCCCTCGGCCAGTTCGGTGAGGCCGCCGAGCAGCGGGTGGTCCACCCTGCCGAGGCCGACGCTCCGGGCGTCGCCGGCCACGGCGCCGCCCGACTCCAGCCAGTACCGCTTGCGCTGGAAGGCGTAGGTCGGCAGGGCCACGCGCCGCGCGCCGCGCCCGGAGTACACCGCGTCCCAGTCCACGCCGACGCCGTTCGCGTACAGGGTGGCGACCGCCTCCGCCAGCGTCTGCGCCTCGGCGCGCCCGGAGCGGGCCAGGGGCACGAAGGCAGCGTCGGCGCCGACGGCGTCCAGGCAGTCCTGGCCCATCGCGGTCAGCACGGCGTCGGGGCCGAGCTCCACACAGGTCGTCACGCCCTGTGCGGCGAGGCGGCGCATGCCGTCGTCGAAGCGGACCGCCTCCCGCACGTGGCGGACCCAGTACTCGGGGGCGGCCAGCTCGGCGCCCGCGACGTCACCGGTGACGTTGGAGATGACGGGGATGTCCGGGGCCGAGTACGACAGGCAGGCCGCGAGCTGGCCGAACTCCTCCAGCATGGCGTCCATCCGGGGGGAGTGGAACGCGTGGCTCACCCGCAGCCGCTTGGTCTTGCGGCCCTGGGCCTCCCAGTGGCCGGCGAGTTCGAGCACGGCGTCCTCGTCGCCTGAGAGCACCACCGAGGTCGGGCCGTTGAGCGCCGCCAGCGACACCCGGTCCTCGCGGCCCGCCAGGCTCTCGGCCACCTCCTGCTCCGACGCCTGGACGGCCACCATGGCGCCGCCCTCGGGGAGTTCCTGCATCAGCCGGCCGCGGGCCGCCACCAGGGCGCACGCGTCCTCCAGGGACAGCACCCCGGCGACGTGGGCCGCCGCGATCTCGCCCACCGAGTGCCCCATCAGGAAGTCGGGGCGCACCCCCCAGGACTCCAGCAGGCGGAACAGGGCCACCTCGAAGGCGAACAGCCCGGCCTGGGTGAACATCGTCCGGTCGAGCTCGTCAGCGGTGGCGGTGGCCGCCGCGTCGTCGTCCTCGGGGCCGAAGACCACGTCGAGCACGGAGGTGCCGAGGCGCACCTCCAGGTAGGCGCACGCCTCGTCGAACACGTCGGCGAAGAGCGGGTAGGTGTCGTAGAGCTCACGGCCCATGCCCGGCCGCTGGGCGCCCTGGCCGGTGAACAGGAACGCCACCCGCTGCCCCGTGGACCTGCCCAGCACCAGGCCGGGCGCGTCGGTCTCCTCGGCGAGCGCCGCCAGGCCGCGCAGCAGCCCGTCCCGGTCGGACGCCACCACCATGCCGCGGTGTTCGAGCGCGGCCCGTGTCACGGTGGAGGACCATCCGACGTCGACCGGCCGCGCGTCGGGGTGGCGCACCAGGTGCTCGCGCAGCCGCGCTGCCTGCGCCCGCAGCGCCTCCTCGCTCTTGGCGGACACCAGCAGCGGCACGGGCTGGGAGGCCGTGTCCGCGTCGGCGTCCGCGGCGGGGGCCGGCTCCTGCGGCGGGGCCTGCTCGATGATGGCGTGCGCGTTGGTGCCGCTCATGCCGAACGAGGAGACGCCGGCCCGGCGCGGCCGCCCGGTCTCCGGCCAGGGGCGCTGCTCGGTGAGCAGTGCCACGCCGCCCGACGACCAGTCCACGTGCGGGGTCGGCACCTGCGCGTGCAGCGTCTTCGGCAGGGTGCCGTGGCGCATGGCCATCACCATCTTGATGACGGCGCCCACACCGGCCGCGGCCTGGGCGTGCCCGATGTTCGACTTGAGGGAGCCCAGCCACACCGGCTGCCCCTGCGGGCGGCTCTCGCCGTAGGTGGCGATCAGCGCCTGCGCCTCGATGGGGTCGCCGAGCGAGGTTCCGGTGCCGTGCGCCTCGATCACGTCGATCTGGTCCGCGGTCAACTCGGCGTTGGCCAGCGCCTGCCGGATGACGCGCTGCTGGGAGCGCCCGTTGGGGGCCGTCAGGCCGTTGCTGGCGCCGTCCTGGTTGACGGCGGAGCCGCGCACGATCGCCAGCACCTCGTGGCCGTTGCGCCGGGCGTCCGAGAGCCGCTCCACCAGGAGGACGCCGACGCCCTCGGCCCATGACGTGCCGTCGGCCCCGGCGCCGAACGCCTTGCAGCGCCCGTCGGAGGAGAGCCCGCGCTGGCGGCTGAAGAGGATGAAGTCACCGGGGGTCGGCATGGTGGCGACGCCGGTGGCGAGCGCCAGATCGCATTCGCCCTGGCGCAGCGAGTGCGCGGCCTGGTGCAGGGAGACCAGCGACGAGGAGCAGGCCGTGTCCACGGTCCACGCGGGGCCCTCGAAGCCGAAGGTGTAGGAGACGCGCCCGGAGGCGACGCTGCCCGCGATCCCGGTCAGCGCATAGCCTTCGAGGCCGCTCTTGGTGCTCTGGAGGTGGGGCCCGTAGTCGTGGTGCTCGGCGCCGGTGAAGACGGCGGTGCGGCTGCCTCTGAGCTCGGTCACGTCGATGCCGGCCCGCTCGAAGACCTCCCAGCTCGTCTCCAGGAGCAGCCGCTGCTGCGGGTCCATGGCCAGCGCCTCGCGCGGCGATATGCCGAAGAACTCCGCGTCGAAGTCGGGGACGTCGTGGAGGAAGCCGCCCTCGGTCGCGTAGCTGGTGCCGGGCCGGTCCGGGTCGGGGCTGTAGAGCGCCTCCAGGTCCCAGCCCCGGTCGGTGGGGAACGGGGTGATGGCGTCCACGCCCTCGGCGACGACCTTCCACAGGTCCTCGGGGCTGTTGACGCCGCCGGGGAAGCGGCAGCTCATCCCGACGATCGCGATGGGGTCGTCCGAGCCGACGACGGCACGCGCGGGAGCGGTGTCGTCCCTGTCGACGGGGACGAGCTGCCGGTGGAGGTGGTCCGCCAGTTCGCTGGGCGTCGGGTGGTCGTAGGCGAGTGTCACCTCCAGCGCGAGGCCGGTGGCGGCCACCAGTCCGCGGTGCAGATTGACCGCCCCGAGGGAGTCCAGCCCGAGGTCGAGCAGCGAGGTCCGCGCGTCGAGCGCGCGCGGCGACTCGGACCGCAGCGCCGCGGCGACGTGCGCGCGTACCAGGTCGAAGACGACCCTGCGCTGTTCGCGGTCCGGCAGTTCGTGGAAGTCCGGATCGAGCGACGGCAGTTCACCGGTGCTCTCGTCACGATCCGGCCCAGTCTGCACGAGGGACTCCGCCGAGTCGCTGGACCCGTTCACCATGGTGCTCACCTAACTCCTGCCTTGTGTGATGCGCTGCGTCGTGTGTGCCGCGCTGACCGCGGCTTCGGCGTGGGCGCCGGCCCGGGGGCCATGGGCGCGGGCGGGCGCGTGATGCGCTGGTGCTGTGGCCGGGAAGGTCTGCCGGGTGGCTCGCGGCGTCCGGTGCGGTGCCCCGCGAGGGGAGCTTCACCCGCGTACGGAACGCGCCTGGGTGAGGCGACGGCGCGGCGGGGTGCCGGGCGTCGCGAGCCGGTGGACCTTCCCGGTCACGGCGCTAGAGGTCGGCCACCCAGTCCTCGATGGCCTGTGCGGTGGTGCCGGCCTGCTTCTCCATCATCGTGAAGTGGGTTCCGGGCACGTCCACGGTGGCGTCGGCCGGCCAGTCCGCCTGCCAGCCCGACGCGTCCGGCGCCGGCTCTCCCATCGGTTGCGCCGCGCGGACGAGAAGGCTGGGAACCGCGCTCTCCGGCGGCTTCCACCCCTCGAACAGATGCAGATACCACCCCATGGCGGACATCCGGACGCCCTCCATGGAGACGAGGGCCTCCCGCTCGTACATCTCGTCCAGCATGGCGTCCTCGAACTGGCCGATGCTCGCACTGTCCGGCAGGTAGGTGTCCAGCAGGACGATCCCCCGGGGCGGTGCGCCCTGGCTCTCCAGAGCGGCGGCCACCGAGTGGGCGATCATTCCTCCGGCCGACGAGCCGAGGAGGACGACGGGGGCGCCGTCGGCGTACTCGGCGACGGTCCGCGCCTGCAGGCGGAACAGCGCCTCGGGGGTGGCCGGAAGGCTCTCGCCCTGGACGAACCCCACGGCGGGAAGGGCCGCGACGTCCCGGCTGCCCCGGAACGGGGCGGCCAGCTGCGCGTACTGGTGGACGCCGCCCAGCGCCATGTACGAGGAGAAGCAGACCAGCTTGAGGTGTCCGGCGCCCCGGGAGAGCCGTACGGGCCTGATCGTTCCCCCCGAAGCCGGCCGGGTCCTCGAAGGTCGGCCGCAGCCGCGCGGCGTTCACCAGCAGATCCATGCCGACCTGCGTCTTGCCCTGCGCCGCCGCCTCCCGGAACAGGGAGCCGAGGGTGTCGGGCGCGTCCGCCTGCGGCTCCGGGGGCGCGGCCGCGGGCGCGGGTGCTCCGGCCGGAGCGGCGGCCCGGACGGCGGCCGCAACCGGGGCCGGCGGCTCCTCGGCCCGGCGGCCGGCGGGAGCGGACGCCGTCTCGGCCGCGATCCGGGGCCGCAGATGGGCCACCAGCTCGGTGGAGTTCGGGAAGTCGAAGACCACCGTGGTGTTCAGCCGGAGGCCGGTGACCGCGGCGAGCTGGTTGCGGAACTCCACCGCAGTCAGGGAGTTGAAGCCCATCTCCATGAACTCGTGGCCGGTGTCCACGTCATGGGGGGAGGCGAAGCCGAGCACTGCGGCGGCGAGGGTCCGCACCAGTTCGAGCAGCGCCTCCTCGGTCTCGGCCTGCGACAGCCCGGCCAGTTGCCGCCGCAGCCGGCCGGCCTGGTCGCCCGCCTCGGTGCTCGCCTGGCCGGCCGCACGCCGGACGGGGGAATCCGGGACGACGGCACGGAACACCGCGGGCAGTGCGGCGCCCTGGGCCCGCAGCACGCCCAGGTCCAGCCGGGTGGGGATCACCACCGCCTGCCCGGAGGTGACACCCGCGTCGAACAGCTCAAGCCCCTCCTCGGAGGAGAGCGGCACCAGGCCGGAGCTCGACACCCGGCGCAGGTCGCCCTGCTCCAGGTGCCTGGTCATGCCGCTGGCCTGCGCCCACAGGCCCCACGCCAGCGAGACGCCCGGCAGCCCCCGGGCACGACGCCATGAGGCGAGGCCGTCCAGGAAAACGTTCGCCGCCGCGTAGTTGCTCTGTCCGGCGGCGCCGAGGACACCGGCGGCCGAGGAGAACAGGACGAACGCCGACAGGTCGGCCCCCGCGGTCAGCTCGTGCAGGTTCCACGCCGCGTCCACCTTCGCGCGCAGCACCGCGCTCACCCGATCGGGCGTCAGCGAGGTGAACAGGCCGTCGTCGAGCACCCCGGCCGCGTGCACGACGGCACTCGGCCCGAACCCGTCGGGCAGTCCCGACAGCAGCGCGGCGAGCGCCTGACGGTCGGCGGCGTCACACGCCTCGATCAGCACCTCGGCACCAGCGGCCTCCAACTCGGCCCGTGTCCCGGCGGCGCCGTCCGCCGCCTCGCCGCGCCGGGAGAGGAGCACCAGCTTCCTGACACCGTGCCGGGCCACCAGGTGCCGGGCCACCAGGCCGCCCAGCACCCCGGTGCCGCCGGTGACCAGCACCGCGCCGGAGCCGAACACCTCCGGCTCCGACGCGTCGGCGGAGGGCAGCGACCGGCCGAGACGGGGCACACGGACCTCGCCGGAGCGCACCACGACCTGCTCCTCGCCCAAGGCCACCACCCCCGCGAGAAGCGCCGCCGACCGCTCGACGTCGTCGGTGTCGACCAGCACCACCCGGCCCGGGTTCTCCGACTGCGCCGAGCGCACCAGGCCCCACACGGCCGCGCCCGCCAGGTCCGTCACCCCGTCACCGGTGTCCACGGCGCCCCGCGTCACCAGCACCAGCCGGGTCCCCGCGAACCGCTCGTCCGCCACCCAGGACTGGACGGTCTCCAGCACCTCGGCGACCCGCGTGTGCACCTCGTCCACCACGTCCGGGCCGCCCGAGGCGACCGGCAGCACCACCATGGCGGGCATGAGCGTGCCCGCCGCCACGGCGTCGCCGAGCGCCACCGGGTCCGCGTACACGTCGACGGTGCCGCCCGCCCCCTCCAGGGCGGCGCCCACGCCGAGGCGGTCGTCGCCCAGCACCGCCGACCAGCCCGGGGCCACGCCCTCGGCCGGCTCGGCCGCTTCCGGCGTCCACTCCATGCGGAACAGCGCGTCACCTGCCGCGCGGCCCGCGTTGCGCAGCGCGTCGGCCTGCATGGGCCGCAGGACGAGGGAGTCGACGGATGCCACCGGTCGGCCCGAGGTGTCGGCTATCGCCAGCGACACCGCCCGCCGTCCGTCCGGTATCACCCGTACGCGCAGTGCGCCCGCGCCGACGGCGTCCAGGGAGAAGCCCCGCCACGAGAACGGCAGCAGCGTGCCCGCGCTCGGCGTGTCCTCGCCCACGCGTGCCGCGCCGCCCGCGCCGATCGCGTGGAGGGCCGCGTCGAACAGGGCCGGGTGCAGACCGAAGTACTTCGCGGTGCCGAGCTGGTCCTCGGGCAGCTCCACGTCGGCGAACACGGCGTCGCCGCGCCGCCAGGCGCGTCGCAGCCCCTGGAACGCGGGTCCGTAGCGCAGCCCGTGCTCGGCCGCGTGCTCGTAGCCGCCGGAGACGTCGACCGGCTTGGAGCCGCCCGGCGGCCACTTGGCGAAGTCGAACGAGGGCGCCGGGCCGGGCGGGGTCAGCAGACCGTGGGCGTGCCGCACCCACGGCTGCCCGAGGTCGGCCCGGTCCTCGGGCGACTCGTTCCGCGCGTAGACGCTCACCTCGCGGTGGCCGGCGGCGTCGGGCTCCCCCACCTCGACCTGGATCTGGACGCCGCCGCGCTCGGGCACCACCAGGGGCGCCTCCAGCACCAGTTCCTCGATCCGGCCGCAGCCGACCTGGTCGCCCGCCCGGACGGCCATCTCCACGAAGGCCGTTCCGGGCACCAGCGCCACTCCGTGCACCGCGTGGTCGGCGAGCCAGGCGTGGGTGGCCAGCGACAGCCGCCCGCTCAGCAGCACTCCGCCGCCGCCCGCCAGCGAGACCACGGCGCCCAGCAGGGGGTGCCACACCGGTCCGAGGCCCACCGAGCCGACGTCGCCGAGGGCCGCCGTGGAGTCGAGCCAGTAGCGCTGGCGCTGGAAGGCGTAGGTGGGCAGGTCCACCCGCCGGGCGCCGCGCCCGGAGAGGGCCCGCTGCCAGTCGACCGGGGCGCCGTGGACGTGGAGTTCGGCCAGGGCCGTCGTCAACGCCTGGGCCTCGGGGCGGTCCTTGCGCAGCACCGGCACCGTCACCGGGCCGCCCGTGGCACGCTCGGACCGCTCGGTCAGGCAGTCCTGGGCCATGGCCGACAGCACGGAGTCCGGGCCGACCTCCAGGTAGGTGTTCACGTCCTGCGCCGCGACACCGCGCACCGCGTCCGCGAAGCGCACGGGCGCGCGCACATGCCGGACCCAGTACTCGACGGTGCAGACCTCGGCCTCGGTGGCAGGTGCTCCGGTGAGGTTGGAGACGAAGGGGATGGCCGGCGCGGCGAACGAGAGCCCTGTGACGACCTTGCGGAAGTCGTCGAGCATGGCGTCCATGTGCGGGGAGTGGAAGGCGTGGCTGACGCGCAGGCGGCGGGTCTTGCGGCCCCGCTCCGCCCACTGCGCGGCGATCTCCAGGACGGCGGGCTCGTCGCCGGCGATGACCACGGCGGTCGGGCCGTTGACGGCGGCGACGCTCACCTCGGCCTCGCGGCCGGCGAGCGACGGCGCGATCTCCTCCTCGGACGCCTGCACCGCCACCATCGCGCCGCCCCCGGGCAGCGCCTGCATCAGCCGGCCGCGGGCGGCGATCAGCGTGCACGCGTCCTCCAGCGAGAACACCCCGGCGACGTGGGCGGCGGTGATCTCGCCCACCGAATGGCCGATCAGCACGTCCGGGGTGACACCCCAGTGCTCCAGCAGCCGGAACAACGCCACCTCGACCGCGAACAACGCCGGTTGCGTGAACGCCGTCCGGTCCAGCAGCTCGGCGTCCGCACTGCCCTCCGCCGCGAACATCACGTCCTTCAGCGGACGGTCCAGCAGCACATCCAGATGCGCGCACACCTCGTCCAGCGCCTGGGCGAACACCGGGAACGCCTCGTACAACTCCCGCCCCATGCCCGGACGCTGCGCACCCTGGCCGGTGAACAGGAACGCGGTCCTGCGCCCCTTCGCCGCCTGGCCCCTGACCACGCCCGGCGCGATCTCGCCCCGGGCCAGGGCCCGGAGGCCGCGCAGAAGGCTCTCGCGGTCCTCGCCGATCACCGCCGCGCGGTGCTCGAACGCCGAACGGGACACCGCCAGGGAGTAGCCGACGTCCGCCGCCGACGCGACCGCGGGGTCCCCGTCCAGGGCCGGGCCGTGCTCCGTCAGGCGGGCGTGCAGCCGCTCGGCCTGGGCGCGCAGCGCGGCCTCGCCCTTGCCGGAGACCAGCCACGGCACGACCGGGCAGGCGACCGGCTCGGGTGCCTCGGCCCCGGGATCGGCCTGCTCCTGCTCCTCGGCCTCGGGGGCCTGCTCGATGATGGTGTGCGCGTTGGTGCCGCTGATCGCGAAGGACGAGATCCCCGCCCGGCGCGGACGGCCCGTCTCCGGCCAGGGCCGGGCCTCGGTCAGCAGTTCCACGGCCCCCGCCGACCAGTCCACGTGCGGGGTCGGCTCGTCCACGTGCAGCGTCTTCGGCAGGACGCCGTGCCGCATCGCCATCACCATCTTGATGATTCCCGCGACACCCGCCGCCGCCTGCGCGTGGCCGATGTTGGACTTGACGGAGCCCAGCCACAGCGGCCGGTCCTCCGGCCGGTCCTGGCCGTAGGACGCGATCAGCGCCTGCGCCTCGATCGGGTCGCCCAGGGAGGTGCCCGTGCCGTGCGCCTCCACCACGTCGATCTCGTCCGGGGTGAGTCCGGCGTTGTCGAGCGCCTGGTGGACGACCCTGCGCTGGGACGGGCCGTTGGGGGCGGTGAGGCCGTTGCTGGCGCCGTCCTGGTTGACCGCGGAGCCGCGCATCACCGCCAGCACCGGGTGGCCGTGGCGGCGGGCGTCGGACAGCCGCTCCACGAGCAGCACACCGACCCCCTCGGACCAGTTGGTGCCGTCCGCGGCCGCGGCGAAGGGCTTGCAGCGGCCGTCGGACGCGAGCCCCCGCTGGCGGCTGAACTCGGTGAACGTTCCGGGGACGGCCATCACGGTGATGCCGCCGGTCAGGGCGAAGTCGCACTCGCCCTGGCGCAGCGCCTGCGCCGCCAGGTGCAGGGTGACCAGGGACGACGAGCAGGCCGTGTCCACCGTCACCGCGGGGCCTTCGAGGCCGAGGACGTAGGAGATCCGGCCGGAGGTGACGGCAGGGGTCTGGCCCGTCATCAGATGGCCCTCGACCTCCTCGGCCTCGACCGGGCCGGCTGAGCCGTAGCCCTGGTAGGCGGCGCCCATGAACACGCCGCCGGTGGTGCCCTTGACGGACAGCGGGTCGATTCCGGCCCGCTCCAGGACCTCCCAGGACGCCTCCAGCAGCAGCCGCTGCTGGGGGTCCATCGCCAGCGCCTCACGCGGGGAGATACCGAAGAACACGGGGTCGAACAGGGCGGCGTCGTGCAGGAACCCGCCCTCGTTCACATAGCTCGTGCCCTGGCTCTCGGGGTCCGGGTCGTACAGCTCCTCGTGCCAGCCGCGGTCCTTCGGGAACGGCGAGAGCCCGTCGGCGCCGTCGGCGACCATGCGCCACAGCTCCTCCGGGGAACGGACCCCGCCGGGGAAGCGGCAGCTCATCGCGACGATCGCGATCGGCTCCCGGTTCTTCGCCTCCACTTCCCGCAGGCGCAGACGGGTGCGGTGCAGATCGGTCGTGACCTTGTTCAGGTATTCGCGGAGCTTTGTCTCACTCACCGTTCTCCGTCACTCTCTTCCAGTCGGGTTCGGCGGGCTCTTGGGAACGGTTCACGAGAGGCCCAGTTCGTTGTCGATGAAGGCGAACAGCTCGTCGTTGGAGGAGGATTCGACGCGTTCGGCCACCTCGGCGGTGGCGTCGGCGGGCTCGCCCAGCTTCTCCAGGAGCTCCCGCAGGCGTTCGGCGACCTTGGCGCGTGTCTCGTCGTCGTCCATCGCGCGGGAGAGCAGGGGCTCCAGCCTGGCGAGTTCGGCGAAGACCACGGGCTCGCCCGCGCCGCCGTCCGGCAGGAGTTCCGCGCCCAGGTGGTCCACCAGCGCCGTGGGGGTCGGGTGGTCGAAGACCAGCACGGCCGACAGCCGGAGCCCGGTCTCCGCGTTGAGCCGGTTGCGCAGCTCCACCGTGGTCAGGGAGTCGAAGCCCATGTCCTTGAAGGCCATGTCGGGCTCCACGGCCTCCGGCGAGCCGTGGCCGAGGACCGTCGCCACCTGCACTCGCACCAGGTCCAGCAGCGCCCGGTACCGGTCGGCCGCGGAGAGAACGGCCAGGCGGTCCCGCAGCGACCCGGTGCCGGCGTGCGCGGTCTCCGCCGCGACCCGGCGCCGGGGGACGCGCACCAGGCCGCGCAGCAGAGCGGGCACGTCGCCGGTGCGGGCCTGGACGCGCAGGGCGGCGAGGTCCACACGGGTCGGCACGAGGACGGCCTCGTCGGTGGCGAGCGCGTCGTCGAACAGCGCGAGGCCCTCGTCGGAGCCGAGCGCGTTCAGCCCGGCGCGGGCGATGCGCTGGAGGTCCGCCTCGCCGAGGTCCCCGGTCATCTCGCTGCGCTGCTCCCACATGCCCCAGGCCAGGGAGACCGCGGGGAGGCCGAGCGCGCGCCGCTGGTGCGCCAGGGCGTCCAGGAAGGCGTTGGCCGCCGCGTAGTTGGCCTGGCCGCCGCCGCCGAAGTTGGAGGAGGCCGAGGAGAACACCACGAAGGCGGCGAGGTCGAGGTCGCGGGTCAGCTCGTGGAGGTGCAGTGCCGCGTCCACCTTCGGACGCAGCACCCTGTCCACCCGCTCCGGCGTCAGCGACTCCACCACACCGTCGTCCAGCACACCCGCCGCATGCACCACCGCCGACAGCGGATGCTCCGAACCGATCCCCGCCAGCAGCCCCTCCACCGACGCCCGGTCGGCCACGTCACACGCCACGGCCCGCACCTCGGCACCCAGCCCGGCCAGCTCCGCCACCAACTCCGCCGCACCCGGCGCCTCGACACCACGACGACTCGTCAGCACCAGACGCCCGACACCGTGCTCCACCACCAGATGCCTGGCCAGCAGCGCCCCCAGACCACCCGTACCACCCGTGACCAGCACCGTTCCCGGGCCGTCGAACGGCGTGGTGCGCGGCTCGGCCCGGTCCCCGGCCGGGGCCACCCGGGCGAGACGCGCCGCGAGCACCCGTCCGTCGCGCACGGCCACCTGCGGCTCCTCGGCGGTCAGCGCCGCCCGCAGCGCCGAGGACACCTCGCCGTGCTCCTCCGGGTCCAGGTCCACCAGGAGGAACTTCCCGGGGTGCTCGGTCTGCGCGGAGCGCAGCAGGCCCCACACGGCGGCCTCGGCCGGGGTGCGCACCTCGTCGGAGGACCCGGCGCCCATCGCGCCGCGGGTCACGAACACCAGGTGGGAGTCGCCGAACCGGTCGTCGGTGACCCACGCCCGCACCAGTTCCAGCGCGCGGTAGGCGGCGTCACGCACCCGTCCCGCCAGGTCCGCGCCCCCGTCGATGCCGACCGCCTCCGCGGCGCCCGCCACCATGACGACGTCGGGCGCCGTGGCCCCGGAGTCGATCGCCGCGCGCATCGCGGCCAGATCGGGGTACGCCGCCACGTCGGCACCCGCGCCCTCCAGTCCGGAGCGCACCCCCAGGTCGTCGGTGCCCAGCACGGCCCAGGTGCCCTCGGAGGCGGGGACCGGCGCGCCGACGGGGACGGGGGCCCAGTCCAGCCGGAAGAGCGAGTCGTGCCCGGCCGCAGGGGAGCCGGCCGGCTGGATCTGGCCCTCCGCGACCAGCCGCAGCACCAGGGAGTCGGCGGTGGCCACGGTGCGGCCGCCGGTGTCGGCCACCGCGAGGTCGATCGAGTCGGGCCCGAGCGGGCTGAGACGCACCCGCAGTTCCGAGGCGCCCGTGGCCCGCAGCGACACTCCGGTCCAGGAGAACGGGAGCCTGGCGAGGCCCGCCTCTTCCTGGGGTACGAACATGACGGCCTGGACCGCCGCGTCCAGAAGGGCCGGGTGCAGTCCGAACCGCCCGGCGTCCGAGGCGTTCTCCTCGGGCAGCCGCACCTCGGCGAAGACCTCGTCACCGCGGATCCACACCGACCGCAGCCCCTGGAAGACCGGGCCGTAGGCGAAGCCGCCGGCGGCCATCCGGTCGTAGACGTCCTCGGTGTCGATCCGCTCCGCGCCCGCCGGGGGCCATACGGCGAGGTCGGCCTGCCCGGTCCCGTCGGGCGCGCCGCTCCGGGAGAGCAGGCCGGAGGCGTGCTGGGTCCACGGCTGCGCCATGCCGGGGTCTTCCGGCCGGGAGTACACGTTCAGCGAGCGCGCGCCGTTCTCGTCGGGCCCGCCCACCGCGAGCTGGAGGTGGACCGCGCCCCGTTCGGGCAGCGCGAGCGGCGCCGTGAGGGTCAGCTCCTCGACCCGGTCGCAGCCCGTCTGGTCGGCGACGTGCAGGGCCAGTTCGAGGAAGGCGGTGCCGGGCAGCAGGATCGTGTCCTGGACCGTGTGGTCGACCAGCCACGGGTGCGTCTGCGGCGACAGGCGGCCGGTGAAGAGGAAGCCGTCCGCGTCGGGCAGTTCGACGGCGGCGCCCAGCAGCGGATGCGTGGGCGGGGTGAGCCCCACGGCGGTGACATCGCTGGCGAACGATGTGAGGGCCTCCAGCCAGTAGCGTTCCCTCTGGAAGGCGTAGGTGGGCAGCCCGACCTTGCGGGCGTCACGTCCGGCGAAGAGCCGCTCCCAGTCCACGGCGACGCCGTTCACGTGGAGTTCGGCGAGCGCCGTGGTCAGCGCCCGCGTCTCGGGCCGGTCCTTGCGCAGCACCGGCACCACGACGGGGGCCGACGTCTCCGCCGCCGTCAGGCACTCGCGCGTCATCGCGGTGAGCACGCCGTCGGGGCCGACCTCGACGAACCGGGATACGCCCTGCGCTTCGAGCGCCCGTACGCCGTCCGCGAACCGCACCGCCTCCCGCACGTGGCGGACCCAGTACTCCACGGAGCACACGTCGTCGGCCGTGGCCGGCTGACCGGTCACATTGGAGATGAGGGGGGTCCTCGGCGAGGCGAAGGACAGCTCCTCGACGACCTTGCGGAAGTCGCCGAGCATGGCGTCCATGTGGGGCGAGTGGAAGGCGTGGCTGACGCGCAGCCGGCGGGTCTTGCGGCCCTGCCCGGCCCACTGTCCGGCGATCTCCAGCACGGCGGCCTCGTCGCCCGCGATGACGACGGCCGCCGGACCGTTGACCGCGGCGACGCTCACCTCGGCCTCACGACCGGCGAGTGAGGCGGCGACCTCCTCCTCGGACGCCTGGACGGCGACCATCGCGCCGCCCCCGGGCAGCGCCTGCATCAGCCGGCCGCGGGCCGCGACCAGCGTGCACGCGTCCTCCAGCGAGAACACCCCCGCCACATGCGCGGCGGTGATCTCGCCCACCGAATGACCGATCAGCACGTCCGGGGTGACACCCCAGTGCTCCAGCAGCCGGAACAACGCCACCTCGACCGCGAACAGCGCGGGCTGGGTGAACGCCGTCCGGTCCAGCAGGTCCGCGTCCGCACTGCCCTCCGCCGCGAACACCACGTCCTTCAGCGGGCGGTCCAGCAGCACGTCCAGGCGGGCGCACACCTCGTCCCACGCGTCGGCGAACACCGGGAAGGTGTCGTACAACTCCCGCCCCATGCCCAGGCGCTGCGCACCCTGGCCGGAGAACAGGAACGCCGTCTTACCGGCCGGCGCCGCCACGCCGCGGACGACACCGGGCGCGGTCCCGCCCCGCGCGAGGGCGTCGAGGCCACGCAGCATGTCCGCGCGGTCCTCGCCGACGAGTGCGGCCCGGTGGTCGAAGAGGGACCGGGTCGTCGCCAGGGAATAGCCGACGTCCACCGCGGACATGGACTCTTCGGTGGCCGTGGCCAGTTGGACCCGCAGCCGCTCGGCCTGTCCCCGCAGGGCGGCGTCGGTCCGGCCGGAGAGGATCCACGGCACCGGGGCCGCGGTGGCGTCCGGAGCCGCTTCGGCCCGCGGCGCCTCGGGCTCGTCGACGAGCGGCGCCTGCTCGATGATCGTGTGCGCGTTGGTGCCGCTCACGCCGAAGGCGGACACCGCGGCCCTGCGCGGACGGTTCCGCTCCGGCCAGGGCACCGCCTCGGTCAGCAGCTCGACGTCGCCCGCCGACCAGTCCACGTGCGGCGACGCCTCGTCCACGTGCAGCGTCTTGGGAAGGACGCCTTCGCGCATGGCCATCACCATCTTGATGACCCCTGCGACACCGGCCGCGGCCTGCGTGTGCCCGATGTTGGACTTGACGGCGCCCAGCAGCAGCGGCTGGCCCTCGGGGCGGCCCTGCCCGTAGGTGGCGAGCAGCGCCTGCGCCTCGATCGGGTCGCCGAGGGGGGTGCCGGTGCCATGGGCCTCGACCACGTCCACTTCGGCGGCCGACAGGCGGGCGCCGGCCAGCGTCTGCTCGATCAGCCGCTGCTGCGACGGGCCGTTGGGCGCCGTCAGACCGTTGGACGCGCCGTCCTGGTTGATGGCCGAACCGCGGATGACGGCCAGCACCTCGTGGCCGTTGCGCTGCGCGTCCGACAGCCGCTCCACGAGCAGCATGCCCACGCCCTCGGACCAGCCGGTGCCGTCCGCCGCCGCGGAGAACGCCTTGCACCGGCCGTCGAACGACAGCACGCGCTGGGCGCTGAACTCGACGAACGTGCCCGGCGTGGCCATGATCGTCACGCCGCCGGCCAGCGCCACGGAGGACTCGCCCTGGCGCAGCGACTGGCAGGCCAGGTGCAGGGCGACCAGCGACGAGGAACACGCGGTGTCGACCGTGACGGCCGGCCCCTCGAAGCCGAAGGTGTAGGAGATGCGGCCGGAGGAGACGCTGGGGGCGCTGCCGAGTCCGAGGTATCCCTGCACCCCTTCGGCTTCGGCGTCGCTCAGGATGCGCGAACCGTAGTCGTGGTAATTGGAGCCGACGAAGACTCCGGTCCGGCTTCCGCGCAGCGCCGCGGGGTCGATGCCGGCGCGCTCGAACGCCTCCCAGGACGTCTCCAGCAGCAGCCTCTGCTGCGGGTCGATCGCCATCGCCTCACGCGGCGAGATCCCGAAGAACGACGGGTCGAAGTGGCCCACCTCGTCGAGGAAGCCGCCGGCCCGGACGTAGCTGGTACCGGACTTCTCGGGGTCCGGGTCGTAGAGACCGTCGATGTCCCAGCCACGGTCCTCGGGGAACGCGGAGATGACGTCCCCCTCGGCCATCAGCAGGTCCCACAGTTCCTCGGGGCTTCGTACTCCTGCGGGGAACCGGCAGCTCATGCCGATGATGGCGAGGGGCTCGTCGGTGGCCGGGGGCTTGTCGAGCGCCTCCGGGCGCTGGGGTGCGGCAGCGGTGACCGGCTGCTCGCCGGACATCCCGGTGTGCAGGTACCGGGCCAGAACCGTGGCGGTCGGATAGTCGAAGACGCAGGTGACCGGCAGTCGGAGGCCGGTGACCACGCCGAGGCGGTTGCGCAGTTCGACGGCGGTGAGCGAGTCGAAGCCGAGGTCGCGGAAGGCGCGTTCGGGCTCCACCTCGTCCGCGCCGGCGTAGCCGAGGACGTCGGCGGCCTGGCTGCGCACCAGCTCCAGGAGGAGCTTGGGCCGCTCGGCGGCGGGCAGCTCCGCCATTTCCCGGCGCAGCGCGGAGATGGCGTCGTCGCCGTCGCCGGTGTCCGTCCCGCCGGCGGCGGGGCGGTTCAGCTCGGGCAGTTCACGGAACAGCGCGCTGGGACGTGAACCCGCGAACTCCGGCCGGAAGCGGTCCCAGTCGATCTCGGCGATGACCGCGAACGCCTCGTCCAGTTCAAGGGCCTGCTGCATGGCGGATATCGCCAGTTCGGGCACCATGCCGACCATGCCGGAACGGTCCATCCGCTCGCCGACCTCGCCGGAGCCGAGGCCGCCTCCGGCCCAGGCGCCCCAGGCGATGGACGTGGCCGGAAGGCCGTCCGCCCGCCGCTGCAACGCCAGCGCGTCGAGGTAGGCGTTGCCCGCCGCGTAGCTGCCCTGACCCGGACCGCCCAACGTGCCCGCCCCGGAGGAGAACAGGACGAACGCCGAGAGGTCCGTCCCGGCGGTCAGCTCGTGCAGATTGCGCGTCGCGTCCACCTTCGGACGCAGTACCCCGGCCGCCCGACGGACCGTGAGGGCGTCCACCACACCGTCGTCCAGCACGCCGGCCGTGTGCACCACGGCGGTCAGCGGGAACTCCCCCGGGATCGCGTCCAGCACCGCGGCCAGCGCCTCGCGGTCGGCCGCGTCGCACGCCGCCACCGTCACCCGGGCGCCGAGTCCTTCCAGTTCCGCCTTCAACTCGGCGGCGCCCTCGGCCTCCATACCGCTGCGGCTGGTCAGCACCAGATGCTCGGCACCCGTACGCGCCAGCCAGCGGGCCGCATGGCCACCCAGCGCGCCCGTACCACCGGTCACCAGCACCGAGCCCCGGCTCTGCCAGGACCCCCTGCCCTCGGCGTCCTCGGCCGCCGAGGCCCGCACCATGCGCTTGGCGAACACACCGGACCCGCGCACCGCGACCTGGTCCTCGCCTTCCGCGCCGGCCAGCACTCCGGCCAGACGGGTCACCGCGCGGCGGTCCAGGGTCTCGGGCAGATCGACCGCCCCGCCCCAGCGCTGGGGGTACTCCGCGCCGACGATGCGGCCCAGGCCCCACACCATCGCCTGCACCGGGCTCACCAGCCGGTCGGAACGGCCCACCGACACCGCGCCCCGGGTCCCGCACCACAGCGGAGCCATCACACCCGCGTCACCCAGCCCCTGGACCAGGCCCACCAGGGCCGCCAGTCCGGCGGGCACCACCTCGAACGTCGTGTGCGCCGACTCGTCAAGCCCCAGCAGCGAGAACACGCCCGCCACGCCCGAGGGCTCGATCCCGGCCTCATCGAGCGCCCCGCGCAGTCGCTCCGCCACCGCCCAGCGGTCGTTGCCCGATCCGTCGAGCACGACCCGGACGACATCGGCGCCGCTCGTGCCCAGCCCGTTCACCGTGGCGGACACGAGGGCGTCATCGGCGTGCGACGCGGGGATGACGACGAGCCAGGTGCCCGAGAGGGCCGCCTCGGTGGCGGACGCCAGGGGCTTCCAGACCACCTGGTAACGCCAACTGTCCACCGTGTTCTGCTCATGCCGCCGACGCCGCCAGGACGACAGTGCGGGAAGCAACGCCATCAGCGACGACTGCTGCTCCTCGTCGTCCACCTCCAGCGTGCGGACCAGCGCCTCCAGGTCCTCGCGCTCGACGGCCTCCCAGAACCGCGCGTCCACCGCGTCGGCGGCCGAACCGTCGGCATTGGTGAACATTTCGGCCGACACATCCGGCCAGTACCGCTGACGGCGGAAGGCGTAGGTCGGCAGCTCCACCCGGCGGGCACCACGGCCCTCGAACAGGGCGGTCCAGTCCACCGTGACACCACGCACGAACACCTCGGCGGCGGAGGTGAGGAACCGCTCCAGACCGCCCTCGTCGCGCCGCAGCGTGCCCACGACCACCGCCTGCGCGTCGGCGGCCTCCACGGTCTGCTGCACCGGAAGCGTGAGCACCGGATGCGGACTCACCTCGACGAAGGTGGAATGACCACTGCCGAGCAGGGCACGGGTCGTGGCCTCCAGCTCGACCGTCTGCCGCAGATTCGTGTACCAGTACTCGGCGTCCAGACCCGCCGTGTCCACCAGCTCACCGGTCACGGTGGAGTAGAACGGCACCTGCGACGGGCGCGGCGCGATGCCCGCCAGGACCTTCAGCAACTCGCCGCGGATCTCCTCCACATGCACCGAATGCGAGGCATAGTCCACCGGAACCCGGCGAACCCGCACCCCCTCACCCTCCAGCAGCACCACCAGCTCATCCAGCGCACCCGCATCACCCGACACCACAACCGAACCCGGACCATTCACCGCCGCCACCGAGATCGCCCCGCCCCACGCGGCAATACGCTCCCTGGCCGCATCCACCGGCAGGCCCACCGACACCATGCCGCCACGGCCCGCAAGGCCCGCCGCGATCGCCTGCGACCGCAAGGCCACCACCCTCGCCGCGTCCTCCAGCGACAGCGCACCCGCCACACACGCCGCCGCGATCTCCCCCTGACTGTGACCCATCACCGCATCCGGCTCCACACCCACCGAACGCCACAACCGCGCCAGCGACACCATCACCGCGAACAGCACCGGCTGCACCACATCCACCCGGTCAAACCCCGGAGCACCCTCCACACCCCGCAGCACATCCGTCAACGACCAGTCCACATACACCGACAGAGCCGACTCACACTCACCCACCGACTCCGCGAACACCGGCGAAGACTCCAGCAACCCCACACCCATACCGAGCCACTGCGCCCCCTGACCCGGGAACACGAACACCGAACGGCCGGCGTCGCCGGTCCTCCCCCGGACCGCTCCGGTCGCCGTGGAGGTGTCCTCGGCGACCGCCTCCAGCCGCTGGAGGAGTTCGTCACGGCCGGTCCCGGTCACCACGGCGCGGTGCTCGAAGGCGGACCTGGTCGCGGCCAGCGAGAGAGCCACGTCCGCCGCGCTCGACTCCGGGCGCTCCGTGAGGAACTCACGCAGCCGCCCGGCCTGCGCCCGCAGTCCCTCGGCGCCGCGGCCCGACACGATCCACGCCACCGGGCCGTCGGCCGCCTCGGACTCGGCGGCCTCGGCCGTCTCGGCCTCGGGAGCCTGCTCCAGGATGGTGTGCACGTTGGTGCCGCTCATGCCGAACGAGGACACGGCGGCGCGGCGCGGGTGCTCCCGGTCCGGCCACGGGGTCGACCGGTCCAGCAGGGAGACGGCGCCGCCGGTCCAGTCGATGTGCGGCGAGGGCTCGTCCGCGTGGAGGGTCTTCGGCAGGACGCCCTCCCGCATGGCCATCACCATCTTGATGACCCCTGCCACACCGGCGGCCGCCTGGGTGTGCCCGATGTTCGACTTGATGCCGCCCAGCCACAGCGGCCGGTCCGCGGGCCGGTCCTGCCCGTAGGTGGCCATCAGCGCCTGCGCCTCGATCGGGTCACCCAGCGTGGTGCCCGTGCCGTGCGCCTCCACCGCGTCCACCTCGGCGGCCGACAGCCGGGCGCTGGTGAGCGCCTGCCGGATGACCCGCTGCTGCGAGATGCCGTTGGGCGCCGTCAGACCGTTGGACGCGCCGTCCTGGTTGATCGCCGAACCCCGGACGACGGCCAGCACCTTGTGGCCCTTGCGCTGGGCGTCGGACAGCCGCTCCAGGAGCAGCATGCCGACGCCCTCGCCCCAGCCCGTGCCGTCGGCGGCGGCGCCGAAGGGCTTGCAGCGGCCGTCCGCCGCCAAGCCGCGCTGCCTGCTGAACTGGACGAACGCCGACGGGGTGGACATCACCGTGACCCCGCCGGCCAGCGCGAGCGTGCACTCGCGCTGACGCAGCGCCTGAACGGCGAGGTGCAGGGCCACGAGGGACGACGAGCACGCCGTGTCGACGGAGAGCGCGGGGCCCTCAAGGCCCATGGTGTAGGAGATCCGGCCGGAGACGATGCTCGCCGCGTTGCCGGTGCCCGAGTGGCCCTCGACGTCCTCCAGGGTCTCGGCCGCGCCGAGCATGAGCATGGAGTAGTCCTGGCCGTTGGTTCCGACGAACACGCCGGTCCTGCTGCCGCGCAGGGACGCCGGGTCGATGCCCGCCCGCTCGACCGCCTCCCACGAGGTCTCCAGCAGCAGCCGCTGCTGGGGGTCCATCGACAGCGCCTCGCGCGGC
This sequence comes from Streptomyces zinciresistens K42, assembly GCF_000225525.1. Classification (GTDB taxonomy): domain Bacteria; phylum Actinomycetota; class Actinomycetes; order Streptomycetales; family Streptomycetaceae; genus Streptomyces; species Streptomyces zinciresistens. The sequence continues at coordinate 100,637 of NZ_AGBF01000003.1, read as the reverse complement.
GAGATCCCGAAGAACGCCGGATCGAACTGGTCGGCGTGCTCCAGGAAGCCGCCCTCGGTCGTGTAACTGGTGCCGGGACGGTCCGGGTCCTCGTCGTAGAGGGCGTCGATGTCCCAGCCTCGGTCCATGGGGAATTCCGAGATCGCGTCGGTGCCGTTCGCCACCAGGCGCCACAGGTCTTCGGGAGAGTTCACCCCTCCGGGGAACCGGCAGCTCATGGCGACGATCGCGATCGGTTCCCGGTCGGCCGACTCGGCCTCGAGCAGGCGCTGGCGAGTCTGCTGGAGATCCGCGGTCACCCGCTTCAGATAGTCGAGAAGCTTCTCTTCGTTCATTGTCATGTCACCCATGGAAGTAGTAAGGAACGGACCTCTGGATCCGACCGCGCCGGCTCAGGAGATCCCGAGCTCCTTGTCGATGAAGTCGAAGATCTCGTCCGACGTCGCCGACTGGATCTTGTCCGAAACCGCCTTCTTGCCCGAGGTGGGCGATTCCTGTTCCGCCTCTCCCCACTTCAGAAGGAGCGTCTGCAGGCGCGTGGTGATCCTCGGCCGGTCCACGTCGTCGGCGGAGATCGCGGCCATCGCCGCTTCGATCCGGTCCAGCTCGCTGAGGATCGGTGCGGCCGCCGCGACCCCGTCCTGTACGACGTCGGTACGCAGTCGGCGGGCGAGCGCCACCGGCGTCGGGTGGTCGAAGACGATCGTCGCGGGCAGGCGCAGGCCCGTCGCCGCGTCCAGCCGGTTGCGCAGTTCGACGGCGGTCAGCGAGTCGAAGCCGAGTTCGCGGAAGGCCCGCCGGGACTCGACCGACTCCACCGACGCGAAGCCCAGCACCATCGCCACCTGCGCGGTGACCAGGTCGAGCAGCGCGCGTTCCTGCTCCGCCTCGGGCATCGCGGCGAGCCGCTCGCGCAGCTCCGAGCCATCGTTCTCGAACTGCTTGGCGGTGCCGCCGCCGAGCGCGGTGTCCAGGATCCGCCGCGCCTCGGGGACCTCGTCCAGCAGGCGGCTGGCCCGTACGGCGGTGTAGGCGGGTACGAATCGCTCCCAGTCGAGGTCGGCGACGGCCAGGTGTGTCTCCTGGAGGTCGAGGGCCTGCTGGAGGGCCTTGACCGCCAGCTCCGGGGTCATCGCGGCCATGCCGCCGCGCCGCAGCCGGTCCTCCAGCGCCCCGTCGACCGCCATGCCGCCCTCGGCCCACGGGCCCCAGGCCACCGAGGTGGCCACCAGTCCCCGGGCCCGGCGTTGCTGCGCCAGGGCGTCGAGGTAGGCGTTGGCCGCCGCGTAACTGCCCTGTCCGGCGCCGCCGATGGTTCCGGCGAGCGAGGAGAACAGCACGAACGCGGAGAGGTCGAGGCCCTCGGTCAGCTCGTGCAGGTTGCGGGCCCCGTCCACCTTGGGACGCAGCACGCCGGCGATCCTCTCCACCGACATCGCGTCCAGGACGCCGTCGTCCAGGACGCCCGCCGCGTGCACGACGGCGCTCAGCGGATACCGCTCCGGGACGGCGGCCAGTACGGCGGCCAGGGCTTCCCGGTCGGCGGTGTCACACGCCGCGACGGTCACCTCCGCGCCCAGCGCGGTGAGTTCGTCGCGCAGTTCCGCGGCCCCGTCGGCCGCCAGGCCGCGGCGGCTGGTCAGCACCAGGTGCTCGGCGCCGGCACGGGCCAGCCAGCGGGCAACCTGGCCGCCCACTCCCCCGGTACCGCCGGTGACCAGCACCGAGCCCCGCGCGGTCCACGGCCGGACCTCGGTCTGCGGCGCGGCGGCCCGCACCAGGCGCCGGGTGAACACGCCCGACGTGCGCACCGCCACCTGGTCCTCGAACTCGCCGGCGCCGCCCCCCAGCACACCGGACAGCCGGTTCGCGGTCCGTTCGTCGAGGGTGTCCGGGAGGTCGACCAGACCGCCCCAGAGCCGGGGGTGTTCCAGGCCGGCGACCCGGCCGAGGCCCCACGTCTGCGCCTGGGCGGCGCTGCGCAGGGTGCCGGACCCGGTCACCGACACGGCACCTCGGGTCGCCACCCACAGCGGGGCCTCGACACCGGCGTCCGCGAGTGCCTGCAGCACGACGAGGTTCAGCGCGAGCCCGCGCGGCACCACCGTGTGCCCGGCGCAGGGCTCCTCGTCCAGGGCCAGCAGGGAGAGCACACCGCCGACGGGGGCGTCGGGCGTGTCCCCGACCACCGTGCGCAGCCGCTCGGCGACCGCCGCACGGTCGATGTCCGCCGCGCCGTCGAGGACGATCCGCGTCACCTCCGCGCCCTGCCGCTCCAGCATGGCCGCCGCGGAGGTGACCAGCTGGTCGTCGGCGTGCGACCGCGGAACCATGACCATCCAGGTCCCGGTCGGCGCCCGCTCCGAGACCTCGGACACCGCGGTCCAGGAGATCTGGTAGCGCCAGCCGTCCACCGTGGACCGCTCGCGGTGGCCCTTGCGGTAGGACGACAGCGCGGGCAGCAGTTCGGTCAGCGAGGCGTTCCCGTCCACCTGCAGCGCGGTGGTCAGCGCGTCCAGGTCCTCGCGCTCCACCGCGTCCCAGAAGCCGGCGTCGACCAAGTCCGCGGCGGCGGGAGTGGCGGAGCCGTCGCTCTCGGGGGCGTCCAGCCAGTAGCGCTGCCGCTGGAACGCGTACGTCGGCAGTTCGACCCGGCGGACGTCCTGGCCCGCGAACAGGGCCTCCCAGTCGACGGTGACGCCGTGGACGTGGAGTTCGGCCAGAGCCGTCGTCAACGCCCCCGTCTCGGGACGGTCCTTGCGCAGCACCGGCACGACGACCGAGGCCGATGCCTCCTCCCCCGTCAGACACTCCCGCGCCATCGCCGAGAGCACCCCGTCAGGACCCACCTCCACGAAGGCGGTCACCCCCTGAGCCCCGAGCGCCCGCACCCCGTCCGCGAAACGCACCGCCTCGCGCACATGCCGCACCCAGTACTCCGGCACACACACCTCGCCCGCGCCCGCAGCCCCGCCCGTCACATTCGACACCAGCGCAACCGAGGGCGGAGCGAACGACAACCCCTCGACCACCGCGCGGAAATCGTCCAGCATCGCGTCCATACGCGGGGAGTGGAAGGCGTGGCTGACGCGCAGGCGACGCGTCTTACGCCCCTCCCGCTCCCACTGGGCGGCGATCTCCAGCACGGCCGCCTCGTCGCCCGAGACGACCACAGAGGCCGGGCCGTTGACCGCGGCGACACCCACCTCGGCCTCACGACCGGCCAGCGAACCGGCGACCTCCTCCTCCGACGCCTGCACCGCCACCATCGCGCCGCCCCCGGGCAGCGCCTGCATCAGCTGGCCACGCGCCGCAACCAGCGTGCACGCGTCCTCCAGCGAGAACACCCCCGCCACATGCGCCGCCGCGATCTCACCGATCGAGTGGCCGATCAGCACGTCCGGGGTGACACCCCAGTGCTCCAGCAACCGGAACAACGCCACCTCGACCGCGAACAACGCCGGTTGCGTGAACGCCGTCCGGTCCAGCAGCTCCGCGTCCGCACTGCCCTCCGCCGCGAACACCACGTCCTTCAGCGGACGGTCCAGCAACACGTCCAGATGCGCGCACACCTCGTCCCACGCGTCGGCGAACACCGGGAAGGTGTCGTACAACTCCCGCCCCATACCCAGGCGCTGCGCACCCTGACCCGAGAACAGGAACGCGGTGATCCCCGCCGGAGTGGCGACCGAGCGCACGACCCCGGGGGCCTCCTCACCGTTGGCGACGGCCGCCAGCCCGTGCAGCAACTCGGCACGGTCCGCGCCCGTCAGCACGGCACGGTGCTCGAACACCGACCGGCCGGCCCCCAGGGAGTAGCCGACGTCCTTCAGGCCCAGCTCCGGCCGTGCCGTCAGATGGGCCCGCAGCCGCCGTGCCTGGGCGCGCAGCCCGTCCGCGCTCCGGGCGGAGAGCATCCACGGAGCAGCGCCACGCTCGTCGGGCTCCGCCACCCCGGCAGGTCGCTCGTCCTGCGCGTCCGACGGGGCCTGCTCGATGATGGCGTGCGCGTTGGTCCCGCTGACGCCGAAGGCGGAGACACCGGCCCGGCGCGGCTGACCGGTCTCCGGCCACGCCGTGGTCTCGGTCAGCAGCCGCACCTCACCCGCCGACCAGTCCACCTGCGGCGACGGCTCGTCCACGTGCAGCGTCTGCGGCAGGACGCCGTGCCGCATCGCCATGACCATCTTGATGACGCCGGCGAGTCCGGACGCGGCCTGGGTGTGTCCGATGTTCGACTTCAGCGCGCCCAGCAGCAGCGGGCGGCCGTCCCTCTCCTTGCCGTAGGTGGCCAGCAGCGCCTGCGCCTCGATCGGGTCGCCGAGCGAGGTGCCGGTGCCGTGGGCCTCCACCGCGTCCACCTCGGCGGCCGACAGGCGGGCGTTCGCCAGCGCCTGCCGGATCACCCGCTGCTGCGAGGGGCCGTTGGGCGCCGTCAGACCGTTCGACGCGCCGTCCTGGTTCACGGCGGACCCCCGCACGATGCCCAGCACCTGGTGGCCGTTGCGCCGCGCGTCCGACAGCCGCTCCACCAGCAGCACATCGGCGCCCTCGCTCCAGCCCGTACCGTCCGCCGCGGCCGAGAACGGCTTGCAGCGGCCGTCCGGCGCCAGCCCGCCCTGCCGGCTGAACTCCACGAACGCCATCGGAGTGGCCATCACCGCCACGCCGCCCACCAGCGCCATGGTGCACTCGCCCTGACGCAGCGACTGGCAGGCCAGGTGCAGGGCCACCAGCGACGACGAGCAGGCCGTGTCCACCGTGACGGCGGGACCCTCCAGGCCGTAGGTGTAGGCGAGACGGCCGGAGACGACGCTGCCCGCGTTGCCGGTCAGCAGATAGCCCTCGATGTCCTCGGGCACCGTCTCCAGGTTGGTGCCGTATCCGGATCCCGAGAAGCCGACGAACACCCCGACCTGGCTGCCCCGCACCGACGCGGGGTCGATGCCCGCCCGCTCGAACGCCTCCCACGACGTCTCCAGCAGCAGCCGCTGCTGGGGGTCGGTGGCCAGGGCCTCACGGGGCGAGATCCCGAAGAAGCCGGGGTCGAACTCACCCGCGTCGTAGAGGAATCCGCCTTCACGGGCGTAGAACGTGCCCGGCCGGTCGGGGTCCGGGTCGTACATGCCCGACAGGTCCCAGCCGCGGTCGGAGGGGAACGACGAGATGGCGTCACCGCCGCTCTCGACCAGCTGCCACAGGTCCTCCGGGCTGCGCACCCCACCGGGGAAGCGGCAGCTCATGGAGACGATCGCGATGGGTTCGCCGTCCGCGCCGACCCCGGCGACCGCCCCGGACCCGGTGGCGAGCGCCGGGGACGAGGCGCCCAGCACCTCGCCGCGCAGATGCGCCGCGAGCGTGGTGGCGCTGGGGTAGTCGAAGACCAGCGTGGCGGGCAGGCCGAGACCGGTCTCCGCGGCAAGCCGGTTGCGCAGGTCGACCGCGGTCAGCGAGTCGAAGCCCAGATCGCGGAAGGCCCGGTGCGGCTCGACCGTCTCCGCGGAGGCGTAGCCGAGCACGGCGGCGGCGTGCTTGCGCACCAGATCGAGCAGCGCCCGGTCCCGTTCACCCTCGGTCAGCGGCTTGAGCCGCTCGCGCAGTCGCGCCCCGGCGGCGTCGGCGCTCTCGCCACCGTCGCCCTTGGTCTCCAGCGCCCGGACCTCGTCCAGATCGCTCAGCAACGGGCTGGGGCGGACGGCGGTGAACGAGGGCGCGAACCGCTCCCAGTCCACGTCGACGACCGTCACCACACCGTCGTCACCGGCCACCGCGCGCTCCAGAGCGGCGATCGCCAACTGGGGTGCCATCGCGGGCAGTCCACGCCGCGCCAGCTGCTCCCCCGCGTCGTCCCGAGTGGCCATGCCGCCCTCGGCCCAGGGGCCCCAGGAGACGGCGGTGCCGGCGAGACCCCGCGCCCGGCGCTGCTCCACGAGCGCGTCCAGGAAAGCGTTTCCGGAGCCGTAGACGCCCTGGCTGCCACCACCCCACACACCCGAGATGGACGAGAAGACGACGAACGCGTCGAGCTCACGGTCGCCGAGCAGCTCGTCCAGGTTGACGGCGCCCGCCACCTTGCCCGACACCACTCGGGCCGCGTCCGCGAGCTCCGTCTCCAGCAGGGAGGCCGCGGTCGTGACTCCCGCCGCGTGCACCACCCCGGTCAGCGGCTGGTGCTCCGGCACGGCCGCCAGGACGGCGGCGAGCGCGTCACGGTCCGCCGCGTCACACGCGGCGACCGTCACCTCGGCACCCATCCCCTCCAACTCCGCCTTCAACTCCGCCGCGCCCTCAGCCTGCGGACCGCGGCGGCTGGTCAGCACCAGGTGCTCGGCCCCAGTACGGGCCAGCCAGCGGGCCACCTGGCCGCCGAGCCCACCCGTGCCACCGGTCACCAGGACCGTGCCACGCGCCCGCCATGCCGCCTCCTCACCGCCGGCCGGGGCGGACCGCGCAAGTCGGCGTACGAAGACGCCGGAACCGCGCACCGCGAGCTGGTCCTCGCCGCCCTCGACGGAGAGCACACCGGCCAGCCGCTCCGCGGCGCGCTCGTCCAGCGACCCGGGCAGATCGACCAGACCGCCCCACAGCGGGGGCAGTTCCAGCCCGGCGACCCGGCCCAGCGCCCAGACCATCGCCTGTGTCGGGCTGGTGAGCCGGTCCGAGCGCCCCACGGACACCGCGCCCCGCGTACCGCACCACAGCCGGGCCGGGATCTCGGCCCGGACCATGGCCCGTACCAGCGCCAGGGTCAGCGCGTAGCCACCCGTCAGCGCCGGGTACCCCGGGCAGGGCTCCTCGTCCAGGGCGAGCAGGGAGAGCACACCGCCCAGCTCGGGCGTCTCCGCGGCCGCCTCGCGCAACCGCTCGGCCAGCACGTCCGCGTCGAGGTGCCGCTCGTCCGCCGCGACCTGGACCACACCCGCGCCGTGCCGCTCCAGCCCGGAGGCGACCTCCGCCACCAGCTCGTCCCCGGCACGGGACGCGGGAACCACCACCAGCCACGTTCCCGACAGCGAGCCGTCGGGGACGTCGGAGAGCGGCTTCCAGGTCACCCGGTAGCGCCAGCCGTCGATCGTGGACCGGTCGCGGTTGTTGCGGTGGTACGCGGACAGGGCGGGCAGCACCGCGCTCAGCGGCGCCTCACTGTCGACCGCCAGCGCACCCGCCAGCGACTCCAGGTCCTGGCGTTCCACCGTGTCCCAGAACCGCGTGTCGACGGAGTCGGTGCCATCGGCCGCGCCGCCGGCGGGTGGCAGGCCGAACCCGTCGAGCCAGTAACGCTCGCGCTGGAAGGCGTAGGTCGGCAGCTCGACGCGGCGGCCGCCACGGGCCTCCAGCACGGTGAGCCAATCGACCTTGGTGCCACGCGCGAACACCTCGGCGGCGGAGGTGAGGAACCGCTCCAGACCGCCCTCGTCGCGCCGCAGCGTGCCCACGACCACCGCCTGCGCGTCGGCGGCCTCCACCGTCTGCTGCACCGGAAGCGTGAGCACCGGATGCGGACTCACCTCGACGAACACGCCATGACCACTGCCGAGCAGGGCACGGGTCGTCGCCTCCAACTCGACGGTCTGCCGCAGATTCGTGTACCAGTACTCGGCGTCCAGACCCGCCGTGTCCACCAGCTCACCGGTCACGGTGGAGTAGAACGGCACCTGCGACGGGCGCGGCGCGATGTCCGCCAGCACCTTCAGCAACTCGCCGCGGATCTCCTCCACATGCGCCGAATGCGAGGCATAGTCCACCGGAACCCGGCGAACCCGCACCCCCTTACCCTCCAGCAGCACCACCAGCTCATCCAGCGCACCCGCATCACCCGACACCACAACCGAACCCGGACCATTCACCGCCGCGACCGAAATCGCGCCGTCCCAGGCCGCTATGCGCTCCCTGACCGCATCGACCGGCAGGCCCACCGACACCATGCCGCCACGGCCCGCAAGGCCCGCCGCGATCGCCTGCGACCGCAAGGCCACCACCCTCGCCGCGTCCTCCAGCGACAGCGCACCCGCCACACACGCCGCCGCGATCTCCCCCTGACTGTGACCCATCACCGCATCCGGCTCCACACCCACCGAACGCCACAACCGCGCCAGCGACACCATCACCGCGAACAGCACCGGCTGCACCACATCCACCCGGTCAAAACCCGGAGCACCCTCCACACCCCGCAGCACATCCGTCAACGACCAGTCCACATACACCGACAGAGCCGACTCACACTCACCCACCGACTCCGCGAACACCGGCGAAGACTCCAGCAACCCCACACCCATACCGAGCCACTGCGCCCCCTGACCGGGGAACACGAACACCGAACGGCCCCGCACATCCGCCGCACCACAGGTCACACCCGACGCCACCTCACCCCCGGCCAGCACACCCAGCCGCTCCACCAACTCCTCACGACCGGCCCCCGTCACCACCCCACGGTGCTCGAACACCGACCTCGACGCCGCCAGCGAAAACGCCACATCGGCAACACCCAGCTCCGGCCGCCCCACCACGAACTCCCGCAACCGGCCCGCCTGCGCCCGCAAACCAGCCGCACTACGACCCGACACCACCCACGCCACCGGACCACCCACCACCTCAGCAGCGGCCTCCCCGACCACCTCGACAGCGGGAGCCTGCTCCAAGACCGCGTGCGCGTTCGTGCCGCTGATGCCGAACGAGGACACACCGGCCCGGCGGGGCTGCTCGGTCTCCGGCCAGGGGGTCGGCTCGTTGAGCAGCCGGATGTCGCCCTCCGACCAGTCCACCTGGGACGACGGCTCATCCGCGTGAAGGGTCTTCGGCAGCACGCCGTTCCGCATGGCCATCACCATCTTGATGACCCCGCCGACACCGGCGGCGGCCTGGGAGTGGCCGATGTTGGACTTCAGCGAGCCCAGCCACAGCGGCTTGTCCTGCGGCCGCTCCTTGCCGTAGGTGGCCAGCAGGGCCTGCGCCTCGATCGGGTCGCCCAGCTCCGTACCCGTGCCGTGCGCCTCCACCGCGTCCACGTCGGCGGGGGTCAAGCCGGCGTTCTTGAGCGCCTGGCGGATCACCCGGCGCTGCGACGGTCCGTTGGGCGCGGTCAGGCCGTTGGACGCGCCGTCCTGGTTGATGGCCGAGCCCCGGACGAGGGCCAGCACCTCGTGGCCGTTGCGCCGGGCGTCCGACAGCCGCTCCAGGAGGAGCAGGCCCACGCCCTCCGCCCAGCCGGTGCCGTCGGCGCCCGCGCCGAACGCCTTGCAGCGTCCGTCGGGGGCGAGCCCGCCCTGGCGGCTGAACTCCACGAACATGCTGGGGGTGAACATGACGGCGACACCGCCCGCGAGGGCCAGCGAGCACTCCTCCTGGCGGAGCGACTGGCAGGCCAGGTGCAGGGCCACCAGCGACGACGAGCACGCGGTGTCCACCGTCACGGCGGGACCTTCCAGGCCCAGGGTGTAGGCCACCCGCCCGGAGACCACGGAGGTGGCGTTGCCCGCGAGCAGCAGCCCCTCCACGCCTTCGGGCATCTCGCTCACCCCGGCGCCGTAGCCGGAGGGCGAGGCGCCGACGAACACACCGGCCTGGCTGCCGCGCACCGACGCCGGATCGATTCCGGCGCGCTCGAACGCCTCCCAGGCGGTCTCCAGCAGCAGCCGCTGCTGGGGGTCGGTGGCGAGCGCCTCCCGCGGGCTCATGGAGAAGAAGCCCGGGTCGAAGTCGCCGGGCGCGTCCAGGAATCCGCCCTCGCGGACCGAGAAGGTGCCGGACCGGTCCGAGTCCGGGTCGAAGAAGCCGTCCACGTCCCAGCCCCGGTCGGGCGGGAACTCGCCGACGGCGTCGCCGCCGTCGGCGACGAGCCGCCACAGCTCCTCCGGAGTGCGTACACCCCCCGGGTACCGGCAGCTCATCGCCACGATGGCGATGGGCTCCCGGTCTCTCTCCTCCACCTGTCGAAGTCGCCGACGAGCCTGACGCAGGTCAGCAGTCACCTTCTTGAGGTAGTCAAGGAGTTTTTCGTCTTCAGCCACTATCCCCAGCTCCTTGAAACACTCTGTGAGTTCCGGCTCACCACGTCAGGACATTCCGAATTCGTCGTCGATGAGTTTGAAGATCTCGTCGGCGGTGGCCGCTTCGATCTCGTCGTCGTCATCCGTGTGGTCGTCCAGCGCCGCCGCGGTGCCGGACACCGGCCCGGTGCCGCCGGCGGACCACTTCGCCACCAGGCCCTGGAGCCGCTCCATGACCCGGGAGTGCGTCTCGCTGTCGGATCCGAGCGCCGAGAGGGCGGATTCCAGCCGGTCGAGTTCTCCGAAGACGGGCTCGGCCGTGGGCGCGTCCGCGGGGGTGACCTCTTCGCTCAGGAATCGTCCGAGCGCCACCGGGGACGGGTAGTCGAACACCAGGGTCGCGGGCAGCCGCGTTCCGGTGATCGCGTTGAGCCGGTTGCGCAGTTCGACGGCCGACAGGGAGTCGAAGCCCAGGTCCTTGAACGCGTGTCCCGGATCGATCGCCTGCCCCGACGCGTAGCCGAGGACGACGGCCACCTGATCGCACACCAGGTCCACCAGGGTGCGCTCGCGTTCCGTCGCGGACTTCCCGGCCAGGTGTTGCTTGAGTTCGGTGGCCGGGTCGGCCGTGGTGCTCGCGGCGCCCGAGTCGGCGGTCCGTCGGGCGGGTGCCCGCACGAGCCCGCGGAGCAGCGCGGGTACGTGCTCGCCCACGGATGCCATGTCCATCGTCATGGGCACCAGGACGGCACCGTCGAGATCCCGGGTCGCGTCGAACAGCGCGAGCCCGGCCTCGGGGGTGAGGGCGACCATGCCGGTCCTGGTCATCCGGTTGACGTCGGCGTCGGCCAGGTCGGTGGTCATGCCGCCGTCCTGCGTCCACGGCCCCCAGACGAGTGAGGTCGCGGGGAGGCCGGCGGCCCTGCGGTGCTGGGCCAGGGCGTCCATGAAGGCGTTGCCCGCCGCGTAGTTGGCCTGGCCCGAGCCGCCGAAGGTGCCGGAGACGGAGGAGTACAGGATGAAGGCGGCGAGGTCGAGGTCGCGGGTCAGCTCGTGGAGGTGCAGTGCCGCGTCCACCTTCGGACGCAGCACCCTGTCCACCCGCTCCGGCGTCAGCGACTCCACCACACCGTCGTCCAGCACACCCGCCGCATGCACCACCGCCGACAGCGGATGCTCCGAACCGATCCCCGCCAGCAGCCCCTCCACCGACGCCCGGTCGGCCACGTCACACGCCACGGCCCGCACCTCGGCACCCAGCCCGGCCAGCTCCGCCACCAACTCCGCCGCACCCGGCGCCTCGACACCACGACGACTCGTCAGCACCAGACGCCCGACACCGTGCTCCACCACCAGATGCCTGGCCAGCAGCGCCCCCAGACCACCCGTACCACCCGTGACCAGCACCGTTCCCGGGCCGTCGAGCGTCCTCGGGATGGTCAGCGCCACCTTGCCGGTGTGGCGGGCCTGGCTGATGAAGCGGAATGCCTCGGGTGCCCTGCGGACGTCCCAGGTGCGTACCGGCAGCGGCCGCAGCACCCCGTCCTCGAACAGGGTGATCAGCTCGCCCCACATCTCCTGGATGCGGTCGGGTCCGGCTTCGATGAGATCGAACGCCTGGTAGGAGACGCCGCCGTATGCGGCGGCCACCTCCTCCGCCGCCCTGATGTCGGTCTTGCCCATCTCCAGGAACCGGCCGCCGCGCGGCAGCAGGCGCAGGCCCGCGTCCACGAACTCCCGCGCCAGCGAGTCGAGCACCACGTCCATACCGCGTCCACCGGTCACGTCGAGGAAGCTCTTCTCGAAGTCCAGCGTCCGCGACGACGCGATGTGCTCGTCGTCCAGGCCCAGCGACCGCAGGGTGTCCCACTTGCCCTCACTCGCGGTGCCGAACACCTCGGCCCCGAGATGCCGTGCCAGTTGCAGCGTGGCCATGCCCACACCACCGGCCGCCGAGTGCACCAGCACCGACTGGCCGGCCTGGAGACCACCCAGGTCCACCATGGCGTAGTAGGCCGTCAGGAACACGATGGGAGTCGACGCCGCCTGCTCGAACGTCCAGCCCTGCGGCACCCGGGCGACGACGCGCCGGTCGGTGATGGCGACCGGGCCGAACGACCCGCCGAAGATGCCCATCACCCGGTCGCCGGGGGTCAGGTCCGTCACTCCGGGGCCGACCTCGGTCACGGTGCCGGCGCCCTCGCCACCGAGCGGCCCGGCCTCACCGGGGTACATCCCCAGGGCGTTGAGCACATCGCGGAAGTTCATCCCCGCCGCGCGCATCTCGACCCTGATCTCGTTCTCGCCGAGCGCTTCGGTGACGTCGGGGCAGGGCAGCAGCGCCAGGTTCTCCAGGGTTCCCTTGGCGTGCATGTCCAGGCGCCATTCCCGTGTTCCGGCGGGCGGCAGCAGTGCGGTGCCCGAGGAGACCCGGGCCATGCGCTGGCCGAGCACCGTGCCCTCGCGGACCACGGCCTGCGGCTCGTCGCCGGCGAGGAGCGCGGGCAGTGCCGCCTTGGACGCCTCGGCGGGCTCCCGCGGGTCCAGGTCCACCAGGACGAAGCAGTTCGGGTTCTCCGACTGCGCGGACCGGACCATGCCCCACAGGGGTGCGTGGATCAGGTCCGGGCTCTCCTCGCGGTCCTCGGGCGCCATGGCGCCCGAGGTCACGAAGACCAGGCGGGAGGAGTCGAACCGGCGGTCGCCGAGCCAGCCCTGGATCAGGCCGAGCGTGTGGTGCGTCACCGCGTGGACGGCGTCCGCGGGCTCCGGGACCGGCTTGGCCTTGCTCCTGCCCCTGGCTCTGCCCTTGCCCTTCGCCTTGTTCTTGGGCTTGCTCCGGGCCGCCTCGTCGTCGAGGCCCGGTGCGTAGGAGACCAGCACCGCCTCCGGGGCGGCGGCGCCAGCGTCGATCGCGGCGCCCAGCGCGTCGAGATCGGCGTAGGCGCTCACCTCGGCTCCGGCGATCGCGCCGGCGGCGAGTCCGTAGTGGTCGGTGCCCACCACGGCCCACCGCGCCGTCGCCGCCCCTGCCGGGTCGACGGCCGGTACGGGGGTCCAGTCCAGCGTGAACAGCGAGTCGCGGAACGCCGATGTCCTGGCCGTGTCGATGTGGTCCACCGACACCGGGCGCAGCACGAGGGATTCGACCGAGGCCACCGGGCGGCCGGTTCCGTCGGCCACCGCGAGGGAGATGGAATCCGGTCCCAGCCGGGTGAGCCGCACCCGCAGCGTGGACGCGCCGCCGGCGTGGAGCGACACCCCGCTCCAGGAGAACGGGAGCCGGGAGAGGCCGACGTCCTCCAGGGCGACGAAGGTCACCGCTTGCACGGCGGCGTCCAGCAGCGCCGGGTGGAGGCCGAAGTCGGCCGCGTCCGACGCGTGCTCCGCTGCGAGCCCGACCTCGACGTAGACGTCGTCGCCGGAGCGCCAGGCGGCACTCAGGCCCTGGAACACCGGGCCGTAGGCGAACCCGGAGGCGGCGAAGCGCTCGTAGAAGTCGCTGATGTCCAGGGCTTCCGCGTCCGCCGGGGGCCATGCGGCCAGGTCGAACGACGGCTCGGGGCCGGTCGGGGCCAGCGCGCCGGCCGCGTGCTGCGTCCACGACTGGTCCGAGGGCGCGTCGGCGGGGCGGGAGTACAGGCTGAGCGAGCGGTGGCCCGTGTCGTCCGCGTCACCCACCCAGAGCTGCACCTGGACCGCTTCGTTCTCGGGCAGGACCATCGGGGTGGCCAGGGTGACCTCCTCGACCCGCCCGCAGCCGACCTGGTCGGCGGCGCGGATGGCGAGTTCGAGGAAGCCGGTCCCGGGGAACAGGGCCGCGCCCGCGATCGCGTGGTCGGCCAGCCACGGCTGGCTCTGCACCGACAGCCTGCTGGTGAACAGGAATCCGTCCCGGCCCGCGAGTTCGACTCCGGCACCCAGCAGGGGGTGGTCGGGGGAGCTGAGCCCGACGGAGGAGACGTCCCCGGTCATGGGGCCGCCGGCCTTCGGCCAGTAGCGCTGCCGCTGGAAGGCGTAGGTGGGCAGCTCCACCCGCCGGACGTCCAGCCCGGCGAACGCCGTCGACCAGTTCACCGTGGTGCCGTGGACGTGGAGTTCGGCCAGGGCCGTGGTCAGCGACGGGACCTCGGGACGGTTCTTGCGCAGCGCGGGAACGAGGGTGAGAGCGGCTCCGGCGTTGTCGGCCGTCACGCAGTCCTGCGCCATCGCGGTGAGCACACCGTCGGGGCCCACCTCCAGGAACGAGGTCACCCCGAGCTTCTCCAGGGCCCGTACCCCGTCGGCGAAGCGCACGGCCTCCCGCACGTGCCGCACCCAGTACTCGGGCGAGCACACCTCGTCCGCGCCCGCCGACGCTCCCGTGAGGTTGGAGACCAGCGAGATCGACGGTGCCTCGAAGGACAGGCGGGAGACGACGTCGCGGAAGTCGTCCAGCATGGCGTCCATGCGGGGCGAGTGGAAGGCGTGGCTGACCCGCAGGCGGCGCGTCTTGCGGCCCTGCTCGGCCCAGTCCCCGGCGATCTCCAGCACGGCGGCCTCGTCGCCGGCGATGACCACGGAGGCCGGGCCGTTGACGGCGGCGACGCTCACCTCGGCCTCACGGCCGGCCAGCGACGGCGCGATCTCCTCCTCGGACGCCTGGACGGCGACCATCGCGCCGCCCTCGGGCAGCGCCTGCATCAGCCGGCCGCGCGCCTCGATCAGCGTGCACGCGTCCTCCAGCGAGAGCACCCCGGCCACATGGGCCGCGGCCACCTCTCCCACCGAGTGACCGATGAGTACGTCCGGGGTGACGCCGAAGTGCTCCAGCAGCCGGAACAGCGCCACCTCGACGGCGAACAGCGCGGGTTGCGTGAACGCCGTCCGGTCGAGCAGCTCGGCGTCCGCGCTGCCCTCCGCCGCGAACATCACCTCGCGCAGCGGGCGGTCGAGCAGGACGTCCAGATGCGCGCACACCTCGTCGAGCGCCTGGGCGAACACCGGGTAGGCGTCGTACAACTCCCGGCCCATTCCCGGACGCTGCGCGCCCTGACCCGAGAACAGGAACGCCGACTTGCCGGCCGTGCCCACGGATCCCCGGATGACTCCAGGGGCCGCGGTACCGGAGGCGATGGCGTCCAGAGCGTTCAGCAGCCTGTCCCGGTCAGCGCCCAGGAGCACGGCGCGGTGGTCGAAGACCGACCGGGTGGCCGCCAGCGAGTGGCCCACGTCGTTCAGGTCGAGCTCGGGGTGGGCCGACACGTGGGCGTGCAGGCTCCTGGCCTGGGCGCGCAGCGCCTCGGCGCCCTTGGCTGTGACCGTCCAGGGAAGCGTTCGCGATCCGGTCGGGTCGTCCGTACGGACCCGCTCCACCGCCTCCGGCTCCGGGGCCTGCTCGATGATGGTGTGGGCGTTGGTGCCGCTGATGCCGAACGAGGAGATGCCGGCCCGGCGCGGCTCGTCGCCCTCCGGCCACGCGGTCGGCGCGGTGAGCAGCCGGACCTCTCCCGCCGTCCAGTCCACGTGCGGGGTGGGCTCGTCCACGTGCAGCGTCCGCGGCAGCACGCCCTCCCGCATGGCCATCACCATCTTGATGACACCTGCCACGCCGGCGGCCGCCTGCGTGTGCCCGATGTTGGACTTGACGGAGCCCAGCCACAGCGGCCGGCCCTCGGGGCGGCCCTGGCCGTAGGTGGCCAGCAGTGCCTGCGCCTCGATCGGGTCACCGAGCCTGGTGCCGGTGCCGTGCGCCTCGACCGCCTGCACCTGGTGGGCGGCGAGGTCGGCGCTGGCCAGGGCCTGGCGGATCACCCGCTGCTGCGACGGCCCGTTGGGCGCCGTCAGACCGTTGGAGGCACCGTCCTGGTTGACGGCGGACCCCCGCACGATCGCCATCACCGGGTGGCCGTTGCGGCGCGCGTCCGACAGCCGCTCGAGCAGCAGCACACCGACGCCCTCGCCCCAGCCCGTGCCGTCGGCCGAGGCCGCGAACGCCTTGCACCGTCCGTCGGACGACAGCCCCTTCTGGCGGCTGAAGTCCACGAACGAGCCCGGGGTCGACATGATCGTGACACCGCCGGCCAGCGCAAGGGAGCATTCGCCCTGGCGCAGCGACTGCACGGCCATGTGGAGCGCCACCAGCGACGAGGAGCACGCCGTGTCCACCGTGACGGCCGGTCCTTCGAGGCCGAAGGTGTAGGAGACACGGCCCGAGACGACGCTGCCCGCGTTGCCGGTGCCGAGGTAGCCGTCGGGTCCGCCGGGGGCGGTCAGCAGCAGGCCGATGTAGTCCTGGCCGTTGCTTCCCGCGAAGACGCCCGTCCGGCTCCCCTTGAGCGACGCGGGGTCGATGCCCGCCCGCTCGATCGCCTCCCAGGAGGTCTCCAGCAGCAGCCGCTGCTGCGGGTCGATGGTCAGCGCCTCACGCGGGGCGATCCCGAAGAACGCCGGGTCGAACTCGTCGGCGTCGTAGACGAAGCCGCCGCCGCTCGCGTAGCTGGTGCCCGTGTTCTCCGGGTCCGGGTTGTAGAGGTCGCCCAGGTCCCAGCCACGGTTGGTCGGGTAGGCGCTGATCACGTCGCTGCCCTCGGAGACCAGCCGCCACAGGTCCTCCGGAGTGCGCACCCCGCCGGGGAAGCGGCAGCTCATCGACACGATCGCGATCGGGTCGTCGTCCACCGCCGTGCCCGTCACCACCGGCAGGTCATCGGCCGGCGCGGGCGCGGTGCCCAGCACCTCGCCGAGGATGAACCGCGCGAGCACGGTGGGCGTCGGGTAGTCGAAGGCCATGGTGACCGGCAGGTTCACCCCGGCGGCCGCGCTGAGGCCGTTGCGCAGTTCCACGGCGGTCAGCGAGTCGAACCCGATGTCCCTGAAGGCCCGGTCGGGCTCCACCGCGTCGGCGCTCGGGTATCCGATCACCTCGGCGGCGTGGGACCTGACGACGTCCAGCACCTCCGCCTCGCGTTCGACGGCCGACAGCCCTTCGAGGCGCCGGGCCAGCCCGGTGAGCGCCGCGCCCAGCTCGGCCTCCGCCGCCGACAGGGCCTGCCGCACCTCCGGCAGTTCGTTCAGCAGCGGACGCGGCCGGGCCGCGGCGAAGCCGGGGGCGTAGCGCTCCCAGTCCACATCGGCGACGGTGATGTCCACCTCGTCGTGGTCGAGCGCCTGCTGGAGGGCGTCCACGGCGAGTTCGGGCACCAGCGGCGGCATACCGCGCCGCTTGAGCTGGGCCGCGGTGGTGTCGTCCACCAGACCCCCGCCGCCCCAGGCGCCCCAGGCCACCGAGGTCGCGGCCAGCCCCTGGGCGCGGCGCTGCTGCGCCAGGGCGTCGAGGAAGGCGTTCGCGGCGGCGTAGCTGCCCTGACCGGCACCGCCGACGGTTCCGGCGTAGGAGGAGAAGAGGATGAACGCGGACAGGTCCAGGTCCCGGGTCAGCTCGTGGAGGTTCACCACGGCGTCCACCTTGGGCCGGAAGACCCCGTGCGTCCGGGGGACGGTGAGGGTGTCGATGAGGCCGTCGTCCAGCACACCGGCCGCGTGCACCACCGCGGTCAGCGGGTACTCCGCGGGCAGTCCGTCGAGCAGCTCCCGCAGTGCGTCCCGGTCGGCGGCGTCACAGGCGGCGACGGTGACCCGCGCGCCCAGGTCCGTCAGCTCGTCCCTCAACTCGGCCGCGCCGGGCGCGTCCGGGCCGCGGCGGCTGGTCAGCACCAGGTGCTCGGCACCGCCTCGGGCGAGCCAGCGGGCGAGGCGGCCGCCGAGCGCGCCGGTTCCACCGGTGATCAGGACGGTGCCGCGAGGCTCCCAGACGCGGGCCGGCCGGGCATCGCCCAAGGGCGCCCGGACGAGCCGTCGGGCGAAGACCCCGGAGGCGCGCACCGCGACCTGGTCCTCGTCACCGGAGCGCCCGATCAGGCCGACCAGGCGGTTGAGCACTCGCTCGTCGATCGCGTCCGGCGACTCGGGCAGGTCGACCAGACCGCCCCAGCGCTGTGCGTACTCCAGGCCGACCACCCGGCCCAGACCCCACACCAGGGACTGCTCGGCGCTGCCGACCCGGTCGGAGCGGCCCACGGACACGGCTCCGGTGGTGGCGAGCCACAGCGGCACATCGATGTCGATGTCGCTCAGCGCCTGGACCAGGGCCACGGTCGCGGCGAAGCCGCGCGGAAGGTTCGGGTGCCCGGCCAGCGCCTCCTCGTCCAGCGCGAGCAGGGAGAGCACTCCGTCGATCGCGGGCGTTCCGTCCTGCTGGGAGCCGTCCGTGGTGGGTGTGCCGGGGGCCGCGGCCCGCAGGAGCTCCGCCAGTGACGACCGCTCCGGCTCCGTCGCGTCCAGGTCCACCCGCACCATGCGGGCACCATGGCGCTCCACGTCCCGCGCGATGCGCTCCGCCAGGTCACGGGCGCTGTCGACCGGCGGGACGACGACCACCCACGTACCGGTGATCGGGGCGCCCTGCTCCTGCTCGGAGCCGGACGGCGACGGGTCGATGAGGGGCTTCCAGTTGATCCGGTAGCGCCAGTTGTCGACCGTCGAACGGTCACGCCTGCCTCGCCGGTACGACGACAGGGCGGGCAGCACCGCGCTCAGCGGCGCCTGGCCGTCGAGTTCCAGGGTACGTGCCAGTCCTTCGAGGTCCTCGCGCTCGACGGCTTCCCAGAACCGGGCGTCCGCCGCGTCGGCCTCGGAGACGGGGCCGTTGCCGAGCCCGCCGTCCTCGGCCGGCTGCGGCCAGTACCGCTGCCGCTGGAAGGCGTAGGTCGGCAGGTCGGTCCGGCGGGCGCCGTGTCCGGCGAACACCTTCCGCCAGTCGACGTCGGCCCCATGGACATGAAGCTCGGCGATCGACGTCATGAACCGCTCGGGTCCGCCCTCGTCCCGCCGCAGCGTGCCCACGACCACCGCCTGCGCGTCGGCGGCCTCCACGGTCTGCTGCACCGGAAGCGTGAGCACCGGATGCGGACTCACCTCGACGAACACGCCATGACCACTGCCGAGCAGGGCACGGGTCGTCGCCTCCAGCTCGACCGTCTGCCGCAGATTCGTGTACCAGTACTCGGCGTCCAGACCCGCCGTGTCCACCAGCTCACCCGACACGGTCGAATAGAACGGCACCTGCGACGGGCGCGGCGCGATGCCCGCCAGCACCTTCAGCAACTCGCCGCGGATCTCCTCCACATGCGCCGAATGCGAGGCATAGTCCACCGGAACCCGGCGAACCCGCACCCCCTCACCCTCCAGCAGCACCACCAGCTCATCCAGCGCACCCGCATCACCCGACACCACAACCGAACCCGGACCATTCACCGCCGCCACGGAGATCGCCCCGCCCCACGCGGCGATACGCTCCCTGGCCGCATCCACCGGCAGGCCCACCGACACCATGCCGCCACGACCCGCCAAACCGGCCGCGATCGCCTGCGACCGCAAGGCCACCACCCTCGCCGCGTCCTCCAGCGACAGCGCACCCGCCACACACGCCGCCGCGATCTCACCCTGGCTGTGGCCCATCACCGCATCCGGCTCGACACCCACCGAACGCCACAACCGCGCCAGCGACACCATCACCGCGAACAGCACCGGCTGCACCACATCCACCCGGTCAAAACCCGGAGCACCCTCCACACCCCGCAGCACATCCGTCAACGACCAGTCCACATACACCGACAGAGCCGACTCACACTCACCCACCGACTCCGCGAACACCGGCGAAGACTCCAGCAGCCCCACACCCATACCGAGCCACTGCGCCCCCTGACCGGGGAACACGAACACCGAACGGCCCGGTGCTTCGACGGCGCTCGCCCGGACCGCACCCGGTGCCTTGGCGCCCTCGGACAGCGCCTCCAGACGCTCCAGGAGTTCCTCCCGGCCGGTCCCGGTCACCGCGGCCCGGTACTGGAACGCGGACCTGGTCGTCGCCAGGGAGAGCGCCACATCCGCGGCACGCAACTCCGGGTGTGCGGCCACGAACTCCCGCAGCCTGCGGGCCTGGTCCGGCACCGCGTCGTTGCTCTTGCCCGACACGATCCACGCCACCGGGCCGTCGGCCGCCTCGGACTCGGCGGCCTCGGCCGTCTCGGCCTCGGGAGCCTGCTCCAGGATGGTGTGCACGTTGGTGCCGCTCATGCCGAACGCCGACACACCCGCGCGCCGCGGATGCCCGGTCTCCGGCCACGGCCTGGCCTCGGCCAGCAGTTCGACGTCGCCCGCCGTCCAGTCGACGTGCGGCGAGGGCTCGTCGAGGTGCAGGGTCTTCGGCAGCACACCGTGCCGCATCGCCATCACCATCTTGATGACGCCACCCACACCCGCCGCCGCCTGCGAATGACCGATGTTCGACTTGATGGCGCCCAGCCACAGCGGCCGGCCCTCGGGGCGCTCCTGGCCGTAGGTGGCCAGCAGCGCCTGCGCCTCGATCGGGTCACCCAGCGTGGTGCCCGTACCGTGCGCCTCCACCGCGTCGACCTCGGCGGCCGACAGGCGGGCGTTCGCCAGCGCCTGCCGGATGACCCGCTGCTGCGAGGGGCCGTTGGGCGCCGTCAGACCGTTCGACGCACCGTCCTGGTTCACCGCGCTGCCGCGCACCACGGCCAGGACGGGGTGGCCGTTGCGGCGCGCGTCCGACAGCCGCTCAAGGACGAGCATGCCGACGCCCTCGGCCCAGCTCGCGCCGTCCGCGGCGGCCGAGAACGGCTTGCTGCGGCCGTCGGAGGCGAGCGCGCGCTGGCGGCTGAACTCGATCATCGACATCGGGGTGGACATCACCGTCACACCACCGGCCAGGGCCAGCGAGCACTCGCCCTGGCGCAGTGCCTGCCACGCGAGGTGCAGGGCGACCAGCGACGACGAGCACGCGGTGTCCACCGTCATGGCGGGCCCTTCGAGGCCCAGCGTGTAGGAGATACGGCCCGAGAGCACACTCGGCGAGACACCGGTGCCGACGAGACCCTCGACGCTCTCCTGAGAGCCGACGAGGACACCGCCGTAGTCCTGGTAGGTCACACCGGCGAAGACGCCGGTCCGGCTGCCCTTCGCGGAGACCGGGTCGATACCGGCCCGCTCCAGCGCCTCCCACGAGGTTTCCAGCAGCAGGCGGTGCTGCGGGTCCATGGATATCGCCTCACGCGGCGAGATCCCGAAGAACGCGGGGTCGAACAGGCTGGCGCTGTGCAGGAAGCCGCCCTCCTGCGTGTAGCACTTGCCGGGCTCGTCGGGGTCCGGGTCGTAGAGGTTCTCCACATCCCAGCCACGGTCCGTCGGGAAGGGCGAGATGCCGTCCCGGCCCTGGGCCACGAGGTCCCACAGGTCCTCGGGGGTGGCCACCCCTCCGGGGTAGCGGCAGCTCATGCCCACGATCACGATCGGCTCGTCGTCGCCCGCCACCGCGACCGGCACCGGCTGCACGGCTCCGGTCCGCGCGCCGAGCACCTCGGCGCGGGCGAACTTCGCCAGTTCGGCGGGGGTCGGGTAGTCGAACACCGCCGTCGCCGGCAGGCGCAGGCCCGTGGCCTTGCTCACCCGGTTGCGGAACTCCACGGCGGTCAGCGAGCTGAAACCGAGGTCCTTGAACGCCTGCGAGCCCTGGACCGCGTCGGCGGAGGCGTGTCCGAGCACCGCCGCGACATGGGTGCGGAGCACATCGAGCAGGAGCCGATCCTGTTCCGGCTGGGAGAGCCCGGTCAGCCGCTCCCGCAGCGCGGCGAGCGGTCCGGAGTCCGATCCGGCGCCCCGCCCGGCGCTGCGTCGTGTGGTCCTGCGGCGGCGGGCGGGCTTGGCAGATGCCTCCTCGACGGGGGTGTCGGTGGCCGCTCCGGCCGAAGCGTCGGCCTCTGCCGTCTCCGGGGCCGGGATCTCCGGCCGCTCCGTGACGACCTGCCGCAACGTCAGTTTGGCTGCGGAGAGCACGGCTTCCCCGGCTCCGTCGACCACGGCCAGGGACAGGGTGTCCGTCCCCGTACGGGCGAGCCGGACACGCAACGCGGAGGCACCGGAGGCGTACAGCGACACCCCGGCCAGGCTGAACAGCATCCGGCCGCGCCCCACGCCGTCCAGCACACCGAGGCCGAGCGGCTGGAGCGCCGCGTCCAGAAGTGCGGGGTGCAGCCCGAACCGCTCGGCGTCCGCGACGGACTCCTCGGCCGGGCCGACCTCGGCGAACACCTCGTCGTCGCGCTGCCAGACGGCTCGGAGGCAACGGAACGAGGGTCCGTAGACGAGGCCGTCGTCGGCGAGCAGCTCGTACAGGCCGTCCACGTCGACGCGCTCGGCGCCGGGCGGGGGCCATGCGGCGGAGGCGAAGCGCATCGCTCCTTCCGCGGTCGCGACGTCGTCCGGCTCCGGGGCGAGCACACCGCTGGCGTGGCAGATCCACTCGTCCGTGCCCGCCGGCTCGGCGGCTCGTGAGTACACCTCCAGCGAACGGGTGCCGGACTCGTCCTCCTCACCGAGGGCGAGCTGGATCTGGACGCCGCTTCCCCGGGGGAGGACCAGCGGGGCCTGGACGACGAGTTCTTCCACGTGGCCGAGGCCGACCTCGTCGCCGGCGCGAACGGCCAGTTCGACGAGGGCCGTGGTGGCCAGGACCGCCTCGCCGCGCAGGACGTGGTCGGCCAGCCAGGGCTGGGTGTGCAGCGAGAGCGTTCCGGTGAACACGAGTCCGTCGGCGCCCGCGAGGGGGACGGTTCCGCCCAGCAGCGGGTGGTCGGCCGGGTCGAGGCCGAACGCGGCGGCGTCTCCCGCCGCGACACCGGGCTCCAGCCAGTAGCGCTGGTGCTGGAACGCGTACGTCGGAAGGTCCACGCGGCGGGCGCCGCGTCCGGCGAGGAACGCCCGCCAGTCGACGGTTTCGCCGTGGACGTACGTCTCGGCGAGGGCCGCGACGAGTGCCTGGGTCTCGGGGCGGTCCTTGCGCAGCACCGGAACCAGCAGAGGGGCCGGTGCATCGTCGGCCGCGAGGTCGTCGGCCGGTTCGGTCAGGCAGTCCCGGGCCATGGCGGACAGTACGCCGTCGGGGCCGACCTCGATGTACGCGGTGACGCCCTGCGCTTCGAGGGTCCGCACCCCGTTGAGGAAGCGGACGGTCTCCCGTACGTGCCGCACCCAGTACTCCGGCGAGCACACCTCTTCGGCACCCGCCTGCTCACCCGTGAGATTCGAGAGGAACGCGATGGACGGGCCGTGGTAGGTGAGCGTCCTCGCGACGGCGCGGAAGTCGTCGAGCATGGCGTCCATGTGCGGGGAGTGGAAGGCGTGGCTGACGCGCAGGCGGCGGGTCTTGCGGCCCCGCTCCGCCCACTGCCCGGCGATCTCCAGCACGGCCGCCTCGTCGCCGGCGATGACCACGGCGGTCGGGCCGTTGACGGCGGCGACGCTCACCTCGGCCTCACGGCCGGCGAGCGATCCGGAGATCTCCTCCTCGGACGCCTGCACCGCCACCATCGCGCCGCCCCCGGGCAGCGCCTGCATCAGCCGGCCACGCGCCGCAACCAGCGTGCACGCGTCCTCCAGCGAGAACACCCCGGCGACGTGCGCGGCGGTGATCTCACCCACCGAATGGCCGATCAGCACGTCCGGGGTGACACCCCAGTGCTCCAGCAGCCGGAACAACGCCACCTCGACCGCGAACAGCGCCGGTTGCGTGAACGCCGTCCGGTCCAGCAGCTCGGCGTCCGCACTGCCCTCCGCCACGAACATCACGTCCTTCAGCGGACGGTCCAGCAGCACATCCAGATGCGCGCACACCCCGTCCAGCGCCTGGGCGAACACCGGGAACGCCTCGTACAACTCCCGCCCCATGCCCGGACGCTGCGCACCCTGGCCGGTGAACAGGAACGCGGTCTTCCCGCTCGCGGCCGCCTGCCCCTGGACGATGCCGGGGGCGTCGTGGCCCGCGGCGACGGTCTCCAGGCCGCGCAGCAGCGTCTCGCGTTCGGTGCCCAGCAGGACCGCGCGGTGCTCGAACACCGATCGCGTCGCGACCAGCGATTCGGCGATGTCCAGAACGCCGGGCCCGGCCCCTTCCAGCAGGTGGGCGCGCAGCCGCTCGGCCTGGTCGCGGAGGGCTTGCGGGCTCCGGGCGGAGAGCACCCAGGGGGCCGTGCCCTGATCGTCGGCGGGAGCCGCCGGAGCGGACTGCGCCTCGACCGGGACTGGGGCCTGCTCGATGATGGTGTGCGCGTTGGTGCCGCTCACGCC
Organism: Streptomyces zinciresistens K42; assembly: GCF_000225525.1. GTDB lineage: Bacteria > Actinomycetota > Actinomycetes > Streptomycetales > Streptomycetaceae > Streptomyces > Streptomyces zinciresistens. The sequence goes on along the minus strand of NZ_AGBF01000003.1, from coordinate 76,467 downwards.
GAAGGCGGAGACACCGGCCCGGCGCGGCTGACCGGTCTCGGGCCACGCGGTGGCCTCGGTCAGCAGCCGCACCTCACCCGCCGACCAGTCCACCTCCCGCGACGGCTCGTCCACATGCAGCGTCTGCGGCAGGACGCCGTGCCGCATCGCCATCACCATCTTGATGACGCCGGCGACACCGGCGGCGGCCTGCGTGTGACCGATGTTCGACTTGATCGATCCGAGCCACAGCGGCAGGTTCTCCGGGCGCTCCTGACCGTAGGTGGCCAGCAGCGCCTGCGCCTCGATCGGGTCACCCAGCGTCGTTCCGGTGCCGTGTGCCTCGATCACCTGGACGTCGGCGGGCGACAGCCTGGCGTTGGCGAGGGCCTGGCGGATCACCCGCTGCTGCGAGGGGCCGTTGGGCGCCGTCAGACCGTTGGACGCGCCGTCCTGGTTCACGGCGGAGCCCCGCACGATGGCCAGCACCTGGTGGCCGTTGCGCCGCGCGTCGGACAGCCGCTCCACGAGCAGCATGCCCACGCCCTCGGACCAGCCGGTGCCGTCCGCCGCGTCGGCGAACGGCTTGCAGCGGCCGTCGGGGGCGAGCCCGCGCTGACGGCTGAACTCCACGAAGGCGGCCGGGCTGGTCATCACGGTGACGCCGCCGGCGAGCGCCATGGAGCACTCGCCCTGGCGCAGCGCCTGCGCGGCCTGGTGCAGGGCGACCAGCGACGACGAGCACGCGGTGTCCACCGTCATGGCGGGCCCCTCAAGGCCCAGCGTGTAGGAGATGCGGCCCGACGCCACGGAGGTGGCGCTGCCGGTCAGCAGCTGCCCTTCCAGGCCCTCGGGGATCTCGTGCAGCCCGGCTCCGTAGCCGGAGGTCGCGGCGCCGACGTAGACGCCGATCTGGTTGCCGCGCACGGACGCCGGGTCGATACCGGCCCGTTCGAACGCCTCCCACGAGGTTTCCAGCAGGAGCCGCTGCTGCGGGTCCATGGCGAGCGCCTCACGCGGCGAGATCCCGAAGAACGCCGCGTCGAACTCGCTCGCCCCGTCGAGGAACCCGCCCTCACGGGCGTAGAACGTGCCGGAGCGGTCCGGGTCGGGGTCGTACATCCCGTCGACGTCCCATCCGCGGTCGGAGGGGAAGTCCACGACGGCGTCCGTACCGGCCGCGACGAGGTTCCACAGCTCCTCCGGGCTGCGCACACCGCCGGGGAAGCGGCAGCTCATCCCGACGATCGCGACCGGGTCGTCGTCGACCGGAGCCGCCACCGCCGAGGGCGCGGCCACCGCTCCCCGCGTGCCCAGCACCTCGGCACGCAGGTGGTCCGCCAGCACCGTGGCGCTCGGGTAGTCGAAGACCAGCGTCGCCGAAAGCGCCAGCCCGGTCTCGCCGTTCAGGCGGTTGCGGAACTCCACCGCGGTCAGCGAGTCGAAGCCCAGCTCCTTGAAGGCGCGCGCGGGCTCGACGGCCTCCGCACCCGCGAAGCCGAGAACGGCCGCGGCGTGGGCGCGCACCAGATCGAGCAGGGCCCGGTCGGTCTCGGCCTCGGTCAGCCCCGCCAACCGCTCCCGCAGTGCGGAGCCGGCGCCGGCGCCTTCGGTGTGTGCGGCGCCGGCCAGCGCCCGCTGGACCTCGGGCAGGTCGCCGATGAGCGGGCTGGGCCGCCCGATCGTGAACGCGGGAGCGAACCGCCCCCAGTCCACATCGGCGACCGCCACCACACCGTCGTCACCCGCGACCGCCCCCTGCAACGCGGCGACCGCCAGACCCGGCGCCATCGAGACCAGCCCCCGACGCGCCAGCTCACCGCCCCCGCCACCGGCCGCCATACCACCCCCGGCCCAAGGACCCCAGGCCACCGCCGTACCGGCAAGACCCCGCGCCCGACGCTCCTCCACCAGCGCATCCAGATACGCGTTCGCCGCACCGTACGCGGCCTGGCCACCACTGCCCCACACACCCGCGATCGACGAGAAGACCACGAACGCGTCCAGCTCACGATCACCCAGCAACGCATCCAGATGGACGGCACCCGCCACCTTCCCCGACACCACGCCGGCGGCATCCGCCAGGCCGGTTTCGGCCAGCGGCCCGGCTCCGTTGGCGCCCGCCGCGTGGACCACCGCCGTCAGCGGATGCTCGTCCGGGACGGCGTCCAGCACCGCGGCCAGTTGCGCCCGGTCGGCCACGTCGCAGGCCGCGACGGTCACCCGGGCACCCAGGGCTTCGAGTTCCCCGCGCAGTTCGGGCGCTCCCGGAGCCTTGATGCCGCGACGGCTCGTCAGCACCAGGTGTTCGGCGCCGTTGCGGGCCAGCAGGCGGGCCACCTGACCGCCGAGCGCACCCGTGCCGCCGGTCACCAGCACCGTGCCGCGCGCCCGCCAGGTCGTTCCGCCTGCCGTCGGCGCGGCCGAACGGGTCAGGCGGCGTGCGAACACCCCGGAACCGCGCACCGCCACCTGGTCTTCGCCGGTCCCGGTGGCCAGCACACCGGCCAGCCGGGCGAGCGCGCGCTCGTCCAGCACCTCGGGCAGGTCGACCAGACCGCCCCACAGCTGCGGCAGCTCCAGCGCGGCCACCCGGCCCAGCGCCCACACCATCGCCTGCGTGGGGTGGTCGAGCCTTTCGGAGCGGCCCACCGACACGGCACCGCGCGTACCGCACCACAGCGAGGTCTCGATGCCCGCGTCCGCCATGGCCCGCACGAGCGTCAGTGTCAGGGCGAAGCCGCCTGGCAGCGCGGGGTGTTCCGGGCAGGGTTCCTCGTCCAGGGCGAGCAGGGACAGCACTCCGCCCAGGGCGGGCGCGTCGGCGATCGCACCGCGCAGCCGCTCCCCCAGCGCCCCGGCGTCGAGGTCCCGTTCGCCCGCCACCAGCGACACCGCGTCCGCGCCGTGCCGACCGAGCCCGGAGACGATCTCCACCACCTGCGCGTCCTCGGCACGGGCGGCCGGAACCACCACCAGCCACGTGCCCGACAGCGGGCCACCGGTCACGTCCGCGACCGGCTTCCACGCCACGCGGTAGCGCCAGTTGTCGACCGTGGACCGGTCGCGTGTGGTGCGGTGGTACGTGGACAGCGCGGGCAGCACCGCGCTCAGCGGCGTCTCGCCGTCGACGTCGAGCGTCTCGGCGAGCGCTTCGAGGTCCTCGCGCTCGACCGCTTCCCAGAACCGCGCGTCCACCGAGTCCGCGGCGCCCGGCGTGGCCCAGCCGCTCGGGGAGAGGGACACCTCGGGCCAGTACCGCTCACGCTGGAAGGCGTACGCCGGCAGCTCCACCATCCGCGCGCCGCGCCCGGCGAAGAGGGACTCCCACTCCACCGGGGCCCCGTGGACGTGGAGTTGGGCCAGCGCCGTCGTCAGCGCCTGGGCCTCGGGGCGGTCCTTGCGCAGCGCCGGCACCACGGCCGGGGCCGCGGCCCGGTCCTCCGTCAGGCAGTCCCGCGCCATCGCGGAGAGCACACCGTCGGGGCCGACCTCCAGGAACCTGGTGACGCCCCGGGCGGTGAGTGCCCGCATACCGTCCGCGAAGCGCACGGTCTGGCGCACGTGCCGCACCCAGTACTCGGGCGCGCACACCTCGTCCGCGTCCGCCGCCTCGCCCGTCGCACAGGAGACCAGGGCGATGGAGGGCGGCTGGTAGGAGAGGCCGGAGGCGACGGCGCGGAAGTCGTCCAGCATCGCGTCCATGTGCGGGGAGTGGAAGGCGTGACTGACGCGCAGGCGGCGGGTCTTGCGGCCCCGCTCCGCCCACTGGGCGGCGATCTCCAGGACGGCAGGCTCGTCGCCCGCGACAACCACGGAGGCCGGGCCGTTGACCGCGGCGACGCTCACCTCGGCCTCGCGGCCGGCGAGCGATCCGGAGATCTCCTCCTCGGACGCCTGGACGGCGACCATCGCGCCGCCCCCGGGCAGCGCCTGCATCAGCCGGCCGCGGGCCGCGACCAGCGTGCACGCGTCCTCCAGCGAGAACACCCCCGCCACATGCGCGGCGGCGATCTCACCGATCGAGTGGCCGATCAGCACGTCCGGGGTGACACCCCAGTGCTCCAGGAGGCGGAACAGCGCCACCTCGACCGCGAACAGGGCGGGTTGCGTGAACGCCGTCCGGTCCAGCAGCTCGGCGTCCGCACTGCCCTCCGCCGCGAACATCACCTCGCGCAGCGGACGGTCGAGCAGCACGTCCAGGTGCGCGCACACCCCGTCCAGCGCCTGGGCGAACACCGGGAAGGCGTCGTACAACTCCCGCCCCATGCCCAGGCGCTGCGCGCCCTGACCGGTGAACAGGAACGCGGTCCTTCCGGCCGTGGCGGCCTGTCCCTGGACGACCCCCGAGGCGATTCCGCCCTCCGCGACGGCCCGCAGACCGCGCAGCAGGGTCTCCCGGTCCTCGCCCACCAGCACGGCCCGGTGCTCGAACACCGTCCTGGCCGCCAGCGTGTGTCCGACATCCAGCACGCCGACGTCTTCCCGCTCCGCCACCTGCCCGTACAGCCGCTCGGCCTGCGCCCGCAGCGCCTCCCGGGTCTTGCCGGACACCAGCCACGGCACCACGGCCGCCGACACCGGCGTCTCGGGCAGGGCCGGCTCCGGGGCCACGGTCTCTTCGAGGTCGGGGGCCTGCTCGATGATGGTGTGCACGTTGGTGCCGCTGAGTCCGAACGAGGAGACACCGGCCCGGCGCGGCTGACCGGTCTCCGGCCAGGCGGTGGACTCGGTCAGCAGCCGCACCTCACCCGCCGACCAGTCCACCTGCCGCGACGGCTCGTCGACGTGCAGCGTCTGCGGCAGTACGCCCGCGCGCATCGCCATCACCATCTTGATGACACCGGCGACGCCCGCAGCGGCCTGCGTGTGACCGATGTTGGACTTGATGGCACCCAGCCACAGCGGACGGCCCTCCGGCCGGTCCTGGCCGTAGGTGGCGAGCAGCGCCTGCGCCTCGATCGGGTCGCCCAGGGTGGTACCGGTGCCGTGTGCCTCGACCGCGTCCACCTCGGCGGCCGACAGCCCGGCGCTGGCCAGCGCCTGCCGGATCACCCGCTGCTGGGACGGGCCGTTGGGCGCCGTCAGGCCGTTGGAGGCACCGTCCTGGTTGACGGCGGAGCCGCGGACGACCGCCAGCACGGGGTGGCCGTTCCTGCGCGCGTCCGACAGCCGCTCCACGAGCAGCATGCCCACGCCCTCGGACCAGCCGGTGCCGTCCGCGCCCTCCGCGAAGGGCTTGCAGCGGCCGTCGGGCGCCAGACCGCGCTGACGGCTGAACTCCACGAAGGCACCCGGCGTCGACATCACCGACACACCGCCGGCCAGCGCCAGATCGCACTCGCCCTGGCGCAGCGCCTGCACCGCGAGGTGCAGCGCGACCAGCGACGACGAACACGCCGTGTCCACCGTCATGGCCGGCCCTTCAAGGCCGAACGTGTACGAGATGCGGCCGGACACCACACTGGCCGCGCTGCCCGTGCCCACATGGCCGCCGAAGTCCTCCGGGGCGTCGAGCGTGACCATGGAGTAGTCCTGGCCGTTGGTGCCCACGAACACGCCGGTCCGGGTGCCGCGCAGTGCGGCCGGTCTGACGCCCGCGTACTCGAACGCCTCCCACGACGTCTCCAGCAGCAGCCGCTGCTGCGGGTCCATGGCCACCGCCTCGCGCGGCGAGATCCCGAAGAACGCGGGGTCGAACTGGGGCGCCCCGTAGAGGAAACCGCCCTCGCGGGCGTAGCAGGTGCCCGGGTGCTCGGGGTCCGGGTGGTACATGCCCTCGACGTCCCAGCCGCGGTCGGCGGGGAACCCGGCGACGGCGTCGCCGCCCTCGGCCAGCAGTCGCCACAGGTCCTGCGGGGTCTCGACGCGACCGGGGAAGCGGCAGCTCATCGCCACGATCGCGATGGGGTCGTCGTCCTCCGGCCGCGCCGGGTGCGCCGCCGCCGAGGTGGCCGCTTCGGGGGTGGCCCCGCCCAGTTCCCGCCACAGACGGCCCGCCAGGGCATCGGCGGTCGGGTGGTCGAAGATGAGGGTCGCGGGCAGGCGCAGACCGGTGGCCAGGTCGAGCCGGTTGCGCAGCTCGATGGCGGTGAGGGAGTCGAATCCGAGGTCCCGGAAGGCGCGGCCCGGCTCGACGGACTCCGCCGAGAAGTGGCCGAGCGCCGAGGCCGCGTGGGTGCGGACGAGGTCGAGCAGGAGGAGGCGCTGCTCCTCGTCCGACCGTCCGGCCAGCTGGTCCCGCAGGTCGTGGCCCGGTGTCGCCCGGCCGGTGGTCCCGGCCGCGGCGGTCAGGAGCGCGCGCGCCTCGGGGATGTCGCTGACGAGGGCGCCGGGGCCCGCGCTCAGCGTCGGGGCCATGCCGGTCCAGTCGACGTCGGCCACGATCACGGCGGCCTCGTCGTGGCCCACGGCCCAGCGCAGCGCGTCCACGGCCAGCGAGGGGGCCATGGGGGGCAGTGGCCCGCCGCGCGTCCGCTCCCCGGCGCGGCCGCTCGCGGCCATGCCGCTCCCGGCCCACGGGCCCCAGGCGACCGCGGTGGCGGCCAGGCCCTGGGCGCGGCGCTGCTGCGCCAGCGCGTCCAGGTAGGTGTTGGCCGCCGCGTAGGCGGCCTGGCCCGCGCCGCCCACGACGCCGGCGAACGAGGAGAACAGTACGAACGCGTCGAGCGGCAACTCCGCGGTCAGCTCGTGCAGATGGCGCGCGCCCTCGGCCTTCGCGGCCAGGGTCCCGGCGAGCTGGTCGACGGTCAGGCCGTCCAGCACACCGTCGTCCACGATGCCCGCCGCGTGCACGACGGCGCTGAGCGGATACCGCTCGGGGACGGCGGCCAGCACCGCGGCGAGGGCGTCGCGGTCGGCGGCGTCGCAGGCCGCCACGGTCACCTCGGCGCCGAGTTCCTCAAGTTCCGCCGTGAGTTCGGAAGTGCCCTCGGCGAGCGGGCCCCGGCGGCTTGTCAGCACCACGTGTTCGGCGCCCTCGCGCACGACCCAGCGCGCCACGTGCGCGCCCAGGGCACCGGTGCCGCCGGTGATCAGCACCGAGCCCCGGGGCCGCCACGTACGCTCGGCCGACTCGTCGCCCACCGTGAGGCGGGCGAGGCGCCGGACGTACGCTCCGGATCCGCGCACCGCCACCTGGTCCTCGCCGTCCCCGGCGGACAGCGCCCGGACCAGTCGCGCGGCGGCGCGCTCGTCCAGGGTCTCGGGCAGGTCGACGAGGCCACCCCAGAGGCGCGGGTGCTCCAGCGCGGCGACCCGGCCGAGGCCCCAGATCTCCGCCTGCACGGCGCTGGTGAGCCGGTCGGAGCGGCCCACCGACACCGCCCCCCGGGTGACGCACCACAGCCGGGCCCGGAGGTCCGTCTCGGCCAGGGCGCGCACCAGCGTCAGCGTCAGCGCGAGGCCGCGGGAGACCGCCGGGTGCTCGGTGCAGGGCCGCTCGTCCAGGCCCACCAGGGACAGCACGCCGCCGATCCCGGACGGATCGGCGGCGATCTCGCGCAGCCGTGCCGCCAGCGCACCGGGGGCGAGGTCGGCCTCGTCCGCCACCAGGCGAACGGCATCGGCACCGTGCCGCCGGAGCGCGGCGGACGCCGACTCCGCGAACACGTCGTCGACCCCGGAGGCGGGGACGACCACGAGCCAGGTCCCCGACAGCGTGGCCGCGGGGGTCTCCGAGACCGGCTTCCAGGAGATCCGGTACCGCCAGCCGCCGACCGCGGCCCGGTCACGCTGCTGACGCCGGTACGAGGACAGCGCGGGCAGCAGCTCGCCGAGCGAGCCGCCGCCGTCGACGTCCAGCGCCTTCGCCAGCGCCTCCAGGTCCTCGCGCTCCACCGCGTCCCAGAACCGGGCGTCCACACTGTCCGCGGCGGAACGGGTCGGCGCACCGTTCGTGCCCTCCAGCCAGTAGAGCCGGCGCTGGAAGGGGTACGTCGGCAGCTCGACGGTGCGGGCGCCCCGTCCGGCGAAGACCTGCTCCCAGTCCACCGTCACACCGTGGACGTGGGCCTCGGCCAGCGCGGCCGTGAGCGCCTGCGCGTCGGGGCGTCCCTTGCGCAGGACCGGCACCACGGCCGGGGCCGGGGCCGCCTGTGCGGCGAGGCAGTCCCGCGCCATCGCGGAGAGCACACCGTCGGGGCCCACCTCGATGTACGCGGTGACGCCCTGCGCCGCGAGGGAGCGGACACCGTCGGCGAAGCGCACGGCCTCGCGCACATGCCGCACCCAGTACTCCGGCGAGCACACCTCGTCGGCCCCGGCCGGCTCACCGGTGACGTTGGAGACCAGCCCCAGGGTGGGGGTCTGGAAGGACAGCCCCCGCACGACACGGCGGAAGTCGTCCAGCATGGCGTCCATGCGGGGTGAGTGGAAGGCGTGGCTGACCCGCAGGCGACGCGTCTTGCGGCCCTCTCGCTCCCACTGTCCGGCGATCTCCAGGACGGCGGCCTCGTCGCCCGCGACGACCACGGCCGCCGGGCCGTTGACGGCGGCGACGCTCACCTCGGCCTCGCGGCCGGCGAGCGATGCCGCGACCTCCTCCTCCGACGCCTGGACGGCGACCATCGCGCCGCCCTCGGGCAGCGCCTGCATCAGCCGGCCGCGCGCGGCCACCAGGGTGCACGCGTCCTCCAGCGAGAACACCCCGGCGACGTGGGCGGCGGTGATCTCACCGATCGAGTGGCCGATCAGCACGTCCGGGGTGACGCCGAAGTGCTCCAGCAGGCGGAACAGCGCCACCTCGACCGCGAACAGGGCGGGCTGGGTGAACGCCGTCCGGTCCAGCAGCTCGGATTCCGCACTGCCCTCCGCCGCGAACAGCACCTCACGCAGCGGACGGTCCAGCACCACGTCCAGGTGCGCGCACACCTCGTCCAGCGCCTGGGCGAACACCGGGAAGGCGTCGTACAGCTCCCGCCCCATGCCCAGGCGCTGCGCACCCTGGCCGGAGAAGAGGAACGCCGTCTTGACCGCCGACCCGGCCACGCCCTGGAGCACGTGGGGGGCGGCCTCGCCCGCGGCGACGGCCTCAAGTCCGGCGAGGAGTTCCGCACGGTCCGCACCGGACACCACGGCACGGTGCTCGAACACGGACCGCGTCGCCACCAGCGAGTGGCCGATGTCCAGCGGGGTCGGCTCGGCCCGCTCCAGCAGGAACGCCCTCAGCCGCGCGGCCTGCGCCCGCAGCGCGTCCGCGCCACGACCCGACAGGAGCCAGGTGGCCACGCCGGCGTCACCGTCGGACGCCGGGCTCTCCCCGGTCTCGTCCTCGACCGGCGGGGCCTGCTCGATGATGGTGTGCGCGTTGGTGCCGCTCACGCCGAAGGCGGAGACGCCGGCCCGGCGCGGCTGACCGGTCTCCGGCCAGGCGGTGGCCTCGGTCAGCAGCCGCACCTCACCCGCCGACCAGTCCACCTCCCGCGACGGCTCGTCGACGTGCAGCGTCTGCGGCAGCACACCGTGCCGCATCGCCATGACCATCTTGATGATCCCGGCGACACCGGCGGCGGCCTGCGTGTGACCGATGTTCGACTTCAGCGCGCCCAGCCACAACGGGCGGCCCTCCGGCCGCTCCTGGCCGTACGTGGCCAGCAGGGCCTGCGCCTCGATCGGGTCGCCCAGGGACGTGCCGGTCCCGTGTCCTTCCACCACGTCCACCTCGGACGGGGCCAGTCGGGCGCTCGTCAGCGCGTCGCGGATGACCCGCTGCTGCGAGGGGCCGTTCGGGGCGGTCAGGCCGTTGGACGCACCGTCCTGGTTGACCGCCGAACCCCGTACGACCGCCAGCACGGGGTGGCCGTTCCTGCGCGCGTCCGACAGCCGCTCCACGAGCAGCATGCCCACGCCCTCGGACCAGCCCGTGCCGTCGGCCGCGTCCGCGTACGGCTTGCAGCGGCCGTCGGGCGCCAGACCGCGCTGGCGGCTGAACTCCACGAAGGCGCCCGGCGTCGACATCACCGTCGCGCCGCCGGCCAGCGCCAGATCGCACTCGCCCTGGCGCAGCGCCTGGACCGCGAGGTGCAGCGCCACCAGCGACGACGAACAGGCCGTGTCGACCGTCACCGCGGGGCCCTCCAGGCCCAGGGTGTACGAGATGCGGCCCGATACGACCGAGGTCGCCGTGCCGGTCAGCAGATGGCCTTCGATCTCCTGCGGAAAGCCATCGACATCCGCCCCGTAGCCCGAGGTGGCCGCGCCCACGAACACGCCGCCGCGACGGCCCTTCACCGACCCCGGAGCGATGCCCGCCCGCTCGAAGACCTCCCACGAGGTCTCCAGCAGCAGCCGCTGCTGCGGATCCATGGCAAGGGCCTCGCGCGGCGAGATCCCGAAGAAGTCCGCGTCGAACTCGCCCGCCTCGTGCAGGAAGCCGCCCTCACGGGCGTAGAACGTGCCCGAGCGCTCGGGGTCCGGGTCGTACATCCCCTCCACGTCCCAGCCGCGGTCGGACGGGAATTCGGAGATGGCGTCACCCCCGCCGGCGACGAGCCGCCACAAGTCCTCCGGGCTTCCCACACCGCCCGGGAAGCGGCAGCTCATCGCCACGATCGCGATGGGTTCCTGCTCTCCTGCCTCCAGCTCGCGCAGGCGTTGGCGTGCTTGGTGCAGATCTGCTGTTACCCGCTTGAGGTAGTCCCGAAGCCTATCTTCGTTCACCATGAAAACCTTGCCTGTTACGAGTCAAAGAAGACTGAGGAATGGAAGGAGGCCAGAGACCTGCACCTCGGCGATCACATTTAGCTGAGCTCGTTTTCGATGAAATCGAAGAGGTCGTCGTCCGACGCGTCGTCAAGCCGCTGCGTAATGCTCTCGGCGTCCGTCGATCCGTCCTCGCCGCCGTTCAGTTTGGCGAGGAGCATCTGGAGTCGGGATGCGATGGCCGTTCGCTCGGCATTGTCCGGCTCAGCCGTGGAGAGTGATGCCTCGAGTTTTTCCAGATCCGCGAGCAGCGGAGTGGCGGAAGTCCCCTCGTCGGGGAGGACGCCCACGCGTACGTGTTCCGCGAGCGCCCTTGCGTTGGGATAGTCGAAGACCAGTGTCGTGGGCAGTCGCAGACCCGTGTCCGCGTTCAACCGGTTGCGGAATTCTACCGCCGTGAGCGAGTCGAATCCCAATTCCTTGAAGGCGCGGTCGGATTCCACGCCCTCCGTACCTGAGAATCCGAGAACCGCGGCCGCGTGACCGCGTACCAGGTCGAGCACGGCGCGCTGCCGCTCACCCGGCGCCAGCGCGAGGAGCCGTTCCCTCAGCCGTGATCCGCTCTCCGCGTGACTCTCCTCGGCGGCGCGGTCCTGTTCAAGGGCCGAGATGACCTCGGGCAGGTCGCCGATGAGCGGGCTGGGCCGCCCGATCGTGAACGCGGGAGCGAACCGCCCCCAGTCCACATCGGCGACCGCCACCACACCGTCGTCACCCGCGACCGCCCCCTGCAACGCGGCGACCGCCAGACCCGGCGCCATCGAGACCAGCCCCCGACGCGCCAGCTCACCGCCCCCGCCACCGGCCGCCATACCACCCCCGGCCCAAGGACCCCAGGCCACCGCCGTACCGGCAAGACCCCGCGCCCGACGCTCCTGCACCAGCGCATCCAGATACGCGTTCGCCGCACCGTACGCGGCCTGGCCACCACTGCCCCACACACCCGCGATCGACGAGAAGACCACGAACGCGTCCAGCTCACGATCACCCAGCAACGCATCCAGATGGACGGCACCCGCCACCTTCCCCGACACCACGCCGGCGGCATCCGCCAGGCTCATCGTCGCCAACTCGGCGGCCTGCTCCACACCCGCCGCGTGGAAGACGGCCGTCAGCGGGAGTTCGTCCGGGACGGCGTCCAGTACCGCGGCCAGTTGCGCCCGGTCGGCCACGTCGCAGGCCGCGACGGTCACCCGGGCACCCAGGGCTTCGAGTTCCCCGCGCAGTTCGGGCGCTCCCGGAGCCTTGATGCCGCGACGGCTCGTCAGCACCACGTGCTCGGCTCCCCGGGCCACCGCCCACCGCGCGATCCGAGCACCCAGTGCCCCGGTACCACCGGTCACCAGCACCGAACCGCCGGCTCGCCACGGCCGGTCCGCCCCCTCACCGACCCCGGCTTCAGCCCGCACCAGGCGCCGAACGAACACGCCCGAGCCTCGTACGGCGGCCTGGTCCTCATCGCCCCCGGCGGCCAGCACACCGACCAGCCGGCCCACCGCACGCTCGTCCAGCACCTCGGGCAGATCCACCAGACCGCCCCACACCGCCGAGTGCTCCAGCGCCACGACCCGGCCCAGGCCCCACACCTGCGACTGCAGCACACCGGTGAGCCGATCCGAACGCCCCACCGACACGGCGCCCCGCGAGGCGCACCAGAGGGGGGCGGCGGCACCCGCTTCCACCCACGCCTGCGCCAGCGTCAGCGTGGAAGCGAAGCCGCCGGACAGCGCGGGGAACTCCGGGCAGGGCTCCTCGTCCAGGGCGAGCAGGGACAGCACTCCGCCCAGGGCGGGCGCGTCGGCGACCACCTCACGCAGCCGCTCGCCCAGCGCCCCGGCGTCGAGGTGCCGCTCGTCCACCACCAGCGACATCACATCCGCGCCGTGCCGGCCGAGCCCGGAGGAGACCTCCGCCACCAGCGTGTCCTCGGCACGGGACGCCGGAACCACCACCAGCCACGTCCCCGACAGCGATCCACCGGCCGCCTCCGCAGCCGGCTTCCACACCACCCGATAGCGCCAACCGTCGATCGTGGACTGCTCGCGGTTGCTCCGGTGATAGGCGGACAGCGCGGGCAGGACCGCACTCAGCGGCGTGTCGCCGTCGACGTCGAGTGTCTCGGCGAGCGCTTCGAGGTCCTCGCGCTCGACCGCTTCCCAGAACCGCGCGTCCACCGAGTCCGCGGCGGCCGAACCCGCATCGCGGACACCTCCGGCCGCGGACGCCTCCGGCCAGAACCGCTCGCGCTGAAACGCGTATGTCGGAAGCTCCGCCTTGCCGGCGCCCCGCCCGGCGAATACCGATTCCCAGTTCACCGCGGCACCGTGCGCGTGCAATTCGGCCAGGGCCGTCATCAACGCCCCTGCTTCGGGGCGTTCCTTGCGCAGCACGGGAACCAGCATTGCCGCTGAGGTGTCTTCGGCGCTTTCCGCGAGGCAGTCCTGAGCCATCGCGGTGAGCACACCGTCGGGACCCACTTCCAGGAACCTGGTCACGCCCAACGCCTTGAGCGAACGTATCCCATCCGCGAACCGCACCGCCTCACGCACATGCCGAACCCAGTAATCCGGAGAACTCGTCTCATCCTCCGACACCAGCGCACCGGTGACATTGGACACCAGCGCCATGGCCGGCGGTTCGAAAGAGACCTCACGGACCACGTGGCCGAACGCGTCCAACACACTGTCCATGAGGAAAGAGTGAAACGCATGTGAGACCCGCAAACACCTAGTCTTCGTCCCGCTCGCCTTCCATGTGTCCGCCACCTCCTGGACCGCGGCCGCGTGGCCCGCGATCACCACCGCCGACGGCCCGTTGACGGCGGCGATGTTCACCTCGTGCTCACGGCCGGCGAGTGAGGCGGCGACCTCCTCCTCGGACGCCTGTACGGCGACCATCGCGCCGCCCTCGGGCAGCGCCTGCATCAGCCGGCCGCGGGCGGCGATCAGCGTGCACGCGTCCTCCAGCGAGAACACCCCCGCCACGTGCGCTGCCGCGATCTCACCGACGGAGTGGCCGATCACCACGTCCGGGGTGACACCGAAGTGCTCCAGCAGCCGGAACAGCGCCACCTCGACCGCGAACAGCGCGGGCTGGGTGAACGCCGTCCGGTCCAGCAGCTCGGCGTCCGCACTGCCCTCCGCCGCGAACATCACCTCGCGCAGCGGGCGGTCGAGCAGCAGGTCCAGATGCGCGCACACCCCGTCGAGCGCCTGGGCGAACACCGGGTAGGCGTCGTACAACTCCCGCCCCATGCCCGGACGCTGCGCGCCCTGACCCGAGAACAGGAACGCCGTCCTGCCACCCGGTACGGCCTGCCCCTGGACGACGCCGGAAGCGATCCCGTGCCCGGCCACGGCGTCGAGACCCCGCAGGAGGGTCTCCCGGTCCTCGCCGACCAGCACGGCCCGGTGTTCGAACACGGAGCGGGTCGCCAGCGAGTAGCCCACGTCCAGCGCGCCGAGGTCGGCTCTGGCGGCCACATGCGCGGCGAGCCGCTCGGCCTGCGCCCGCAGCGCCTCCCGGCTCTTGCCGGACACCAGCCACGGCACCACGGCCGCCGTCACCGGCGTCTCGGGCAGGGCCGGCTCCGCGGTCACGGCCTCTTCCAGGTCGGGGGCCTGCTCGATGATGGTGTGGGCGTTGGTGCCGCTCAGCCCGAACGAGGAGACACCCGCCCGGCGCGGCCGCCCCGTCTCCGGCCACGCGGTGGCCTCGGTCAGCGGACGCACGTCACCCGCCGACCAGTCCACCTGCCGCGACGGCTCGTCCAGGTGAAGGATCTTCGGCAACACGCCCTCGCGCATCGCCATGACCATCTTGATGACACCGGCGACACCGGCGGCGGCCTGGGTATGGCCGATGTTCGACTTGACGGCACCCAGCCACAGCGGCTGCCCCTCCGGCCGCCCCTGGCCGTAGGTGGCCAGCAGGGCCTGCGCCTCGATCGGGTCACCCAGCGTCGTACCCGTACCGTGCGCCTCCACGACGTCCACCTCGGCCGCCGACAGCCCGGCACTCGCCAGCGCCTGCCGGATCACCCGCTGCTGCGACGGGCCGTTGGGGGCGGTCAGGCCGTTGGACGCGCCGTCCTGGTTGATCGCCGAGCCGCGCACGACGGCCAGCACCGGATGGCCGTTCCTGCGCGCGTCCGACAGGCGTTCCACGAGGAGCATGCCGGCGCCCTCGGACCAGCCGGTGCCGTCCGCCGCGTCCGCGAAGGGCTTGCACCGGCCGTCGGGGGCCAGTCCGCGCTGACGGCTGAACTCCACGAACGCGCCGGGCGTCGACATCACCGACACACCGCCGGCCAGCGCCAGGTCGCACTCGCCCTGCCGCAGCGCCTGCATGGCCATGTGCAGCGCCACCAGCGACGACGAGCACGCGGTGTCCACCGTCACCGCGGGACCCTCCAGACCGAAGGTGTAGGAGATGCGCCCCGACACCACGCTGGCCGCGCTCCCCGTGCCCAGGTGGCCTTCCAGGTCGCCCTGCGCGTCCAGCCACAGTCCGGCGTAGTCCTGGCCGTTCGTGCCGACGAACACGCCCGCCCGGGTGCCCCGCAGCGACTCGGGGGCGATACCGGCGCGTTCGAACGCCTCCCACGAGGTCTCCAGCAGCAGCCGCTGCTGCGGGTCCATGGCGAGCGCCTCACGCGGTGAGATCCCGAAGAACTTCGCGTCGAATTCCGGGGCGCCGTAGAGGAAGCCGCCCTCGCGTGCGTAGGACGTGCCGAGCCGCCCGGGGTCGGGATCGTACAGACCGTCGAGGTCCCAGCCGCGGTCGCCGGGGAACTCGGCGATGGCGTCGCCGCCCTGGGCGACCAGCTTCCACAGGTCTTCCGGTGTGTGCACATCCCCGGGGAAGTGGCAGCTCATCGCGACGATCGCGATCGGGTCGCCGTCCACGGGGGCGGTCCTCGGTTCGGGGGCGGACAGGGCCGGCTGGGCGGAGCCGAACGCCTCGGCGTCGAGGTGGTCGGCCAGTTCGGCGGCGCTCGGATAGTCGAAGACCAGTGTGGCCGGC
Organism: Streptomyces zinciresistens K42; assembly: GCF_000225525.1. Lineage (GTDB taxonomy): Bacteria > Actinomycetota > Actinomycetes > Streptomycetales > Streptomycetaceae > Streptomyces > Streptomyces zinciresistens. Next base: position 60,762 of record NZ_AGBF01000003.1, on the reverse strand, counting down.
AGGCGCAGTCCGGTCGCGAGGTCCAGCCGGTTGCGCAGCTCGACCGCGGTGAGGGAGTCGAACCCGAGGTCGCGGAAGGCCCGGCCGGGCTCGATCGACCGGGCCGAAGCGTGGCCGAGCACGGCGGCGGCGTGGCCCTGTACCAGTTCCAGGACTGCTTGGTTGCGCTCGGCCGCCGACAGCCCGGCGAGCTTCTGGGCGAAGGTGGCGGCTTCCGCCTCGGTACCGGCGTCGTCCGCGGTCAGGTGCTGGTGCGCCTCGGGGATGTCGCTGAGGAGAGCGCCGCCGCCGGAGGTGGCATGTGCCGAGGCCAGGCGCTTCCAGTCGACGTCGGCGACGACGAGCGAAGCCTCGTCATGGCCGGCGGCCCAACCGAGCGCCGCCACGGCCGGCGCCGGGTCCATCGCGGCGACCACGCCGCCGCGCACCCGTTCCCCGGCGCGGCTTTCGGCGGCCATCCCGGCCTCGGCCCAGGGGCCCCAGGCGACCGCCGTACCGGCGAGACCGGCGCCGCGGCGCAGCACCGCGAGCGCGTCCAGGTAGGCGTTCGCCGCCGCGTAGGCGCCCTGTCCGGCGCCGCCCACCACACCGGCGAACGACGAGAACAGCACGAACGCGTCGAGGTCCAGATGTGCCGTCAGTTCGTGCAGCTGCCTGGCGCCCGACGCCTTCGCGCCGAGTACCCCGGCGACCCGGTCGACGGACAGACCGTCCAGCACACCGTCGTCCAGCACACCGGCCGCATGCACGACCCCGCGCAGGGGGAACTCCTCGGGGATTCCCGCCAGCACCTCGGTGAGCGCGTCGCGGTCGGCCACATCGCAAGCGGCCACCGAGACCAGCGCACCCATGGCCTCTAGTTCCGCCTTCAGCTGGGGCGCACCGTCGGCCGCCAGGCCGCGGCGGCTCGTGAGGACGACGTGTCGCGCGCCCTCGCGCACCGCCCAACGGGCCACATGCGCGCCCAACGCGCCCGTGCCACCGGTCACCAGAACCGAGCCGGCCGGCCGCCAGGCTCCGCCGCCCGACGACGCGACCCGCGCCAACCGCCGGACGAACACACCGGAACCCCGCACCGCGGCCTGGTCCTCGGCGCCCTCGGCGGACAGCACACCGGCCAGCCGCCCCACGGCGCGCCCGTCGAGGACCTCGGGCAGATCGACCAGGCCACCCCAGATCCGGGGGTGCTCCAGGGCCGCGACCCGGCCGAGGCCCCACACCTGCGCCTGCACCGGGCTGGTGAGCCGGTCCGAACGTCCCACCGAGACCGCGCCCCGCGAGGCGCACCACAGCCGAACGTCGATGTCCAGCCCCGCCAGGGCCTGCACCAACCGCAGGGTCAGCGCGAGTCCGGCCGCGACCTGCGGCTCCTCGACGAGGGGCTCCTCGTCGAGGGCGAGCAGCGACAGCACGCTGATCCCGGTCTCGCCGTCGAGTGCGCCGAGCAGGGCCCGGGTCAGCCCGTCGGGGTCGGTGTCGGCCGCGACCGCCACCAGCACGACCCGGGCGCCGTGCTTCCCGATTCCCTGACCGATCGACGTGGTGACGTCGCTGTCCGCCAGTCCGGCCGGCACCACCAGAAGCCAGGTCCCCGAGGGGGCCCCGCCGGTCATGTCCGGGACCGGCTTCCAGGAGACGCGGTACCGCCATCCTTCGACGGTGGCCCGGTCACGCTGCTGACGCCGGTACGACGACAGCGCGGGCAGCAGTTCGCTCAGCGAGCCGTCCCCGTCGACGTCCAGCGCCTCGGCCAGGGCCTCCAGGTCCTCGCGCTCGACGGCTTCCCAGAACCGGGCGTCCACGCTGTCGGCGGCGGAGTCTCCCGACGCACCTCCGCTGTCCTCCAGCCAGTAGCGCTGCCGCTGGAAGGCGTAGGTGGGCAGTTCGACCTTCCGCGCGCCGCGTCCGGCGAAGAGCTGTTCCCAGTCGACGGTGACGCCGTGGACGTGGAGTTCGGCCAGAGCCGTCGTCAACGCCCCCGTCTCGGGACGGTCCTTGCGCAGCACCGGCACGACGACCGAGGCCGATGCCTCCTCCCCCGTCAGACACTCCCGCGCCATCGCCGAGAGCACCCCGTCAGGACCCACCTCCACGAAGGCGGTCACCCCCTGAGCCCCGAGCGCCCGCACCCCGTCCGCGAAACGCACCGCCTCGCGCACATGCCGCACCCAGTACTCCGGCACACACACCTCGCCCGCGCCCGCAGCCCCGCCCGTCACATTCGACACCAGCGCAACCGAGGGCGGAGCGAACGACAACCCCTCGACCACCGCGCGGAAATCGTCCAGCATCGCGTCCATACGCGGCGAGTGGAACGCGTGACTGACCCGCAGACGACGCGTCTTACGCCCCTCCCGCTCCCACTGGGCGGCGATCTCCAGCACGGCCGCCTCGTCGCCCGAGACGACCACAGAGGCCGGGCCGTTGACCGCGGCGACACCCACCTCGGCCTCACGACCGGCCAGCGAACCGGCGACCTCCTCCTCCGACGCCTGCACCGCCACCATCGCGCCGCCCCCGGGCAGCGCCTGCATCAGCCGGCCACGCGCCGCAACCAGCGTGCACGCGTCCTCCAGCGAGAACACCCCCGCCACATGCGCCGCCGCGATCTCACCGATCGAGTGGCCGATCACCACGTCCGGGGTGACACCCCAGTGCTCCAGCAACCGGAACAACGCCACCTCGACCGCGAACAACGCCGGTTGCGTGAACGCCGTCCGGTCCAGCAGGTCCGCGTCCGCACTGCCCTCCGCCGCGAACATCACGTCCTTCAGCGGACGGTCCAGCAACACGTCCAGATGCGCGCACACCCCGTCCAGCGCCTGGGCGAACACCGGGAAGGCGTCGTACAACTCCCGCCCCATACCCAGGCGCTGCGCACCCTGACCCGAGAACAGGAACGCGGTCGAACCCGACGGACGCGCGGCGGACCGCACCACTCCGGGGGCGGTCTCACCGGCAGCGACAGCGTCGAGCCTCCGCAGCAGTCCGGCGCGATCCGTGCCCGTGACCACCGCACGGTGTTCGAGGGCCGAACGTGTCGCCGCCAGCGAGTAACCCACGTCCAGCGCGCCCAGTTCGGTGCGCTCCGTCAGACGCGACCTCAGCCGTTCGGCCTGGGCGCGCAGGGCTTGCGGGCTGCGGCCGGAGAGCGCCCAGGCAAGGACGCCGTGGTCCTCGGCGGGAGCGTCGTTCCGCACCGCCTCCTCGTACACCGGGGCCTGCTCGATGATGGTGTGCGCGTTGGTGCCGCTCACGCCGAACGCCGACACACCGGCCCGGCGCGGCTGACCGGTCTCCGGCCACGCGGTGGTCTCGGTCAGCAGCCGCACCTCACCCGCCGACCAGTCCACCTCCCGCGACGGCTCGTCCACATGCAGCGTCTGCGGCAGCACACCGTGCCGCATCGCCATCACCATCTTGATGATCCCGGCGACACCGGCGGCGGCCTGCGTGTGACCGATGTTCGACTTCAGCGCGCCCAGCCACAACGGGCGGCCCTCCGGCCGCTCCTGGCCGTACGTGGCGAGCAGCGCCTGCGCCTCGATCGGGTCGCCGAGCATGGTGCCGGTGCCGTGGGCCTCCACCGCGTCCACCTCGGCGGCCGACAGGCGGGCGTTCGCCAGCGCCTGCCGGATCACCCGCTGCTGCGAGGGGCCGTTGGGCGCCGTCAGACCGTTGGACGCACCGTCCTGGTTCACCGCCGAGCCGCGCACGAGCGCCAGCACCCGGTGGCCGTTGCGCTCGGCGTCGGACAGCCGCTCCACCAGCAGCATGCCCACGCCCTCGGACCACCCGGTGCCGTCGGCGGCGTCCGCGAACGGCTTGCAGCGGCCGTCGGGCGACAGTCCCCGCTGGCGGCTGAACTCCACGAAGGCCGCCGGCGTGGCCAGCACGGTCACACCGCCGGCGAGCGCCATGGAGCACTCGCCCTGGCGCAGCGCCTGCGCGGCCTGGTGCAGCGCGACCAGCGACGACGAACACGCGGTGTCCACCGTCAGCGCGGGCCCCTCAAGGCCCAAGGTGTAGGAGATACGACCGGACACGACCGAGGTCGCGTTGCCGGTCAGCAGCTGTCCTTCCAGGTCGTCGTCGGCGCCGGACCCGTAGCCCGAGGTGGCGGCGCCCACGAACACGCCGATCTGGTTGCCGCGTACGGACGTGGGCGCGATACCGGCGCGCTCGAAGACCTCCCACGAGGTCTCCAGCAGCAGCCGCTGCTGCGGGTCCATGGCGAGGGCCTCGCGCGGCGAGATCCCGAAGAAGTCCGCGTCGAACTCGCCCGCCTCGTGCAGGAAGCCGCCCTCGCGCGCGTAGAACGTGCCCGAGCGCTCGGGGTCCGGGTCGTACATCCCCTCCACGTCCCAGCCGCGGTCGGACGGGAATTCGGAGATCGCGTCGCTGCCGCCGGCCACGAGGTCCCACAGATCCTCCGGGCTGTGCACCCCGCCCGGGAAGCGGCAGCTCATGCCGACGATCGCGATCGGATCGTCGTCGACCCGGGCCGCCACCGCCACCGGGGCGGCCACCGCACCCCGCGTGCCCAGCACCTCGGCACGCAGGTGGTCCGCCAGGACCGACGCGTTCGGGTAGTCGAAGACCAGCGTCGCCGAAAGCGCCAGCCCGGTCTCCGCGTTCAGCCGGTTGCGGAGCTCCACCGCCGTGAGCGAGTCGAAGCCCAGCTCCTTGAAGGCCCGCCCGGCGTCGACCGTCTCCCCGCCGGTGAACCCGAGGACCGCGGCCACGTGGCCCCGCACCAGATCGAGCAGGGCCCGGTCGGTCTCGGCCTCGGTGAGCCCCGCCAGCCGCTCCCGCAGGCCCGCCGAGGCAGCCGCCCCGCCGGGCGCGCCCGCGGCCTCCAGCGCCTTCGCGACCTCGGGGAGGTCGCCGATCAACGAGCTCGGCCGCTCCAGGGTGAAGGCGGGGGCGAACCGCTCCCAGTCCATGTCGGCGACGGTCACCGCGGTGTCGCCGCCCTCGATCGCGCCCTGCAAGGCGGCGATGGCCAGCGCCGGAGCCATGACGCGCAGGCCGCGACGGGCGAGTTCCCTCTCCACACCCTCCGCGGCCGCCATACCGCCCTCGGCCCAGGGGCCCCAGGCCACGGCGGTGCCGGCCAGGCCCCGGGCCCGGCGGTCCTGCGCCAGCGCGTCCAGACAGGCGTTGGCGGCGCTGTACGCGGCCTGGCCACCACTGCCCCACACACCGGCGATCGACGAGAAGACGACGAACGCGTCGAGTTCCCGGTCGCCCAGCAGTTCGTCGAGGTGCGCGGCCCCCGCGGTCTTCGCGGACACCACCGCCGCCGCGTCCGCCAGGCTCATCCCCACAAGCGCGGCGGCCTGCTCGACACCCGCCGCGTGGAACACCGCGCTGAGCGGAAACTCCTCCGGAACGTCGGCGAGGACGGCGGCCAACGCGTCGCGGTCCGTCACGTCGCAGGCCGCCACGGTCACCCTCGCGCCCAGCGCCTCAAGCTCGTCGCGCAGTTCGGCGGCGCCCGGCGCGTCGGGGCCGCGTCGGCTGGTCAGCACCAGATGCCGGGCACCGCTGCGCGCCAGCCAACGGGCCACCTGGCCGCCCAGCGCGCCGGTGCCGCCGGTCACCAGCACGGTGCCACGTGCGCGCCACGGCCGCTCCGCTCCCCCACTCGCGTCAGCCCGCACCAGCCGCCTGGCGAACACCCCCGAGCCACGGATCGCGACCTGGTCCTCGCCCTTCCCGGCGGACAGCACACCGGCCAGCCGCGCCGCGCCGCGCTCGTCCAGCGACTCGGGCAGATCCACCAGGCCACCCCACACCGCGGGGTGTTCCAGCGCCACGACCCGTCCCAGACCCCAGACCTGCGACTGCACGGCGCCGGTCAGCCGGTCCGAGCGCCCCACCGACACCGCGCCGCGCGTACCGCACCACAACCGGGCCGGAACATCCGCCTCGACCATCGCCTGCGCCAGCACCAGGCTGCGCGCACCACCACCCGACAGTGCCGGATGCCCCGGGCAGGGCTCCTCGTCCAGGGCGAGCAGCGACAGGACACCACCCAGCTCAGGCGTCTGCCCGGCCACCTCACGCAGCCGCCCCGCCAGGCTGCCCGCGTCCAGGTCCCGCTCGTCCAGCACGAGCGACACCACACCCGCGCCATGCCGCTCAAGCCCGGCGACGACCCCCGAGACCGGCTCGTCGCCGGCACGGGCCGCCGGAACCACCACCAGCCACGTCCCCGACAACGGCCCCTCGGCCGGGTCCGGCACCGGCTTCCACGACACCCGGTAGCGCCAGCCGTCGATCGTCGACCGGTCGCGGCTGCCGCGCCGGTATGCCGACAGGGCGGGCAGCACCGCGCCCAGCGACGCCTGGTCCTCGACGTCCAGCGTCCTGGCGAGGGACACGAGGTCCGCCCGCTCCACGGCCTGCCAGAACCGCGCGTCCACCTCGTGGCGGACGCCGGCGTCGGCACCGGCCGCGTCGGCGGACTTCTCGGCCCAGTAGCGCCGACGCTGGAAGGCGTAGGTCGGCAGGTCGACCCTGCGGGCCCCGAGACCGTCGAAGGCCGGGGCCCAGTCGACGGCGGACCCGTGAACGTGCAGGCTGGCCAGCGCCGTGGTCAGGGCTGTGACCTCCGGGCGGTCCTTGCGCAGCCCCGGCACGATCACGGGCGCCGAGGCGGTCCCGGGCCGGTCCGACAGGCAGTCCTGTGCCATCGCCGAGAGCACACCGTCGGGACCCACCTCCAGGAAGGTGGTCACGCCCTGGGCCGCAAGGGAGCGAACGCCGTCGGCGAAGCGCACGGCCTGGCGCACATGGCGCACCCAGTACTCCGGTGCACACACCTCGGCGTCCGAGGCCGACCCGCCGGTCACGTTGGAGACCAGGTCGATGGAGGGCGCGGCGAACGAGAGCCCCTCGACGACCTTGCGGAAGTCGTCCAGCATGGCGTCCATACGCGGGGAGTGGAAGGCGTGGCTGACGCGCAGGCGGCGGGTCTTGCGGCCCCGCTCCGCCCACTGCGCGGCGATCTCCAGGACGGCGGGCTCGTCGCCGGCGATGACCACGGAGGCCGGGCCGTTGACGGCGGCGACGCTCACCTCGGCCTCACGGCCGGCCAGCGACGGCGCGATCTCCTCCTGCGACGCCTGCACTGCGACCATCGCGCCGCCCTCGGGCAGCGCCTGCATCAGCCGGCCGCGGGCGGCGATCAGCGTGCACGCGTCCTCCAGCGAGAACACCCCCGCCACATGGGCCGCCGCGATCTCACCGACGGAGTGGCCGATCACCACGTCCGGGGTGACGCCGAAGTGCTCCAGCAGCCGGAACAGCGCCACCTCGACGGCGAACAGCGCGGGTTGCGTGAACGCCGTCCGGTCCAGCAGTTCCGCGTCCGCGCTGCCTTCCGCCGCGAACATCACCTCGCGCAGCGGGCGGTCGAGCAGCACGTCCAGATGCGCGCACACCCCGTCCAGCGCCTGGGCGAACACCGGGAACGCCTCGTACAACTCCCGCCCCATGCCCGGACGCTGCGCACCCTGGCCGGTGAACAGGAACGCGAGGGTGTCCTCGACCCGTGCCGTGCCCCGAATGACCTGAGCCGCGTTCTCGCCGGCGGCCAGAGCCTTCAGGCCGCGCAGGAAGTCGTCCCGGTCCCCGGCGACCACGGCCGCACGGTGCTCGAACGCCGATCGGGTCGTGGCCAGCGAGAAGCCGACGTCCGCAGGCGCCGGCTCCGCGTGGGCGCTCAGATGGGCGTGGAGCCGGCCGGCCTGGGCGGCGAGCGCCTCCGCGCTCTTGCCGGACAGCAGCCAGGGCAGGGCGGCGGGCCGCTCGGCCCGGTCCGCCTCGGGGGCCACCGTCGCGGCCGGTGCGTCGCGGTCGGCTTCCGGAGCCTGCTCGATGATGGTGTGCGCGTTGGTGCCGCTCACCCCGAAGGAGGAGATGCCCGCGCGGCGCGGTCGGCCCGTCTCCGGCCACGCGGTGGTCTCGGTCAGCAGCCGCACCTCGCCCGCGGACCAGTCCACCTGCCGCGACGGCTCGTCCACGTGCAGCGTCTTCGGCAGCACACCGTGCCGCATCGCCATCACCATCTTGATGACGCCCGCGACTCCGGCGGCGGCCTGGGTATGGCCGATGTTCGACTTGATGGCACCCAGCCACAGCGGGCTGTCCGCCGACCGCTCCCTGCCGTACGTCGCCAGCAGCGCCTGCGCCTCGATCGGGTCGCCCAGCGTGGTGCCCGTGCCGTGCGCCTCCACCGCGTCCACGTCCGACGCCGACAGCCCCGCGTTCGCCAGCGCCTGCCGGATCACCCGCTGCTGCGACGGGCCGTTGGGGGCGGTCAGGCCGTTGGACGCGCCGTCCTGGTTGATCGCCGAACCCCGAACGATCGCCAGCACCGGATGGCCGTTCCTGCGCGCGTCCGACAGACGTTCCACGAGGAGCATGCCGACGCCCTCGGACCAGCCGGTGCCGTCCGCCGCGTTCGCGAACGGCTTGCACCGGCCGTCGGGGGCGAGCCCCCGTTGCCGGCTGAACTCCACGAACGCGCCCGGCGTCGACATCACCGACACACCGCCGGCCAGCGCCAGATCGCACTCGCCCTGGCGCAGTGCCTGCATGGCCATGTGCAGCGCCACCAGCGATGCCGAACAGGCCGTGTCCACCGACACCGCGGGCCCCTCAAGACCCAAGGTGTAGGAGATGCGCCCCGACACCACGCTGACCGCGCTGCCCGTCAGATAGCCCTCCAGCCCATCTCCCGCCTCGAGAAGGTGAGTCGAGTAGTCCTGGCCGTTCGTGCCGACGAAGACCCCGACCGGCTTGCCGCGCAGAGACAGCGGGTCGATGCCGGTTCGTTCGAACGCCTCCCATGACGCTTCGAGCACCAGCCGCTGCTGCGGGTCGGTCGCCACGGCCTCACGGGGGGATATCCCGAAGAACTGCGGGTCGAACTCGTCGGCCTCGTGGCAGAAGCCGCCCTCGCGGGCGTAACTCGTCCCCGGATTGTCGGGGTCCGGGTGGTACAGCCCCTCGACGTCCCAGCCGCGGTTCGTCGGAAACCCTGAGATGGCGTCGCCGCCGTCGACGACGAGTTGCCACAGCTGCTCCGGGGTGTGCACGCCTCCGGGGAAGCGGCAGCTCATCCCGACAATGGCAAGGGGCTCACGCGACGCCGCGACCAGGCGCTGGTTCTGTAGCTTGAGGCGGTCGTTTTCCCGCAAGGAAGCGCGCAGCGCTTCGACCACTCTCTCGGAGGACATAGCCATCAGTAGCTCCACACTTCCAAAAGCATCAGAGGTCCGCGCCGCCCAGTGCCCTCTGGACGAGGTCGTCGACGTCCATCGCGTCGACCGCGCTGTTCGTTCCTTCTTGGGGCGCCGGCTCAGAACCGCTCTCCGAGATCCGGGCAAGGTCCAGTAGGGCGTCCATCAGCCCGGCCTCACGGAACCGCGCGAACGGAACCGAGGCCAGCGCCTCGCGAATCCGGTCCTCCTCCGGGTCCTTCGGCTCAGCCCCATCGGCCTGCGGAAACATGTTCGTCTCCAGGTGCTCGGCCAGTACGGTGAGGTTCGGGTAGTCGAATGCCAGCGTGGTCGGCAGTTCCAGACCGGTGATCGCGCTCAGTCGGTTCCGGAGCTGAACGGCCGTCAGCGAGTCGAAACCCAGCTCCCTGAACGACTGGTCGCTCTCGACGGCCTCGGGAGTCGCATGCACCAGGACCGCGGCGACGTGCTGGCGGACCAGCTTGCGCAGGGAACGCCGGCGCTTCGCCGGGGAGAGCCCCTCCAGTTCGGCACGCAGCTCCGCCGCGGCCGACTCGCCCGGTGCCGGGTCCGAGGGCTCCGACGCCGCGTCCGACCGCCGCCTCCTCGTCAGCTCGCTCAGCAGTGGAACCGGCCTGGCGCCACCCAGCTCCCCCCCGAAGCGCTCCCATGCGGCATCGACCACGAGGGCGTGGGTCTCGTCCAGGTCAAGAACACGCTGGAGCGCGGAGATCGCCAGTTCCGGGTCCATCGGAGCGACACCGCTCCGCTTCATCTGCTCGTCGAGATCCCCGTCGACGGCCATGCCGCTCCCGGCCCAGGCGCCCCAGGCGATGGACGATGCCGCAAGACCGTCCGCCCGCCGCTGCCACGCCAGCGCGTCCAGGAACGCGTTGCCCGCCGCGTAACTCCCCTGGCCCGGCCCGCCTATCGTGCCCGCAGCCGAGGAGAACAGCACGAACGCCGACAGATCCGTCCCGGCGGTCAGCTCGTGCAGATTCCGCGCCGCGTCCGCCTTCGGACGCAGCACACCGGCCACCCGCTCAACCGTCAGCGCATCGATCACACCGTCGTCGAGGACACCCGCGGTATGCACCACCGCGCTCAACGGCGACTGCCCGGGAATCCCCTCCAGCACCGCCGCCAGCGCCTCACGGTCCGCCACGTCACACGCCGCCACCGTCACCCAGGCGCCCGTGGCCTCCAGCTCCGCCTTCAGCTCGGCGGCGCCCTCGGCCTGCATTCCCCGGCGGCTGGTCAGCACCAGGTGTTCGGCACCCGTACGCGCCAGCCACCGCGCCACATGTGCGCCCAGCGCACCGGTACCGCCGGTGACCAGCACCGAACCGGTGGGCCGCCAGCCGTCCCGGGTCGGGTTCTCCGGCGCCGGGGCCCGCACCAGCCGCTGGGCGAACACCCCGGAACCGCGTATCGCGACCTGGTTCTCGGCCTCCGCACCGGCCAGTACCGCGGCCAGACGGTCCACCGCACGGCTGTCCACGGTCTCGGGCAGGTCGACCAGCCCGCCCCAGCGCCGGGAGTACTCCACTTCCATGATCCGCCCCAGCCCCCAGACCATCGCCTGGGTCGGGCTCGCCAGCCGTTCGGAGCGTCCGACCGACACCGCGCCCCGCGTCCCGCACCACAGCGGGGCCTGCACACCGGCGTCGCCCAGCCCCTGGACCAGGCCCACCGTCGCCGCCAGCCCGGCCGGGACCGCCTCGAACGATCCGTGCGCCGACTCGTCCAGCCCCAGCAGCGAGAACACGCCCGACACGGCTGCCGGGTCCGTTCCCGCCTCCTTGAGCGCCGCACGCAGCCGCTCCGCCATCGCCTCACGGCCGTCGGCCGCGTCGGCGACGACACGGACCACCCGCGCGCCACGCAAGGCCACACCGTCCACCACGGAGGCGGGCAACGCCTCGTCACCGCAGATCCGGGGGACGACGACCAGCCAGGTACCGGTGAGCGCGGCGTCGGCGGCGGACGCCACGGGGGTCCAGGCGACGCTGTAGCGCCAGCCGTCCACCGTGCTCCGCTCACGCCGCTGACGACGCCACGACGACAGCGCCGGAAGCAACGCGGTCAAGGACGACTGCTGCTCCTCGTCGTCCACCTCCAGCGTGCGGACCAGCGACTCCAGGTCCTCGCGCTCGACGGCCTCCCAGAACCGCGCGTCCACACTGTCCGCGCCCGGCCCCGCCCCGCCGGCGGGCGCCTCACCGACCGGCGCGTCCAGCCAGTACCGCTGGCGCTGGAAGGCGTAGGTCGGCAGATCGACCCGACGGGCACCACGGCCCTCGAACACCCTCCGCCAGTCGACGTCGGCCCCGCTGACGTGGAGTTCGGAGGCGGAGGTCAGGAACTGCTCCAGGCCGCCCTCGTCACGCCGCAGCGTGCCGACGACCACCGCCGGCGCCCCGGCGGCCTCCACGGTCTGCTGCAACGGCAGCATCAGGACAGGGTGCGGGCTCGCCTCGATGAAGACACCGTGCCCGCTGTCGAGGAGGGCGCGGGTGGCGGCCTCCAGCTGGACCGTCTGCCGGAGGTTGCGGTACCAGTACTCGGCGTCCAGGGCGGCGGTGTCCAGCAGTTCGCCGGTCACCGTGGAGTAGAACGGCACCTGGGAGGACCGCGGCTCGATGTCCGCCAGGACCTTCAGCAGCTCCTCGCGGATCGCCTCCACGTGTACGGAGTGCGAGGGGTAGTCGATCAGAACCCGGCGGACCCGGATCGCCTCGCCCTCCAGCTGTGCCACCAGCTCGTCCAGCACCTCCGGGCCACCCGACACCACGACCGAACCCGGGCCGTTCACCGCCGCGACGGAGAGCGCGCCGTCCCAGGCGGCGATACGTTCCCTGGCCGCGTCCAGCGGCAGGCCGACCGACACCATGCCGCCACGGCCCGCAAGGCCGGCCGCGATCGCCTGGGACCGCAAGGTGACCACCTTGGCCGCGTCCTCCAGCGACAGCGCACCCGCCACACACGCCGCAGCGATCTCACCCTGGCTGTGGCCCATCACCGCATCGGGCTCGACACCCACCGAACGCCACAACCGCGCCAGCGACACCATCACCGCGAACAGCACGGGCTGAACGACATCCTCCCGGTCGAAACCGGGAGCACCCTCCGCGCCCCGAAGCACATCCGTCAACGACCAGTCCACGTACACCGACAGGGCCGACTCACACTCAGCCATCGCCTCCGCGAACACCGGCGAGGAGTCCAGCAACCCCACCGCCATGCCCCTCCACTGCGCGCCCTGGCCGGGGAAGACGAACACCGAACGGCCCCGGGCGTCCGCCACACCGCGCGTGACGCCGGGGCCGGCCTCGTTCCCGGCGAGCGCGCCCAGCCGAGCCAGGAGTTCCTCGCGATCGGCCCCGGTCACCACGCCCCGATGCTCGAACGAGGACCTGGTCGTCGCCAGCGACAGCGCCACATCCGGAACTGCCAGCTCCGGACGGGCCGTCACGAACTCCCGCAGCCGCCCGGCCTGCGCCCGCAGCCCGGCCGGGCCGCGGCCCGACACCACCCACGCCACCGGGCCCGAGGCCGCCTCGGGTGCGGCGGTCCCGGCCGCCTCGCCCTCCGGAGCCTGCTCCAGGACGGTGTGCGCGTTCGTCCCGCTCACGCCGAACGACGACACGGCGGCCCGACGCGGCCGGCCCGTCTCCGGCCACTTCACGGCTTCCGCCAGCAGCCGCACCTCGCCCGCCGACCAGTCCACCTCCTTCGACGGTTCGTCAAGATGCAGCGTCTTCGGCAGCACACCGTGGCGCATCGCCATCACCATCTTGATCACACCCGTCACACCGGCTGCCGCCTGCGGATGGCCGATGTTCGACTTCACCGAGCCCATCAGCAACGGCCGTCCCTCGGGGCGCCCTTGGCCGTACGTCGCCAGCACTGCCTGCGCCTCGATCGGATCGCCCAGCGTCGTACCGGTACCGTGCGCCTCCACCGCGTCCACGTCGGCCGCCGACAGGCCGGCGCTCGCCAGCGCCTGACGGATCACGCGTTGCTGCGACGGGCCGTTGGGGGCGGTCAGGCCGTTGCTCGCGCCGTCCTGGTTGATCGCCGAGCCTCGGACCACCGCCAGCACCGGGTGACCGTTGCGCCGGGCGTCCGACAGCCGCTCCAGGAGCAGCATCCCCACGCCCTCGGCCCAGCCCGTGCCGTCCGCCGCGTTGGAGAACGGCTTGCACCGGCCGTCTACGGACAGCCCCCGCTGACGGCTGAACTCCACGAACACACCCGGCGACGACATCACCGTGACGCCGCCGGCCAGCGCCAGATCGCACTCGCCCTGGCGCAGTGCCTGGGCCGCCATGTGCAGCGCCACCAGCGACGACGAGCACGCCGTGTCCACGGTCACCGCGGGCCCCTCAAGACCCAGGGTGTACGAGATGCGCCCGGACGCGACACTGCCCGCGCTGCCGGTGCCGAGGGAGCCCTCGAAGCCTTCCGGAGCGTTCCCGTACAGACGGGTGGCGTAGTCGTTGTACATGACACCGACGAACACACCGGATCGGCTGCCCCGGTTGGCCACCGGATCGATGCCGGCCCGCTCGAACGCCTCCCACGACGTCTCCAGCAGCAGCCGCTGCTGCGGGTCCATCGACAGCGCCTCACGCGGCGAGATCCCGAAGAACGCCGGGTCGAACTGGTCGGCGTCGTGCAGGAATCCGCCGTTGCGGACGTAGTACGTGCCCTCCCGGTCGGGATCCGGGTCGTACATCCCGTCGAGGTCCCACCCACGGTTGGCCGGAAACCCGGACACCGCGTCGGTGCCCGTCGCCACCAGGTGCCACAGTTCCTCCGGCGTGCGCACCCCGCCCGGAAGACGGCAGCTCATGCTCACGATCACGATGGGGTCGCCGTCGACCGGTGTGCCTGCCGCGGCCACCACACCCGCGCCCGGCGAGGCGGTGGCACCGTGTTCGCCGAGGATCGCCTCGCGCAGGTGGCCGACGAGTGCCACCGGGGTCGGATAGTCGAAGACCAGGGTGGCGGACAGTCGCAGGCCGGTCTCCGCGGTGAGCCGGTTCCTCAGGTCGACGGCCATCAGGGAGTCGAAGCCGAGTTCCTTGAACGGCTGACGCGTGTTCACCGTCTCGGGGGTGGCGTGGCCGAGGGCCGCCGCGGTCTGAACGCGGACCAGTTCCCCCAGCATCTCGTCCTGCGCCTTCTGCGGGAGACCCGCGAGGCGCCGGTGCAGTTCGTCGGGAAGACTCGCGGTCTGCTGCGATCGCGCGGTGCGGCGCGTCGTCACCCGGGGTACGACGTTGCGGAAGAGGGCGGGGAGTTCGGCGCCCTGCGCGCGCAGCGCGGGGAGGTCCAGCCGCAGCGGGACCGGCACGCTTTCGTCCGACGCCAGCGCGGCATCGAACAGTTCGAGCCCTTCCTCGGAGGAGAGCGGCACCAGACCCGAACGCGACACCCGCAGCAGGTCCTGCGCACCGAGGTGTCCGGTCATGCCGCTGGCCTCGGCCCACAGACCCCACGCCATCGACACACCCGGCAGCCCCCGGGCCCGCCGCCACGACGCCAGACCGTCCAGGAACACGTTCGCCGCCGCGTAACTGCTCTGCCCGGCACCACCCAGCACCCCGGCAGCCGAAGAGAACAGCACGAACGCCGACAGACCCATCCCCTCGGTCAACTCGTGCAGATTCCACGCCGCGTCCACCTTCGCCCGCAGCACCGGCTCGACCCGCTCACGGGTCAACGACGACAGCAGCCCGTCGTCCAGCACACCCGCCGCATGCACCACACCACTCAGACCGAAGCCCTCCGGCAACCCCGACAACACCCCGGACAGAGCCCCACGATCCGCAGCATCACAGGCCACGAACACCACCTCGGCGCCCACGGCCTCCAACCCCGCCCGCAACTCCGCCGCACCCCCGGCCCCCACACCACGCCGGGACAGCAGCACCAGCTTCCTGACCCCATACCGGACCACCAGATGCCGGGCCACCAAACCACCCAGCACCCCCGTACCACCCGTCACCAGCACCGCACCCGAACCGAACACCCCCGACTCCCGAGCATCACCCGAAGCCACCGACCGGCCCAGACGCGGCACCCGCACCACACCCGACCGCACCACCACCTGCTCCTCCCCCAGCCCCAACACCCCGGGAAGGACACCCTCAACCCCCTCCACGTCATCGGTGTCCACCAACACCAGACGCCCGGGACTCTCCGCCTGCGCGGACCGCACCAGACCCCACACCGCAGCCCCCGCCAGATCCACCACACCCTCGCCCGCGTCGACAGCGCCCTGGGTCACCACCACCAGCGGCTCACCCGCGAGATCCTCGTCCGCCACCCACGCCCGCACCCGCTCCAGGACCCCGAGGACCCGCTCATGCACCTCACCGACCACATCCGCACCAGCGGAGGCCACCCGCATGACCTCAGTCCGCGGCGCCGCCTCGCCCGCCGCGTCAAACGCGGGCGCATCCACCCACTCCACGCGGAACAGCGCATCCCGCGCCGCCCCGCCCGCGATCTTCAACCGGTCGGCCTCAACCGGCCGCAGCGCCAAGGACTCCACCGAGGCCACCACGCGCCCGGACTCGTCCCCCACCACCACCGACACCGCGCCGGAACCGCTGCCCGTCACCGGAGCCAGCCTCACCCGCAGCGAGGACGCGCCGACGGCCCCGAGCGAGAATCCGCGCCAGGAGAACGGCAGCAGGGCGCCCGAACCGTCCGCCAGAGCCTCGCTCACACCCATCGCGTGCAACGCCGCGTCGAACAGGGCCGGGTGCAGACCGAACTCACCGGCCCCTTCCCGCTCCCCGTCCGGAAGGGAGACCTCCGCGAACACCTCGTCGCCACGCCGCCACGCACGTTTCAGCCCCTGGAAAACGGGCCCGTACCGCAACCCGTTCTGCGCTGCCCGCGCGTACTGCCCCGACACGTCCGCGACCTCGGCCCCCGGCGGAGGCCACGCCCCGAAGTCGAAGGGGGTCGCCTCAGCACCCGCGGCCGGCGCGAGCGCCCCACGGGCGTGGCGCACCCACACCGCGCCCGCTGCCTCCGCTTCGTCCCGTGAGAACACGCTCACCTCGCGGTGGCCCGAAGCGTCCGCCTCGCCCACCTCGACCTGAAGGTGCACCCCGCCCTTCTCGGGCACGATGAGCGGCGCTTCCAGGATCAGTTCCGCGACCCGGCCGCAGCCGACCTGGTCGCCCGCCTGTACCGCCAACTCCACGAACGCCGTGCCCGGCAGCAGAACGACCCCGTGCACGGCGTGATCCGCCAGCCACTCGTGGGTGGCCAGTGACAGCCGCCCGCTCAGCAGGACCCCGCCGCCACTCGCCATCGACACCACCGCACCGAGCAGCGGATGCCCCAGCGAACCCAGACCGACCGATCCCGCGTCGCCCGCGCCCGCGGGAGCCTTGAGCCAGTAACGCTCGCGCTGGAAGGCGTAGGTCGGCAGCTCGACGCGGCGGCCACCGCGCTCCTCCTGTATGGCGGCCCAATCCACCTGGACGCCCTGGGTGAACGCCTCGGCGGCGGAGGTGAGGAACCGCTCCAGACCGCCCTCGTCGCGCCGCAGCGTGCCCACGACCACCGCCTGCGCGTCGGCGGCCTCCACCGTCTGCTGCACCGGAAGCGTGAGCACCGGATGCGGACTCACCTCGACGAACACGCCATGACCACTGCCGAGCAGGGCACGGGTCGTCGCCTCCAACTCCACCGTCTGCCGCAGATTCGTGTACCAGTACTCGGCGTCCAGACCCGCCGTGTCCACCAGCTCACCGGTCACGGTGGAGTAGAACGGCACCTGCGACGGGCGCGGCGCGATGTCCGCCAGGACCTTCAGCAACTCGCCGCGGATCTCCTCCACATGCGCCGAATGCGAGGCATAGTCCACCGGAACCCGGCGAACCCGCACCCCCTCACCCTCCAGCAGCACCACCAGCTCATCCAGCGCACCCGCATCACCCGACACCACAACCGAACCCGGCCCATTCACCGCCGCCACCGAGATCGCCCCGCCCCACGCGGCGATACGCTCCCTGGCCACATCCACCGGCAGGCCCACCGACACCATGCCGCCACGACCCGCAAGGCCCGCCGCGATCGCCTGCGACCGCAAGGCCACCACCCTCGCCGCGTCCTCCAACGACAGCGCACCCGCCACACACGCCGCAGCGATCTCCCCCTGACTGTGACCCATCACCGCATCCGGCTCCACACCCACCGAACGCCACAACCGCGCCAACGACACCATCACCGCGAACAGCACCGGCTGCACCACATCCACCCGGTCAAACCCCGGAGCACCCTCCACACCCCGCAACACATCCGTCAACGACCAGTCCACATACACCGACAGAGCCGACTCACACTCACCCACCGACTCCGCGAACACCGGCGAAGACTCCAGCAACCCCACACCCATACCGAGCCACTGCGCCCCCTGACCCGGGAACACGAACACCGAACGGCCCGGTGCTTCGGCGTCCTTCCCCCAGATCACACCGGGGAGCTTCGTCCCGTCGACCACCGCATCCAGGCGCTCCAGGAGCTCCTCACGACTGGTCCCGGTCACCACGGCCCGCTGCTCGAACGCGGACCTGGTCGTCGCCAGGGAGAGCGCCACATCGGCAACACCCAGCTCCGGCCGCCCCACCACGAACTCCCGCAACCGGCCCGCCTGCGCCCGCAAACCAGCCGCACTACGACCCGACACCACCCACGCCACCGGACCACCCACCACCTCAGCAGCGGCGACCTCGGTCGGCTCCGCCTCCGGAGCCTGCTCCAGGATCACGTGGGCGTTCGTGCCGCTCACGCCGAAGGACGACACACCGGCCCTGCGCGGCTCGCCCGTCTCCGGCCACGGCTTCGCCTCGGTCAGCAGCGACACCGCCCCCGCCGACCAGTCCACGTGCGCCGACGGCTCCTCCACGTGAAGGGTCTTCGGCAGCACACCGTGGCGCATCGCCATCACCATCTTGATGACACCGGCCACACCCGCCGCCGCCTGCGTGTGGCCCACGTTCGACTTGAACGACCCCAGCCACAGCGGCCGGTCCGCCCCGGGCCGCTCCTTGCCGTAGGTGGCCAGCAGCGCCTGCGCCTCGATCGGGTCGCCCAGCGGCGTACCCGTGCCGTGCGCCTCCACCGCGTCCACGTCCGCCGCCGACAGGCCCGCGTTCCGCAGGGCGTCGCGGATGACCCGCTGCTGCGAGGGGCCGTTCGGCGCCGTCAGCCGACTGCTCGCCCCGTCCTGGTTGACGGCGGCGCCCCGCACCACGGCCAGCACCCGGTGTCCGTTGCGCCGCGCGTCGGACAGCCGCTCCAGGAGCAGCACACCGGCGCCCTCGGACCATCCGGTCCCGTCGGCCGCGTTCGAGAACGACTTGCAGCGCCCGTCCACGGCGAGGCCGCGCAGCCGGCTGAACTCGACGAACACGCCTGGTGTCGCCATCATGGCCACGCCGCCGGCGAGTGCCAGCGAGCAGTCGTCCTTGCGCAGCGCCTGCACGGCCAGTTGCAGCGCCACGAGCGAGGAGGAGCACGCCGTGTCCACGGTCACCGCGGGACCTTCGAAGCCGAAGGTGTACGAGATGCGGCCGGACGCGACGCTTCCCGCGCTGCCGTTGCCCAGGTGGCCTTCGAGGCCCTCGGGTATCGACTGGATGCGGGAGCCGTAGTCGTTGTACATCACACCGACGAACACGCCTGTCCGGCTGCCGCGCACGGACGCCGGGTCGATGCCCGCCCGTTCGAGGGCCTCCCACGACGTCTCCAGCAGCAGCCGCTGCTGCGGATCGGTCGCCAGCGCCTCACGCGGGCTCATGCCGAAGAACGAGGCGTCGAAGCCGTTCGCGTCGTGCAGGAACCCGCCCTCACGCGTGTAGCTCTTGCCCGGCTTCTCGGGGTCGGGGTCGTACAGGTCCTCGTCCCATCCCCGGTCCACGGGGAAGGCGGAGACGGCGTCGGTACCCGTGGCGACCAGTTCCCACAGGTCTTCCGGCGACTGCACTCCGCCCGGATACCTGCACCCCATCCCGACGATCGCGATGGGTTCGGTGTCCCTGTCCTTGAGTTCCCGCAGCTCTTGACGCGTCTCGTGCAGACTGGCCGTCGCGCGCTTGAGGTAATCCCGCAGCTTGGTCTCGCTCACTGCCTCTTGTCACTCCTTCGGAAAACCCCGGGACAGGGGGTTGAAGCCTTCGGCCGGTAATTTCCGGGGACGCGGTGCGTTCCGGTCACGACGTTCCGAGCTCGTCGTCGAGGAAGTCGAAGATCTCGTCGTCGGTCGCCGACTCGAACTTCTCGGGGGCGGTGGCCTCACCGTTCGCCGTCTGCCCCTGCTGCCCCGCGGTCAGCTTCGCGAGTACCTGTTCCAGGCGTGAGGTGAGGCGCGCCCGTGCGGCTTCGTCCGCCACCACCTCGGCGAAGGAGCTCTCCAGCTTCTCCAGCTCCGACAGGACCGGCAGCACCACCGATGCGTGGGACTCTCCCGTGACGAGTTCCTCCGCCAGATACCCGGCCAGCGCCCTGGCCGAGGTGTAGTCGAACAGCAGGGTGGCGGGCAGCCGGAGGCCGGTCACCGCGCCCAGCTGGTTGCGCAGTGCGACAGCGGTCAGCGAGTCGAAGCCGAGTTCGAGGAATCCGCGGTCGGGGGCGATCATGCGGGGGCTGTCGTGGCCGAGCGCCATGGCCGCGTGCTCCGCCACCAGCTCCAGGAGCGCCTGCTGCCGTGCGGCGGGCTTCATCGAGCCGATACGGCGGCGCAGTTCGGCGGAGCCGGCGCCGGAGTCGCTGGGGGACGTCTTCGCGGGGCCGCGCCGGGGCGTGGTCCGGATGATGCCCCGCAGCAGCGCCGGGACCGGTCCGCGCTGGGCTCGCCACGCCGAGGCGTCGAGCCGTGCCGGGACCAGGTTGGCCGCGTCGATGCCGCGAGCGGCGTCGAACAGGGCCAGGGCCTCCCCGGTGGACATGGGGGTCACGCCTTCACGGGCGAGGCGGCGCATGTGGGTCTCGTCCAGCTTGCCGGTCATGCCGCTGCGCTCCTCCCACAGTCCCCAGGCGAGTGACTGGGCGGGCAGGCCCTCGGCCCTGCGGCGGTGAGCGAACGCGTCCAGGAAGGCGTTGGCGGCCGCGTAGTTGGCCTGGCCCGTGCCGCCGAGCGTTCCGGAGAGCGAGGAGAAGAGCACGAACGCGGACAGATCGAGGCCGGCGGTCAGGGCGTGCAGGTTGAGCACCGCGTCGACCTTGGGCCGCAGTACGCGGTCGAACCGTTCGGGGGTGAGGGCTTCGACGACGCCGTCGTCCAGCACTCCGGCGGTGTGAATGACCGCGGTGAGCGGGTGTGCGTCCGGGAGGGAGGCCAGGAGCGCGGCCAGGGATGCGCGGTCGGCGGTGTCGCAGGCGGCGACCACGGCGTGGGCGCCGAGGTCCGCCAGCTCGGTCCGCAGTTCGGCCGCGCCGTGCGCGGCGAGGCCGCGGCGGCTGGCCAGCACGAGGTGGCGGACGCCGTGCTCGCCGACGAGGTGCCGGGCGACCTTGCCTCCGAGGCCGGAGGCCGCCCCGGTGACCAGGACGGTGCCCCGCGGATCCCAGGTGACGCCGCCGGTCACCGTGGTCTGTCCGGGCGCGCCGGCGGGCGCCGCCACCCGGGCGAGCCTGCCGACCAGCGCTGTGCCGTTGCGGATCGCGATCTGCGGTTCGTCGGCGGTGAGCGCCACCGGAAGCAGCCGCGTCGAGTCTTCCCCGCCGTCCAGGTCGGCCAGCACGAACCGGCCGGGGTTCTCGGACTGGGCCGCGCGGACCAGGCCCCAGACGGCCGCGCCGGCGGGGTCGGCCACATCGGCGTCGTCGCCCGCGGCGACGGCTCCCCGGGTGAGGAACACCAGGCGGGAGGCGCCGAGGCGGTCGTCGGCCAGCCAGCTCTTGAGCAGGTCGAGGGCATGGTGGCCGACTTCGCGCACCGCCTCGGCCAGGTCCTGTGTCCGGCGGCTGCCGGACACGCTCGCGGCCAGGACGGCGTCGGGTGCGGGGGCGCCCGCGGCGATGGCCTCGGCCAGGGCCGGAAGGTCCGGATAGGTGTCCACGGCGGCGGCGGACGCTTCCAGGACGCCGGTCACCTCGGCCTGGTCGGGTCCGACGAGCGCCCAGCGCCCGGCCGCCACGTCGTGCGCGGTGCGGGAGGTGTCCGGGACGGTCGGCACCCACTCGACCCGGTACAGCGACTCGTGCAGCCGGGCGGAGTCGACCTGCTCCGGGGTCACGGGCCGCAGCACGAGGGAGTCGACCGAGGCGACGAGCGCGCCGGTGGTGTCGGTGGCGTACAGGGAGACGGTGTCCTCGCCGACGCTCGCGAGCCGTACGCGCAGCGCGGACGCGCCGCCGGTGTGGAGGGTCACGCCGTTCCACGAGAACGGCAGGGTGCTGCCGTCGGTGCCGGAGGGCTTGAACGCGACGGTGTGCAGCGAGGCGTCGAGCAACGCCGGGTGGAGGCCGTACCGCGCGGCCTCCGCTTCCTGCGGCTCGGGCAGGTCGACCTCGGCGAAGATCTCGTCGCCGCGGCGCCACGCGGCGCGGAGCCCCTGGAAGGCCGGACCGTAGGCGAAGCCGACGTCGAGGAACCGGTCGTAGAGGTCCGCCACGTCGATCGGCTTCGCCTCCGCGGGCGGCCACACGGCGAAGTCGGCGGCCACGGACTCCGGTGCCGTGCTGGACGGACCGCTGGTGAGCAGCCCGGTCGTGTGGCGGGTCCAGGGGGCGTCCGGCTGGGCGTCCTCGGGCCTGGAGTACAGGTTGAGCGAACGCGCTCCGGAGTCGTCCGGCTCGCCCACGGTGAGCTGGGTCTGGACCGCGCCCCGTGCGGGCAGGACCAGCGGCGTCTCGATCGTCAGCTCGTCCAGCCGCTCGTAGCCCACCTGCTCGGCCGCGCGCAGAGCCAGCTCCACGAAGGCCGTGCCGGGGAAGAGGACGGTGTCCGCGAAGGCGTGGTCGGCCAGCCACGGCTGGGAGGAGACGGACAGGCGGCCGGTGAACAGATACGAGTCGGTGCCGGCCAGGGCGACGGCGGCGCCGAGGAGCGGGTGGTCGGGCGAGTCCAGCCCCGCCGACGTCACGTCTCCGCCGGCGGCCGGTGCCGATTCGAGCCAGTAGCGCTGCCGTTGGAAGGCGTAGGTGGGCAGCTCCACCCGCCGGGCGCCACGCCCGGCGAACACCGCCTCCCAACTCACCGTGACGCCGTGGACGTGGAGTTCGGCCAGCGCCGTGGTCAGCGCGCGGATCTCGGGCCGGTCCCTGCGCAGAACGGGTACGAGCGTGGGGGCGGGCCCGCCGTCGGGCTCCCCGGTCGTCAGGCAGTCCTGCGCCATCGCGGTGAGCACACCTTCCGGGCCCACCTCCACGAACGCCGTCACGCCCAGGTTCTCCAGGGCGCGCACCCCGTCCGCGAAGCGCACCGCCTCCCGCACATGCCGCACCCAGTACTCCGGCGAGCACACCTCGTCCGCGTCCGCCGGCCCGCCCGTGACGTTGGAGACCAGGGAGAGGGTCGGCGGAGCGAACGACAGCCCCTCGACGACCTTGCGGAAGTCGTCCGACATCGCGTCCATACGGGGCGAGTGGAAGGCGTGGCTGACGCGCAGGCGGCGGGTCTTGCGGCCCCGCTCCGCCCACTGCCCGGCGATCTCCAGCACGGCGGCCTCGTCGCCCGCGATGACCACGGCCGTCGGGCCGTTGACGGCGGCGACGCTCACCTCGGCCTCGCGGCCGGCGAGCGATCCGGAGATCTCCTCCTCGGACGCCTGTACGGCGACCATCGCGCCGCCCCCGGGCAGCGCCTGCATCAGCCGGCCGCGGGCGGCGATCAGCGTGCACGCGTCCTCCAGCGAGAACACCCCGGCGACGTGGGCGGCGGTGATCTCGCCCACCGAATGGCCGATCAGCACGTCCGGGGTGACACCCCAGTGCTCCAGCAACCGGAACAACGCCACCTCGACCGCGAACAGGGCGGGTTGCGTGAACGCCGTCCGGTCCAGCAGCTCGGCGTCCGCACTGCCTTCCGCCGCGAACATCACGTCCTTCAGCGGACGGTCCAGCAGCACGTCCAGATGCGCGCACACCTCGTCCAGCGCCTGGGCGAACACCGGGAACGCCTCGTACAACTCCCGCCCCATACCCGGACGCTGCGCACCCTGACCCGAGAACAGGAACGCCGACTTGTGCTCGGCCCGCGCCACGCCCTGGATCAGCGTGGCCGCGTTCCTGCCCTCGGCCAGCGCGTCGAGTCCGGACAGGAACTGCGCGGGCTCCTCGGCGACCACGACCGCGCGACAGCGCAGAGCGGAACGTGTCGTCGCCAGCGAATAGCCGATGTCGGCGACGCCAACGGCGCGCGCGGTACGCACACTGGCGAACTCGCGCAGTCGCCCGGCCTGGGCGCTCAGCGCATCGGGGCTGCCGCCGGAGAGCAGCCAGGGAACCACGGCGACGCCAGCCGCCGGGCCGGTCGACCCGCCGCCCGTTTCCGGCGACGGCGGCTCGACGGCGTCGGCCGCCTCGATGATCGTGTGGGCGTTGGTGCCGCTGATCCCGAAGGACGACACGGCCGCCCGGCGCGGACGGTCCGTCTGCGGCCACGGGGTCGGCTCGTGCAACAGGGACACGGCGCCGCCGGTCCAGTCGATGTGCGGCGAGGGCTCGTCCGCGTGGAGGGTCTTCGGCAGCACGCCCTCCCGCATGGCCATCACCATCTTGATGACCCCTGCCACGCCCGCCGCCGCCTGCGTGTGCCCGATGTTCGACTTGACGGAGCCCAGCCACAGCGGCCGGTCCTGCGCGCGGCCCTGGCCGTAGGTGGCCAGCAGTGCCTGCGCCTCGATCGGGTCGCCCAGCGACGTACCCGTGCCGTGCGCCTCCACCGCGTCCACCTCGGCGGCCGACAGGCCCGCGTTCTCGAGGGCCTTGCCGATCACCCGCTGCTGCGACGGCCCGTTGGGCGCCGTCAGACCGTTGGACGCGCCGTCCTGGTTGATCGCCGAACCCCGGACGACGGCCAGCACCTGGTGGCCCTTGCGCCGGGCGTCCGACAGCCGCTCCACCAGCAGCAGGCCCACGCCCTCGGACCAGCCCGTGCCGTCGGCCCCGGCGGAGAACGCCTTGCACCGGCCGTCCGGCGACAGCACGCGCTGGGCGCTGAACTCGACGAACGTGCCCGGCGTAGCCATGATCGTCACACCGCCGGCCAGCGCCATGTCGCACTCGCCCTGGCGCAGCGACTGGCAGGCCAGGTGCAGCGCGACCAGCGACGACGAGCAGGCGGTGTCCACCGTCACGGCCGGGCCCTCGAACCCGAAGGTGTAGGAGAGGCGGCCGGAGGCGACGCTCGACGCGCTGCCGAGTCCGAGGTAGCCCTGCACACCGTCCGGCGCGCTGACGGCCCGCCCACCGTAGTCCTGGTAGTTCGAGCCGATGAAGACGCCCGCCTGGCTTCCGCGCAGCGCCGCCGGGTCGATGCCGGCGCGCTCGATCGCCTCCCAGGACGTCTCGAGCAGCAGCCGCTGCTGCGGGTCCATGGCCAGGGCCTCACGCCGCGAGATGCCGAAGAAGTCCGGGTCGAAGTCGGAGACGTCGTCCAGGAATCCGCCGGTGCGGGCGTAGGTCTTGCCCGGCTTGTCGGGGTCCGGGTCGTAGAGCCCCTCAAGGTCCCAGCCACGGTCGTCGGGGAAGCCGGAGATCGTGTCGACCCCGGCGTTCACCACGTCCCACAGCTGCTCGGGAGTCCGCACACCGCCCGGGAACCGGCAGCTCATCGCCACGATCGCGATGGGCTCGTCGAACGAGTCCGAGCGAGCGGGCGTGGTCGGGGCGACCGCGCCTTCCTCGGTGCCGAACATCTCGCCGTGCAGGAACCGCGCCAGCACCGTGGGCGTGGGGTGGTCGAAGACCAGGCTGACCGGCAGGCGCAGCCCGGTCGCCGCACCGATGCGGTTGCGCAGCTCGACGGCGGTCAGCGAGTCGAAGCCGAGGTCGCGGAAGGCGCGGTCGGAAGCGACCGCGTCCGCGCCGTCGTGCGCGAGGACATCGGCGGCCTGGGCGCGTACCAGGTCCCGCAGCGCCGCTTCGCGCTTCTCCCGGGGCATGCCTGCCAGCCGGTCGTGCAGTTCCGCCCGTCCGGGACCGGCGCTGCCGGCCGTGGACTGCTTCTCCCCGCCGGCGCTCCCCGCTCTCCGCAGCTCGCGGAGGAGGGGAGTGCCGACGGAGTCCGCTGCGAAGCGCGTCCAGTCGATGTCCGCGACCGCGAGGAACGTCTCGTCGAGATCCAACGCCTGCTGCAGCGCCGAGATCGCCAGCTCGGGGGACATGCCCGGCATCCCGGATCGGGTCATCTGCTCACCGACCTCGCGCGTGACCAGGCCGTCTCCGGCCCAGGCGCCCCAGGCGACGGACGTGGCCGGAAGGCCGTCCGCCCGCCGCTGCAACGCCAGCGCGTCGAGGTACGCGTTACCCGCCGCGTAGCTGCCCTGACCCGGACCGCCCAGCGTCCCGGCCGCCGAGGAGAACAGCACGAACGCCGACAGATCCGTCCCTGCGGTCAGCTCGTGCAGATTGCGCGCCGCGTCCACCTTGGGACGCAGCACCCCGGCCGCCCGCGACACCGTCAGCGCGTCCAATACGCCGTCGTCGAGCACGCCCGCCGTATGCACCACGGCAGTCAGCGGCAACTCCCCCGGAACGCCGTGCAGCACCGCGGCCAGCGCCTCGCGGTCGGCCGCGTCGCACGCCGCCACCGTCACCCGGGCGCCGAGTCCTTCCAGTTCCGCCTTCAACTCCGCGGCGCCCTCGGCCTCCATACCCCGGCGGCTGGTCAGCACCAGGTGCTCGGCACCCGTACGCGCCAGCCACCGCGCGACATGACCACCCAGCGCACCCGTGCCACCGGTCACCAGCACCGAACCACTCGCACGCCAGCCACCGGGCTTCCCGGCCTCAGAAGTACCGGCCCGCACCAACCTCTTGGCGAACACACCCGAACCACGCACCGCGACCTGGTCCTCGGTCTCCCCACGGGCGAGCATTCCGACCAGCCGCGCCACCGCGCGCTCGTCCAGCGTCCCGGGCAGGTCCACGACACCGCCCCAGCGCTGGGGGTACTCCGCCCCCACGATCCGCCCCAGGCCCCACACCATGGCCTGCACCGGGCTCACCAGCCGGTCCGAGCGCCCCACGGACACCGCGCCTCGGGTGCCGCACCACAGCGGAGCCACCACGCCCGCGTCGCCCAGTCCCTGGACCAGGCCCACGGTCGCCGCCAGCCCGGCCGGGACGACCGCGAAGGACTCATGCGCCGCCTCGTCCAGCCCCAGCAGCGAGAACACACCCGCCACCTCCGACGGCTCCAGCGCCTCGCCCTCCAGCGCCGCACGCAGCCGCTCGGTGATCGCCTCGCGGCCGTCCGTCGCCCCGACGACCATGCGGATCACCTGCGCACTGTGCCCGGCCAGCCCGTCCAGCACGGCGGCGACCAGAGCATCGCCGTCGCAGGCTTCCGGAACGGCCACGAGCCAGGTGCCCGAGAGGGCCGCCTCGGACGCGGACGCCAGGGGCTTCCAGACCGCCTGGTAACGCCAGCCGTCCACCGTGTTCTGCTCGCGCCGCTGACGGCGCCAGGACGAGAGGGCCGGGAGCAAGGCCGTCAGCGACGACTGCTGCTCCTCGTCCGCCACCTCCAACGTCCTCGCGAGCGCCTCCAGGTCCTCGCGCTCGACGGCCTCCCAGAAGCGCGCGTCCACGGCGTCCGTGCTCAAGCCGTCGCCCCCGGCCGCCGCCTCGGCGGCGGAGAGGGCGTCCAGCCAGTACCGCTGCCGCTGGAAGGCGTAGGTCGGCAGGTCGGTCCGGCGGGCGCCGTGTCCGGCGAACACCTTCCGCCAGTCGACGTCGGCCCCATGGACATGAAGCTCGGCGGCGGAGGTGAGGAACCGCTCCAGACCGCCCTCGTCGCGCCGCAGCGTGCCCACGACCACCGCCTGCGCGTCGGCGGCCTCCACGGTCTGCTGCACCGGAAGCGTGAGCACCGGATGCGGACTCACCTCGACGAAGGTGGAATGACCACTGCCGAGCAGAGCACGGGTCGTGGCCTCCAGCTCGACGGTCTGCCGCAGATTCGTGTACCAGTACTCGGCGTCCAGACCCGCCGTGTCCACCAGCTCACCGGTCACGGTGGAGTAGAACGGCACCTGCGACGGGCGCGGTGCGATGTCCGCCAGGACCTTCAGCAACTCGCCGCGGATCTCCTCCACATGCGCCGAATGCGAGGCATAGTCCACCGGAACCCGGCGAACCCGCACCCCCTCACCCTCCAGCAGCACCACCAGCTCATCCAGCGCACCCGCATCACCCGACACCACAACCGAACCCGGCCCATTCACCGCCGCCACCGAGATCGCCCCGCCCCACGCGGCGATACGCTCCCTGGCCACATCCACCGGCAAGCCGACCGACACCATGCCGCCACGACCCGCAAGGCCCGCCGCGATCGCCTGCGACCGCAAGGCCACCACCCTCGCCGCGTCCTCCAACGACAGCGCACCCGCCACACACGCCGCAGCGATCTCCCCCTGACTGTGACCCATCACCGCATCCGGCTCGACACCCACCGAACGCCACAACCGCGCCAGCGACACCATCACCGCGAACAGCACCGGCTGCACCACATCCACCCGGTCAAAACCCGGAGCACCCTCCACACCCCGCAGCACATCCGTCAACGACCAGTCCACATACACCGACAGAGCCGACTCACACTCACCCACCGACTCCGCGAACACCGGCGAAGACTCCAGCAACCCCACACCCATACCGAGCCACTGCGCCCCCTGACCCGGGAACACGAACACCGAACGCCCCCGCACATCCGCCGCACCACAGGTCACACCCGAGGCCACCTCACCCCCGGCCAGCACACCCAGCCGCTCCACCAACTCCTCACGACCGGCCCCCGTCACCACCCCACGGTGCTCGAACACCGACCTCGACGCCGCCAGCGAAAACGCCACATCGGCAACACCCAGCTCCGGCCGCCCCACCACGAACTCCCGCAACCGGCCCGCCTGCGCCCGCAAACCAGCCGCACTACGACCCGACACCACCCACGCCACCGGACCACCCACCACCTCGACAGCGGCCTCCCCGACCACCTCGACAGCGGGAGCCTCCTCCAGAACCGCGTGCGCGTTCGTGCCGCTCACGCCGAAGGACGACACACCCGCACGCCGGGGACGCCCGGTCTCCGGCCAGGCCGTGGCCTCGGTAAGCAGCTCGATGTCGCCCGCCGTCCAGTCCACGTGCTGCGACGGTTCGTCGATGTGCAGCGTCTTCGGCAGCACACCGTGCCGCATCGCCATCACCATCTTGATGACACCGGCCACACCCGCCGCCGCCTGCGAATGGCCGATGTTGGACTTGATGGAGCCCAGCCACAGCGGCTGGTCCTCCGGCCGTTCCTGGCCGTAGGTGGCCAGCAGGGCCTGCGCCTCGATCGGATCGCCCAGCGACGTACCCGTGCCGTGTGCCTCCACCGCGTCCACGTCGGCGCCCGCCAGGCGGGCGGTCTGGAGCGCCGCGCGGATCACCCGCTGCTGCGACGGTCCGTTGGGGGCGGTCAGGCCGTTGGACGCGCCGTCCTGGTTGATGGCCGAGCCCCGGACGAGGGCCAGCACCTCGTGGCCGTTGCGCCGGGCGTCCGACAGCCGCTCCACGAGCAGGAGCCCGACTCCCTCGGCGAATCCGAATCCGTCGGCGCCGTTGCTGAACGCCTTGCACCTGCCGTCCGCGGACAGCGCGCGCTGACGGCTGAAGTCGATCAGCCCGGCCTGTGTGGACATCACCGTCGCGCCGCCGGCCAGCGCCATGTCGCACTCGCCCTGGCGCAGCGCCTGGACCGCCAGGTGCAGCGCCACCAGCGACGACGAACACGCCGTGTCGACCGTCACGGCGGGACCTTCCAGACCCAGGGTGTAGGAGATCCGGCCGGACGCCACGCTGCCCGCGCTGCCGGTGCCGAGGTAGCCCTCGAAGCCTTCCGGAGCGTGCCCTTGCAGCCGGGTGCCGTAGTCGTTGTACACCACACCGACGAAGACGCCGGTCCGGCTTCCCTTCGCCGTCTCGGGGGCGATGCCGGCCCGCTCGAACGCCTCCCACGACGTCTCCAGCAGCAGCCTCTGCTGCGGGTCCATCGAGAGCGCCTCACGCGGTGAGATGCCGAAGAACGCCGGGTCGAACCGGTCCGCCTCGTAGAGGAAGCCACCGTTGCGGGCGTAGTAGGTGCCCTCGCGCGAAGGGTCGGGGTCGTAGGTCGACTCAAGGTCCCAGCCGCGGTTGGAGGGGAGCGACGACGTGGCGTCGGTGCCCTCCATCACCAGCTGCCACAGCTCTTCGGGCGTCCGCACGCCACCGGGGAAGCGGCAGCTCATGCCGACGATGGCGATCGGGTCGTCGTTCGTGCGTGACGGGGCGTCGGAGGACCCGGCCGCCGCCGGTGCCGCGGTGGCCGTGCTCCGGGCCCCGAGGATCTTCGCGCGCAGATAGCCGGCCAGTACGGTCGGGTTCGGGTAGTCGAAGACGAGCGTGGCCGGGAGGCGCAGACCCGTTTCCGCGCTCAGACGGTTGCGCAGTTCGACGGCGGTGAGCGAGTCGAAGCCCAGTTCCTTGAAGGGCCGCCCGACCTCGACGGTGTCCGACTTCGCGTGTCCCAGGGCGGCTGCGACCTGGACGCGGATCAGCTCTTCGAGCAGGAACTGCTCCTGGTCCTCCTCGGACATGCCGGCCAGTCGCCGCCGCAGGCGGGCGGCGGTGTCGTCCACGCCCGCGTCTGCGGCGCCCGCGACGCGCCGGACCGTCATCCCCGGTACGACGTTGCGGAAGAGGGCGGGGAGTTCGGCGCCCTGCGCGCGCAGCGCGGAGAGGTCCAGCCGGAAGAGAACGGGGACCACCGCGTCCGACAGCAGCGCGGCGTCGAACAGCTCAAGCCCCTCGTCCGTGGTCAGGGGCAGCAGGCCCGAACGGGATATTCTCCGGACGTCTTCCTCGCCGAGGTGTCCGGTCATGCCGCTGGCCTCGGCCCACAGACCCCACGCCATCGACACACCCGGCAGCCCCCGGGCCCGCCGCCACGACGCCAGACCGTCCAGGAACACGTTCGCCGCCGCGTAACTGCCCTGCCCGGCACCACCCAGCACCCCGGCAGCCGAAGAGAACAGCACGAACGCCGACAGACCCATCCCCTCGGTCAACTCGTGCAGATTCCACGCCGCGTCCACCTTCGCCCGCAGCACCGGCTCGACCCGCTCACGGGTCAACGACGACAGCAGCCCGTCGTCCAACACACCCGCCGCATGCACCACACCACTCAGACCGAAGCCCTCCGGCAACCCCGACAACACCCCGGACAGAGCCCCACGATCCGCAGCATCACAGGCCACGAACACCACCTCGGCGCCCACGGCCTCCAACCCCGCCCGCAACTCCGCCGCGCCCCCGGCCTCCACACCACGCCGGGACAGCAGCACCAGCTTCCTGACCCCATACCGGACCACCAGATGCCGGGCCACCAAACCCCCCAGCACCCCCGTACCACCCGTCACCAGCACCGCACCCGAACCGAACACCCCCGACTCCGGAGCATCACCCAAAACAACCGACCGGCCCAGACGCGGCACCCGCACCACACCCGACCGCACCACCACCTGCTCCTCCCCCAGCCCCAACACCCCGGGAAGGACACCCTCGACCCCCTCCACGTCATCGGTGTCCACCAACACCAGACGCCCGGGACTCTCCGCCTGCGCGGACCGCACCAGACCCCACACCGCAGCCCCCGCCAGATCCACCACACCGTCGCCCGCGTCGACAGCGCCCTGGGTCACCACCACCAGCGGCTCACCCGCGAGATCCTCGTCCGCCACCCACGCCCGCACCCGCTCCAGGACCCCGAGGACCCGCTCATGCACCTCACCGACCACATCCGCACCAGCGGAGGCCACCCGCATGACCTCAGTCCGCGGCGCCGCCTCGCCCGCCACGTCAAACGCGGGCGCATCCACCCACTCCACGCGGAACAGCGCGTCCCGCGCCGCCCCCCGCACAGCGTTCAGCCGATCCGCGTCCACCGGACGCAACACCAACGACTCGACCGACGCCACCTCGCGCCCCGAGTCATCCCCCACCAGCACCGACACCGCGTCCGATCCAGCGCCCGCCGGAGCCAGTCGTACGCGCAGCGATGTCGCGCCCACCGCCTCCAGAGCGAACCCGCGCCAGGAGAACGGCAGCAGGCTGCCGGAGCCACCCGCGAAGCCCCCGCTCACACCCATGGCGTGCAGCGCCGCGTCGAACAGCGCCGGATGCAGACCGAACTGGCCTGCCCTCTCCCGCTCTCCCGCCGGGAGCTCGACCTCCGCGAACACCTCGCCGTCACGCCGCCACGCACGCTTCAGCCCTTGGAAAACCGGCCCGTACTCCAGTCCGTTCTCCGCCGCCCGCGCATACTCACCCGACACGTCGACCGGCTCGGCCCCTGTCGGCGGCCATACACCGAAGTCGAACCGGGCCTCGGAGCCGGGCGCGGCCGAACCCAGCAGACCGTGGGCGTGCCGCGTCCAGGCGGCACCCTCGCCCTCCGCTTCGTCCCGCGAGAACACGCTCACCTCGCGGTGGCCCGAAGCGTCCGCCTCGCCCACCTCGACCTGAAGGTGCACCCCGCCCTTCTCGGGCACGATGAGCGGCGCTTCCAGGATCAGTTCCGCGACCCGGCCGCAGCCGACCTGGTCGCCGGCCCGTACCACCAGCTCCACGAACGCCGTCCCGGGCAGCAGCATCACCCCGTGCACGGCGTGATCCGCCAGCCACTCGTGGGTGGCCAATGACAGCCGCCCGCTCAGCAGCACTCCGCCGCCGCTGGCCAACGACACCACAGCACCCAACAACGGGTGTCCCAGCGAGCCCAACCCCACCGAACCCACGTCGCCCACACCCGCGGACGCGTCGAGCCAGAAGCGCTCCCGCTGGAAGGCGTAGGTCGGCAATTCGCTGCGGCGGGCGCCGTGTCCGGCGAAGACCTTCGGCCAGTCGACGCTTGCCCCGCTGACATGAAGCTCGGCTGCGGAGGTGAGGAACCGCTCGGGTCCGCCCTCGTCCCGCCGCAGCGTGCCGACGACCACCGCCTGGGCGTCGGCGGCCTCCACGGTCTGCTGCACCGGCAGGGTCAGTACCGGATGCGGGCTCACCTCTATGAACACGGTGTGGCCCTCATCGAGCAGGAGGCGGGTCGTGGCCTCCAGCTCGACCGTCTGCCGCAGATTCGTGTACCAGTACTCGGCGTCCAGACCCGCCGTGTCCACCAGCTCACCCGACACGGTGGAGTAGAACGGCACCTGCGACGGGCGCGGCGCGATGCCCGCCAGGACCTTCAGCAACTCGCCGCGGATCTCCTCCACATGCACCGAGTGCGAGGCATAGTCCACCGGAACCCGGCGAACCCGCACCCCCTCACCCTCCAGCAGCACCACCAGCTCATCCAGCGCACCCGCATCACCCGACACCACAACCGAACCCGGACCATTCACCGCCGCCACCGAGATCGCCCCGCCCCACGCGGCGATACGCTCCCTGGCCACATCCACCGGCAGGCCCACCGACACCATGCCGCCACGACCCGCAAGGCCCGCCGCGATCGCCTGCGACCGCAAGGCCACCACCCTCGCCGCGTCCTCCAGCGACAGCGCACCCGCCACACACGCCGCAGCGATCTCACCCTGACTGTGACCCATCACCGCATCCGGCTCCACACCCACCGAACGCCACAACCGCGCCAACGACACCATCACCGCGAACAGCACCGGCTGCACCACATCCACCCGGTCAAACCCCGGAGCACCCTCCACACCCCGCAACACATCCGTCAACGACCAGTCCACATACACCGACAGAGCCGACTCACACTCACCCACCGACTCCGCGAACACCGGCGAAGACTCCAGCAACCCCACACCCATACCGAGCCACTGCGCCCCCTGACCCGGGAACACGAACACCGAACGGCCCGGTGCTTCGGCGTCCTTCCCCCAGATCACACCGGGGAGCTTCGTCCCGTCGACCACCGCATCCAGGCGCTCCAGGAGCTCCTCACGACTGGTCCCGGTCACCACGGCCCGCTGCTCGAACGCGGACCTGGTCGTCGCCAGGGAGAGCGCCACATCGGCGGCGCCCAGCTCCGGGCGCTCCGCCACGAACTCCCGCAGGCGGCCCGCCTGCGCCAGCAGCGCGGTATCGCTCTTGCCCGACACCACCCAGGCCACCGGACCCGCGACGCCGCCGTCGGCGGGCTCCCCGGCCTCGGCCGGCTCAACCGCCGGCGCCTGCTCCAGGATCACGTGCGCGTTCGTCCCGCTCACGCCGAACGAGGACACTCCGGCCCTGCGCGGCTCTCCCGTCTCCGGCCACGGCCTGGACTCGGTCAGCAGCTCGATCTCGCCCTCGGACCAGTCCACGTGGCTCGACGGAGCGTCGACATGCAGTGTCTTCGGCAGGACGCCGTTCCGCATGGCCATCACCATCTTGATGACACCGGCAACACCCGCCGCCGCCTGCGCGTGGCCGAGGTTCGACTTCAGCGAGCCCAGCCACAGCGGCCGTCCCTCCGGCCGCTCCTGCCCGTACGTCGCGAGCAGCGCCTGCGCCTCGATCGGGTCGCCCAGCGTCGTGCCCGTACCGTGCGCCTCGACCGCGTCGATCTGGCCGGGGGCCAGCTCGCAGTTCTCCAGGGCCTGCCGGATCACCCTGCGCTGCGAGGGGCCGTTGGGGGCGGTCAGGCCGTTGCTCGCGCCGTCCTGGTTCACCGCGGAGCCGCGCACCACCGCCAGGATCCGGTGCCCGTTGCGGCGCGCGTCGGACAGCCGCTCCACCAGCAGCACACCGACACCCTCGGACCACGCGGTGCCGTCGGCAGCGTCGGCGAACGCCTTGCACCGGCCGTCGGCGGCCAGTCCGCGCTGGCGGCTGAAGGTGGCGAAGCCCTTGGGGCTCACCATGACCGTCGCGCCGCCGACCAGCGCCATGGAGCACTCGCCCTGACGCAGCGACTGCGCGGCCAGGTGCAGGGCGACCAACGCGGATGAGCAGGCGGTGTCCATGGTCAGCGCCGGGCCTTCGAAACCGAAGGTGTAGGAGAGACGGCCCGAGGCGATGCTGGTGGTGGCACCGTTGTGGAGGTACGGCTCGATCTCGTCCGGAATCCGTGCGGCCTCGGAGGCGTAAGTGGTGTGCATGGCGCCGATGAACACGCCTGTCTGGCTGCCGCGCAATGAGACGGGGTCGATGCCCGCCCGTTCGAGCACCTCCCACGAGGTCTCCAGCAGCAGTCGCTGCTGCGGGTCCATGGCGAGGGCCTCGCGGGGCGCGATGCCGAAGAACGCGGAGTCGAAGCGGTCCGCGTCGTGGAGGAAGCCGCCTTCGCGAACGTAACTGGTGCCCGGATGCTCCGGGTCCGGATTGTAGATCCCCTCCACGTCCCAGCCGCGGTTCGTCGGGAAGGGTGAGATGGCGTCCGTTCCGTCGGCGACCAGGCGCCACAGCTCCTCGGGGGAATTCACTCCACCCGGAAATCGGCAGGCCATACCGATAATGGCGATGGGCTCGGTGGCCGAACTGATCATCTGGCGGTTCTGACGCCGGAGCCGCTCGATTTCCTTGAACGACTTACGCAGCGCTTCAACGGCCTTGTTCTGGTTGGGTGTAGCAGGCATGAGAAACTCCACACTTAACGCGTCGTTCGCTGGAAGAGCGCAACGGCCCTGAAAGTCATCAACACACGCATTGCCAGACGGACACCGGCCACGTTAGCTCTGGTTCCGTAAGGGAAACCCTAGAAATCTGGTCAGGCATGGCGAGCACCCCGGACGTGTTTCCCGGGGATTCGGTTTCAGCGGCGCTTCACCATCCGTGTGATCCTTGCCACGGCGGCATTCTCCGCCGGTATTCGCGCCCCGAGATCTCGCGTACTGCTTTCACGCGCCAGGGTCTTCTTCGAGGCGGATCGCACCGCTCGGGCAACGGGACACGATCTCGCGCAGAACGTCCAGCCGTCCGGCGCCGGGCTGCGCGTCGAGCAGAACGACGGAGCCGTCCTCGTCGCTCTGGTCGAACAGGTCGGGCGCGATCAGCGTGCACTGGCCCGCCGAACAGCACACCTCACGGTTGGCGGTGATCCTCATCGGTTCTCAGTCCTGCCTGGTTGTTCGGGATGGGCCGGCATGTCTACGTCTCATGGGCCCTCTTGCATGACGGTGACGGACGGCGGGAGAACCTCCCACCGCCCGTCGCGTTCACCGCTGGCGCGTCTCGATCAGTCCTCCCAGGTGACGGGAAGCGATCCGGGGCCGTAGTGCACGAAGTCGTCCCGCATCGGGATCTCGTCGGCCGGTACGGCCAGTCGCAGCGTGGGGAACCTGTCGAACAGGGCCTCGTAGCCGACGCGCAGGATCGTGCGGGCCAGATGCTGGCCGAGACACTGGTGGACGCCGTGGCCGAGCCCCAGGTGCCCGTGGTCGGTACGGCCGATGTCCAGCTGATCGGGGTTCTCGTAGCGCTCGGGGTCGCGGTTGACGGCGGGGAGGGCGACAGTGACCACCTCGCCCTTCCTGACGGTCCGGCCGGCGAACTCGACGTCTTCGAGCGCCCACCGGCTGGCCCCGAGGTGGGAGATGGTGAGGAAGCGGAGGAGTTCCTCGACGGCAGCCCCCATGAGCTCCGGGTCCTCCTTGAGCTTGGCCAGTTCACCGGGGTGCTCGAGCAGGGCGTAGACGCCCATGGCGAGCATGTTGCCCGTGGTGTCGAAGGCCCCGGTGATCAACGTGGCGGTCATGCCCATGAGTTCTTGCTCGGTGAGCTGCCCGCCGCGGATGAGGTCCCCGAGGACGTCGTCCCGGGGGTCGTCCATCCGGGCGGGGACGAAGCGGGCCAGGAACCCGCTCATCGCGGACACGGCGGCGAGCGCCTCGGGAACGGTGGCGGAGAGCCGGCCGGTGGTCTCCACATGACGCTGGAGGCTCTTCCGCTCCGATTCGGGGACGCCGATCATCTCGCACATGACCCGCGAGGGAACGGACTCGGTGAAGACCTCCACCAGGTCGGCGCCCGGCCCGGCCTTTTCCAGGTCGTCGAGTTGCTCGTGGACGATTCGCTCGATCATGGGGGCGAGTTGACGCGTGCGCCGGACCGTGAAAAAGCCGGTGATGAGCTTGCGATACTTGCTGTGGACCGGGTCGTCCGTCTTCGCGAAAGCGCCCGGAGCGGCCGGTCCGTCGTACGCCAACTCCGTGGGGACGGGAGAGATGATCCCTTCCTGGCGCGCGCTGAAGCTCTTGTGGACGAGCAGTTCCTTCGCTTCGGCATAGCGGGTGACGAGCCACCCGGGCGTGCCGCCCGGATAACTCATGCGTGTTATCCGCTCCCGCTCGCGCAGCGGGCTGTAGCCATCCGGAGGATCGAAGGGGCAGCTCCGCTGGGTAGGCAGTGACACAGGGGGGTGCAGGGCGTCGGCCACGACTCCTCCATCGATTCACGATCCACGCGTTGAGGTCGTCGGCCGCTACACCGGCTGGCTCGATCTCGATGCTAGCTTCGCCGTCGACCCGATTGCGCGCCGAAAGGGCCCTGCGGGCGCGTTCTGTGAAATTCCTTAGACAAAAGGCGGGAGCTGTTGACCCCTGCGCGCGGGTGCACTCACCCCGGGGTGGGCCGGGTGAGGGTTCCGTTCAGCCAGGCCGCGGTGAGCTCTGTCCGGGAGCGGCAGCCGGTGCGCTGGAACAGTCGTGTCAGGCGCTGCTCCACGGTCTTGGGGCTGCAGGCGAGTTCTGCGGCGATCTGCCGGTTGGTCGCGCCGTCGCTGACCATGCGTGCCAGCCTGATGTCGAGTTCGGTCAGCTTGTCGTCGGGTTGGCGGAGTCTCGGTACCGGGATGTCGCGCAGCTGTGCGATCCGGTTCACGATGGTGCGGAAGGGCCGGCCGAGGGCGAGGTTGTGGGCCTTGCGCATGGCCTCGGTCAGCCATGCGCGGGGGTCGTCGGTGAGGTACGCGAGGCAGAGGCTGGAGATGACGCTCAGGTAGACGTCGCCTCGGCTCGTGAGCATGCGGTCGGCGGTCAGTGCGCCGTCCACGTCGTGGTGTGCGACGCCGCGTGCGATGAGGAGGACCTCGCGGGTCATGGGGGAGGCCGCCTCCTCGTGCAGGGTTTCCAGTTCCTCCAGGGCCCGCTGGACCGTCTGCGTCATGTCCGCGAGGGCGGCGAGCGACAGGATGCGCAGCAGCACACGCTCGACACCGGCGAGCAGGCCGCTCTTTCGTGCCTGCCGCACGTCGTGCCAGGCCCCTTCCAGCGCCTCCTTCTCTCCCGACCAGTACCGGACGGCCAGCCGTGCCCGCGCCGCCAGCGGATGGGTGAGGGTGTCGGGTATCAGGGCGAGCCACGCCTGGGCACGTGCGAAGTCCCCGCGCGTGCAGTGGATTTCCGCGGCCAGCGCCCGCGCCAGGTGGGGGACGCCCGCCGCGCCGTGGGTCCGGCTGCGCACCTCGATGCGGCGGGCGCCGACCAGCGCGGCGTCCCAGTCCCCCGCCAGGTAGTCGCGCATCATGCCCCGGTACTGGGCGGCGACGCTTTCGGGTGCCGCGGTGTACCGGTCGCCGAGGACGGCGGTGAGAGCGCCGGCCAGGTCCGCGTAGGCGGCGGCGTTGCGCAGCGAGTCCAGGGCCCCCTCGTCGATCGTGCCGGGGGGCAGGCCCTGGAGTGCCCGGCGCAGCTCGGTGTCGCTGCCCACCGCGGCGGTCATCAGGTGCAGTTCGGCGGGCGAGGGCAACGGCGCGGAGCCGGGTCGGGGCCCGGTGTCCGGGGCGGGGTTCGCGGTGAGTGCCGGGCGGAGCGTCACCGGGCCGATGCCGTAGAGGCCGCCGAGCGCTGCCAGTCCGGTCGCGGTGGGAAGCCGTTCCAGCGCCTCACGGTAGCGGGGGTCGGTGTCGTCGGCGTACGGGGAGCGGTGTTCGTGAACGGCCGCCCACACCCAGGCGCCGGCAACGGCCTGGAGGTCCGCCGGTGTCCCGGTGGCGTCCTCGGTGACGTCCTCGGTGACGTCCTCGGCGGCGTCCTCGGCGGCGTCCTCGGCGTCCTCGGTGGTGTCCTCGGTGGTGCCGGAGTGCCGCAGGTCCAGGCAGGCGAGCAGCGGCTCGCCGAGCGCCAGAAGCCCGCCGGTGTCGCCGTACCGCAGGCCCAGACTGCTCGCCTCGGTCAGCACGCCGCGTGTGCGCCCGTCCTGCGGCGCGAGCCGGCGAAGGGCCGCAGCGTAGGCGCGGGCAGGTCTTCGCCAGTTGATCCTGGCGTCCTCCCGGGCCGCGGCCAGCAGCAGCGGCACGGCGAGGGCGTCGTCCAGGTGCGGCCCGGCGGCTGCGACGTGGTCGGCCAGCCCCGGGTAGCCACCGCCGGCGGCTTCGGCTCCGAGCCGGTCCACCACCGGCGTGACGAGCCGCGCGTGAAGGTCCCGCACGCCGCTGCGGCCGGGCAGGGTCCGTAAGGCGGCCGCGAGCGCCGGGACGGCGAAGGACAGGCGGCCCTGCTGGTCGATGGCCAGTATCCGGTCCGCGACCAGCCGGTCCAGTGTGCGCTCGATGTGCTGGGCGTCGGCCGCCGGCGTCAGCCGGGACACGTCGTCGACGCGGACTTCGGCGTGGTCCAGTCCATGGGCGGCGACGATCGCCGCGCGGACGATCTCGAAGCCCGCAGGCGCGTGGGGCTCACCGAACACGAGGCGTTCGGCCAGCCCCGCGGTCAGCCGCAGATGCTTCTCGGCAAGCGTGAGGCACAGCTGGCCGTCGAGTTCCAGCAGGTCCCGCTCGTCCAGTGTGTGGAGCACCGACAGCACGGCCCGCGGGTTGCCCGTCAGTGTGCCCAGCGCCCGTGAGACGGCGTCCGCGAGCGCGGGTTCGGCCGGGCGGCCGAACCGCCTGGCGATGTTGACGCGGACGAGCGTGGCGACGTCGGCCGCGTGCAGTGGCGGCAGTCGGAGAATCCGGTCGGCCGCGGCCGTCAGCCGGGCGCGGCCGGGGTCCGCCGCGGGCTGCGGCCGGCCGGCCAGCACCACGGGTACGCCGCGCGGGCGGCAGACCCGCAACAGCAGCACCAGTGCTTCGACGCTGCTTCGCGGCATGCGCTCGACGCCGTCGACGATCAGCGCGAACGGGGTCTGGCGGGACGTCTCGGTCAGTGCCTCGGAGAAGGCGGACAGCCCGGTCACCTGTCCTTCCCGCGCGGCGGCGCGCAGCCGTACCCGGCGGGCCGTGGTGAGAGGCGGCAGGCAGCCGCCGGGGTCCTCGACGAACAGGCCGCAGCCGGAGTCGATGACGATCTCGTCGGGCGTGTCATCGGCGTCCTCGTCCTTCCAGCCGAGCCGCAGAACCACGGCGCCGTCCTGGATCGCCGCACGTCTCGCCTGCTCCACCACGGCGGTCTTGCCCATCCCGGCCTCGGCGGTGATGAGCAGGACACGTGCCGCGTCACCCGTGGCGCACAGGGCATCGGCTACTTCGCGGACATCGTCGTTCCTGCCGATGACCGTTCCATGACTCTGCTGCACGATGCCACCTCGCTCGTTTGACCAACCCGGAAGGAAGACGGCTCCCGGATGATCTGCGTTGACCGGGGAAGGGATGAATACCCCTCCTGTAACGCAAAGTTGACGTAGAAGACGTGGTCGTTCCACGGCGCCGCTCATAAAGTCAGCGAGCCGGCCCCCGCAGCGGGGGCCGCCGGAGACGCCCATGTTCACAGCCCACCTGGGCAAACCGATGAACAAGAGGATGCACTGCACCGTGGCTTCGTGGTCGGGCAACAACGAACTGTTCAGCTGGGGTACGGCCGCGCGCGTGGACCGCACCGACGACTGCCTGCTCGGCCGCGCGCGTGAGTCGGAAGAGGTCCACGACTGCCTGAGCGCTCCTGCCGGCCCGCGCCTGGTGCTCGTGCGGGGCGAACGCGGCGTGGGCCGCACCACGTTCCTCAAGGCGGTCGGCGCGCGGCTGCGCGCACAGGGGACCGCCACGGCTGCCGTGGACTGCGTTCCGGGCGACCGTGCACGGCCTCTGCTGCTGGCGCTGCAACTCGTCACGGTGCTCGAAGAGCACCCGTCCGCCGAGGAACGCCTGCGGCCGGCCGCGGGGCTGGTCGCTCGGGCGCGGTCCGCCGTCGACCGGCGTGACGGGACGGCCATGGACACCCTGCTCCGCGCCGCCCTGGCCCGTTCCGCGCCGGTGACCGTCCTGGTCGATGACGCCCAGCATGCCGACGCCGACTCCCTGGCCCTGCTGGGCGGGATCGACGTCTCGCCGCTCTCGGCCGATGTCCGCCTGGTGGTGTCGGCGGTGCGGAACGTCGGACCGGGCGCGGACGGCACGGCGGCGGGCGGCCCTGACGCCGTCGGCGTGGGCACCTCACTCCCCGGGCGGAAGGCCGGGCGGGGCCGGACACCGGGCTGTGCGGGGGTGCCCGGGACCGTCGACGAGTTGGCCGGTTCCGAAGGGGCCCGCACGGTGGTGCTGCCCCGGCTGGCACCGGAGACCACTGCCGCGGTGGTGGCGGGGTGGCTGCAGGCGGCGCCCGACGCCGTCCTGACCCGGCGGACGGACGAGTTGGCCCGCGGTGTCCCGGGGGCGGTCGAGGCTCTGATCACCGGATGGGCCAGGCGCGGCGAGATCCGGGTCGCCGAGCGCCACGCCTTCATCGGCGCGAGGGCGCCGGTGCCCGTTCTGCCGGACGACGACCGGTTCGTCTCGGCGCTGGACGCGCTGGGTGAGCCGTGTCGTGCGGTGGCCGCGGCGCTGAGCGTCCTGTGGCCGCTCGGCCGACCGGCCCTGGAGCTGACCGCGACCTGGACCGGCTTGTCCGCCGACGCCGTCTGCGACGGCGTGCGCGGCCTGATCGGGGCGGGGATCGTCGACGAGCTGACCTGCCCGGACGACGCCACGGTAGCGGGCTGGACCTTCCGTCTTCCGCTGACGGCGCACACCGTCCGGCAGCGGCTGCGGCCGATGGAGCGCAGCCGGCTGTCCGCCGCGGCCGTCGGCGTCCTCTGGGCGCACGCGGACGCGGAGAGCGCCGGAGAGGCCGTCGCCCCGCCGCCGGTCCTGCTCGGGGAGAAGGACGCGTTGGTCTACCGGGCGGACCGGATCACGGACGCGGGCAGCCTGGTCGACCGTGACCGCGCGGTGGCCGAACTGACGGACGCCGCCCAGCGGATGCCGCCCGGTACCGACGACCATGCGGTGCTCCGGTGGCTCAAGGCCGCCGCCGACCTGATCGAGCAGCCCAGCGACCGCGACCTGGTCCTGAAGTGGCACGCCACGGCCGCCTATCTGACGTGCGACTACCGGACCGGCCGTACCGTCGGGGAGTCCCTGCTGCGCAACCCCGGACCGAAGCTGACCGCACTCGACCTGCAGGAGGCAGCCTGCCTCGTCGTGGCGGTCACGGCCAACGCACGGGACTGGGCCACGATGTCCCGACTCGCAACGACCCGTTGGTGGGACGAGCTGCCGGTGCCCGACCTGGCCAAGGTGACCGGCCGGGCCCTTGCTCTGTGCCATCTGTCGCGGTGGCCGGAGGCGGCGGAACTGCTCGCACGGACCGAGGCGGTGTGGAACACCGGTCCGGGCGCACGCGCGGCACCCGCCCGTTTCAGCGCCATGGCTGAACTGGCGATGGGCCGACCGGAGTCCTACCGGCGCGAACTCGCCATGCGGGAAGCCCCGGAGCTGCCCCCTGGCAAGATGTACTCGCTGGTCGCCGGCATGTTCGACAACCTGCTCACCGGCTACGACCTCAAGGCGGCCACAACCCTGCTGGAGACGACCGGCCTGAGCGTGCAGGTGCTGCCCCCGCTCAGCCAGTTCCTCTTCAACCACCTCACGGGCCGGTGGGACCAGGCACTGGAATCGGCCCGCCGTCTGATGGCCGTCAACGAGGTCCGGTTGACCCCGGTGTCGGACAACTCGCCGCTGCCCGCGTGGACGGCGGGCATCCTGCTGGCCCGAGGACGCATCACCAGCGCTCTCCAGCTGCTGGAGGGCCTGCGCGGTCCCGGGGGAAGCCCGCCGCAGTGCGCGCTGCACGCATCGGAAGCGGAAGTGCTCATGGCCCTCGGCGACCTGGACGGTGCCGGGCGGACACTGCGCGGCGGACTGGACAGGGCACAGGCGCACGACCAGATCTACGGCACGGACGACCTGTGGGCCCTGCTGGCGGAGGTGGCGGGCCGGGCGGGGCGCACCGCCGAGGCGATGGCCTGCCTGCAACACCTGGAGCGGATCACCAGGCGGACGGGCAGCGAGCGGTCCCGCCTGCGGCACCTGCTGGCCTCGGCCTGCGCCCTGCGACATGACGCGCCCGACCCGGCCCGCCGCGATCTGCGCGAGGCCGTGGAGCTCGCGCGCGCCCGGGGCCTTCCCTTCGAGACGGCAACCACCCTGGTGGCCGCCGCCGAGACGGGCGCCGGCCCGCCCGCACTGCTCAACGAGGCGTACGAACTGTTCGGCCTGACCGGTGCCACGCTGTGGCGCTTTCACACACGGACCGCGATGCGAGAGGCCGGACTCACCGTCCCCGGCCGCCGGCAGGCCACCGCCGAGAACGACCACCTCCTGACCGCCCTGCTCGCCGAACAGCTCACCAACCGCCAGATCGCCACCGTCCTGCGCCTCAATGAGGACGCGGTCTCCCGGCGGCTGTCCCGGCTGTTCGCCCGAACCGGAAAACGGTCCCGCACCGAACTCGTCACCGCCGCTCTGACCGGCACGCTCGGTTCCCTCTGACACGGCCGGGCCCCGGCCCGCGAGCCATCCGGCCGCCCCGGCAGCCGTCCGGCACTCCCGCTCGTCGCGGTCGGGCCGCTCCCCGGTCCGGTGGTGGTCCAGCCGGACCGCAGGGCCGGTTGTGGTCGTCCGCCGGAGTCCGTATGGAACGTCTGTGCGTGACCGGGTGGTTGTTTGAAACGCGGCTCCGCCGTCATCCCGGCCCCCTATGCTGATGGTTTCTCAGTTGTCTTTGAGAGCAATTCAGTTCACACATCGGGGGAGATGCTGTGAGTACCGCCAGTGTGCCGTCACGGCCACCGTCCGCGGGGGCGGCCGAGCCCATGCCGTCGACTCCGCCGCCCGTCGCGCCGCATGCCAGCGAGGCCAGCCGCCTGCTGTGCGCCGGCGCCTATCTCGACGCCGCCTACCGGGACCGGGTCGTCGAGGAGCTGGACCTCAACGACCAGCGGATCGCGGCGCCCTCGCTCGGGTACGACGCCGCCCGCGTCCTCGCGCACGCCCTGCGGGCCCGGCGCCTGGAGCTGGGCTGGGCCGGCGCGATCGTGGGGCTGTGGGTGGTGGGCCTGTTCGCGACCGACTTCCTGCTCGTGGGCTACCTCCTGCCCAGCCTGCTCCTGGCCATGGGGGCCGCGGTCCGGGGCGACGGCGACGGGCCGCCGTTCGCGCGGCGACTCGCGGCGTTCGCCATCCGCTGGCTCGGCCGGATCGTGTTCGCTCTCTTCCTGGCCGCCACGGTCGTCTTCGCGTTCTCCGACGCCGACTCCGCCTCGTCCGAACCCGTCTGCGAGGCGTACGACGCCGCCGGCTACTGCCAGTCGTACTCCTCGGGCGGCTCCCCGGGCTTCTGGGGCTTCTTCGAGGGGCTGCTGCCCGGCCTGTCGCAGATGGTCGGCGGTGACGGCACGGTCGAGCCGCTCCAGGCGTGGCTCGCGCTGGTGCTCTTCGTGGGCGTCGCCGTCTGCACGGGCGCCCAGCGCAGCCAGTTCGCCCGCGCCCTGGGCGCCGAGCTCTCACCCGAGCGGTTCGCGGACGCCGCCGCGGACCCCGCGGAGAACACGGAGAGCCGGCGGTTCCAGCGGCTGAAGGAGCGCATCCGGCTGGAGCAGCGCGCGCCGCTCATCATGTACCACGGGGCGCGCCCGTTCTGCGGGGCCGGTGCGGCCTACGACACCTGGGTGCTGGCCGTCGAGCTGCGGCCCGACGGGGTGAGGAAGGTCCGGCCGATGAGCAACCGGACGATCCTGGACGCCGTCCGCCCCCTGGTCGAGGGGCTGCGGCTGCCCTCGGAGTACGCCGGGCACGCCGTACGCGACCGGCTGCGCTGGCTGGAGGTCGACGAGTGCGTCTTCCTGCCCGCCGAGGGGCTCGGGCGCCGTGAGGACGCCCCGTACCGCGAGGAGGCGTTCGAGGAGCACCGGGCTCGGGCCGTGGAGGAGGGCGCCGAGAAGCGGCGGCACTTCCTGCGGGTCCGTGTGGGCGGCTGGGAGGAGGAGTTGGTGGTGACCGTCTACGTGCGGATCCACACCCAGGGCCGCATGCTGATGCTGGAGATCGCCCCGCATGTACTGCAGCCGATCCGCGCGGACTTCAAGGACGCCGACCGCACCGCC
Organism: Streptomyces zinciresistens K42; assembly: GCF_000225525.1. GTDB lineage: Bacteria > Actinomycetota > Actinomycetes > Streptomycetales > Streptomycetaceae > Streptomyces > Streptomyces zinciresistens. The sequence goes on along the minus strand of NZ_AGBF01000003.1, from coordinate 15,994 downwards.
CACCGGTTCCGCAGCAACAACTTGTTCGGCAGGGCCACCTGGGCGGTCGGCCAGGTGCCGGGCGCCTCGATCCGCTCCCTGGCCACCCTGGGCCACGGGGCCGCGTACGGCTGGCAGTTGCTCGCCGGCGGCTACGCCAACGCGCTGCCCGACGGCCCCGCGGTCTCGGTGCGCGAGCTGGCCGCGGCCCGGTCCGGGTCGCTCTTCCAGCAGATGGACGTCGACCGCTACCTCAGGAGCGTGCAGGACCGCATCGCGAACGGGGTGCGCACGGCGCTGGCCGATCACGGTTACCAGACCGGCGAGTTCGTGCAGAAGGTGGTCAACATCAGTAGGGGCGGGGTGCACATCGACTCCGTGGCGGGCAGCACGTTCGCCGTCGGCTCCCATGCCCGCGCGTCCTCCGGGACCGGTCCGGGCACCCCGCACCACCACTCCACCACGCACAGCGGCTCCGGGCCGCGTCATCAGAGAGGGGGCGACAGCGATGGCAACGGATGAGCCCGACGTCCGCATCGGCGACGTCGCGCACAGCACCTTCGCGATCGGCAGCCACGCGCACGCCGAGAGCCACCACGGCACCGGTGCCGGTGCGGCGGGCGCGGCCGCGGAGGAGCTGCTGAAGGCGGTACGCGAACTGCGCGCCGATCTGACGCGCGTGCGGGAGGACGAGCAGACCCGCGCGCTCGACGCCGAACTGGCGGGCGCCGAGGACGAGATCACCCGTACCGGCGCGGTCGGCGAGAGCAGGCTGCGGCGGCTGCGCCAGCTGCTCACCGACTCCGAGGCCCTGGTGAGCCTGCTGGCGTCGGCGGGGGTCGTGGCGAGTTCCGTGGCAGGGCTGCTGGGCAGGTGAGGAGTACACCATGAACGGGGGACAGCAGTACTGGAACGAGGAGACCCAGCGCTGGGAGGAGGGCACCCGGGAGGAGGCGCGCACCACTCCGCCGCCACCGGGCCGGCCCGACCACGCCCCGACGCTGGTCACGTCGCACAGCGGCGAGGACGTCCGGCCCCCGGCCTCCGGGCCACCGGGGACCGAGCCGCCCGCCGCCGCGCAGCCGTCAACTGCCGCCGCTCCCCCGCCGGTTCCGCCGCCGCCCCCGGCGCCGTGGGTCACCGGTCCGTCCTGGCCCCCGGCGGACCAGCCGTCCACTGCGACGGCCGCCCGGTTCGACCGGCGGCGCGTCTGGGCGGCGGTGGTGGGCGCGGCCGTCGTGATCGGGGTCACCGCGGGTCTGGTGCTGACGCGGACGACCGGTGACGGCGACGACCACGCCGGACAGGACCAGGCGGCGGAGTCCGTGACCCCCACCGGCCCGGAGCAGCCGCCGACGCCGGAGTCGCTCACCGAGGAGGTCCCGCAGGAGACGCCCTCGCCCTCTCCGACCGCCGCCCGGCCACCGTCCGGCTACGAGTCGTTCGACGACCCCGAGGGGTTCCGGGCGGCCGTGCCCGCGGGCTGGGGGCGGACCACCCTGTCGTCCAAGTACGGCATGGACATCGTGAACTACCGCAGCCCGGACGGCCGGCGGCGCATCCAGGTGTTCCAGGTGGCCGAGTCGACCCCGCAGGAGTCGTTCGATCTGTTCCTGTCGCCCGGCACGCCGAAGGCCGCCAGCTTCCGGGAGTTGGGCCGGCAGTCCTTCGGCGCGGGAGGTCTCGGCGCGGAGCGGCTGGAGTACCTGGTCGACTCGATCCGGGGCGAGCCCGACATCGGCACCTGGCATGTCGTCGACACGCGTTTCGCGGCGTCGGACGGCACGCTCTACGCGGTGGCGGTGTACGGCCGCGACGACGACGGCCGGGAGGACGAGGTCGCCATGGCCGACGCGGCGGTCAGCTGGTTCTGCGCGCCGGTAGGCACCTGCGACGGCGCCTGACGCCGGGCGGTCCCGCCGCGGCACGTGGGCTGCGCCGCGCGGGCGCTCCGCCACCGCGCCGGCGGTGCGGCCGGTCGGGAGCGGTGCCGCGGCTTTCGCGGAGTGGGCTGTCGCGCGGGCGGCGGGGGCGGGCGGGGTGCCCCCGCCGTGCGCGGGGTGGGCGCGGTCGGGCCGGCCCGGCGAACGAGGGCCGGGCGGATGAGCCCGGTGCCTACCGTGCGTGCCTCCTGACGGATTCCTCGATCACGTATGCGCACGCGGTGAACGTCTCGATCTGCTCGGGCGTCAGATCGCGTACGGAGATCTCCTCCAGGGTGCGCCACATGTCGGTGATGGGCTCGCGCAGGGCGCGCCCGGCCTCGGTGAGGTGGACCACCATGACGCGCCGGTCGTGCGGCGCCGGTTCCCGGGTGAGCAGCCCGGCCTCCTGCATACGGCGCAGCGACTTGGAGACGGTGGAGTGGTCGAGGCCGACCCGCTCCAGGAGTTCGGCCTGGGTCCGGCCGTCGCGGTCGTAGAGCTGCATCAGGAGCAGTTCCTGGCCGGGGTGCAGGTTCATGGCGCGGAGCATGGCGGCGGCATGGCCGCGGTGGGTGCGGGCGAGCTGGAAGACGGCGTAGCTCAGCGGTCCTCCTCCCGCCGCTCTCGGCGGTTCCGGCGGGGTGGTGTCGGGCATGGTCACTCCTTCGTCACGGGCGTCGGACGACGGCATCGCGCACGTCACACGACGGTGAGGACGATCTTGCCCCGGTTGTGGCCCGCGTCGCTCGCCTGCTGCGCCTTGGCCGCCTCGGCGAGGGGGTAGGTGGCGCTGATGGTGGTGACCAGGGTGCCGTCCGCGGCCTGCCGGGCCAGTTCGGCGAGGCGGGCGGCGGAGCGGCGCTGGGGGCCCTGGGCGAAGACGATGCCGAGTTCGGCGGCGCGGAAGTCGGCGGTGGTGACGATCCGGTCGGTGCCGCCGCGCAGGGTGAGGGAGTCCTCCAGCGCGCCCTTGCCGGCGGCGTCGAAGACGGCGTCCACCCCTTCGGGGGCGAGCGCGCGGACCCGCTCGACCAGGTTGTCCCCGTAGACGAGGGCGGTGGCTCCGAGGGAGGTGACGTACTCCTGGTTGGCCGGGCCGGCGGTGCCGAGGACGCGGGCGCCGCGGGCGACGGCCAGTTGGACGGCGATGGTGCCCAGCGCGCCGGACGCGCCGTGGATCAGCAGCGTCTCGCCCTCGCTGACGCCGAGCAGGTCGAGCACCCGTTCGGCGCCGTCGCTCGCCACGGGCAGGGCGGCGGCGTGTGCCCAGTCGAGGTCCGCGGGCTTGGGGGCGAGGACGACGGCGGAGGCCAGGGCGTACTGGGCGTAGGAACCGGTGTCGGACCAGCCCAGGACCTCGTCGCCCGCCTTGAGGTGGTCGACGCCCTCGCCGACGGCGTCGACGACGCCGGCGATCTCCCCGCCGGGCACGGCCGGCAGCGTGGTGGGGAAGATGGCCTCCATGGTGCCGGAGCGGATCTTGCCGTCCACGGGGTTGACGCCGACGGCGTGCACGCGGACGCGGACCTGGCCGGGGCCGGGCTGCGGGACGGCGATCTCCGCCTCGTGCAGGACTTCGGTGCCGCCGAACGCGTCGAAAACGATGGCCTTCATGAGGGTGCTCTCCTCGGGTCGGTGCGCTGCGCCGACCATTTACTTGGCCAGCCACATAAAAGTAGCACGGATTATGTGGCTGGCCAAGCAAATGGTCGGGGCTGGCGTCCCGCGCTCCCCCAGGTGACGTCCGTGCGGACCTTGGCCAGGCGTACGGCGTCGGCGGCTTCCCGCTTGCTGAGCATGTGTTCCTCCTGCGACGGCGGCCGTCGCCCGCCGCGACGGCCGGATGGGCCCGGAAGGGGAGGCCACCGCCCGGACGGGGTCCGCGGGGGCGCCCGCCGAGCGGACTCCGGGCGGTCCGGGGGTGGCCTCCGCCGGTCATGGCCGGGGGGACGGGCCGGTCACTTCGTGACCGAGTACGAGCGCGCGCCCGTTCCCGCCAGGGCGCCGCCGTCCACGATCAGGTACTCCTCGCGCAGCGGGCGTCCGGCGAAGAACGACTCCAGGATCTCCCGGGTGCCTGCGGCGTAACGGGCCTGCGCCGACAGGGAGGAGCCGGAGATGTGCGGGGTCATGCCGTGGTGCGGCATACCGCGCCACGGGTGGTCGGCGGGGGCGGGCTGCGGGAACCAGACGTCGCCCGCGTAACCCGCCAGCCGGCCGCCGCGCAGGGCCCGGTCGACGGCGTCCCGGTCGACGATCCTCGCGCGGGCGGTGTTGATGAGGTAGGCCCCGCGCTTCATCGTCGCCAGCAGCTCGTCCCCGAACAGGCCCTCGGTCTCGGGGTGCAGGGGGGCGTTGACGGTGACGACGTCGCAGTGCGGGACCATGTCGGCGGCGCTCTCGTGCCAGGTCAGTCCGAGTTCGCGCTCGACGTCCTGCGGCAGCCGGTGGCGGTCGGTGTAGTGCAGCTTCACATCGAAGGGCGCGAGGCGGCGCAGGACCGCGAGTCCGATGCGCCCGGCGGCGACGGTTCCGACGTGCATGCCCTCCAGGTCGTACGAACGGGCCACGCAGTCCGCGATGTTCCAGCCGCCGTCCAGCACCACCCGGTGGGACGGCAGGTAGTTGCGCACCAGGGACAGCGTCATCATCACCACGTGCTCGGCGACGCTGACGCTGTTGCAGTACGTCACCTCCGCGACCGTGACGCCGTGGGCGATCGCGGCGTCGAGGTCGACGTGGTCGGAGCCGATGCCCGCGGTGACGGCGAGCTTGAGGTTCCGGGCGGCGGCGATGCGCTGCGGGGTGAGGTACGCGGGCCAGAAGGGCTGGGAGATGACGATGTCCGCGTCGGGCAGCTCGCGGTCGAAGACCGACCCCTCGCCGTCCTTGTCGGAGGTGACGACGAGGGTGTGGCCGGCTTTCTCCAGGAAGCTCCGCAGGCCGAGTTCGCCGGAGACGCTGCCGAGGAGGTGGCCCGGGGTGAAGTCGACGGCCTCGGGGGTCGGGGTGCTCTGTCCGCCGGGGTAGTGGCCGATGGCGGGGAGGTCGTCGCGGGCGTACGTGGTGGGGTATCCGTCGGTGGGGTCGTCGTACAGGACGCAGAGCACCTTGGCCATGTCACGGCTCCTCAACTGGCTTACGGGAAGGTGCCTTTTACGATGCTCGGAGTCGTTCTCCCAGGTCAAAGCGTTCTTTGCTATGACGGGATAGACCGCTTCTATCAGCCGCGTCCGTCCAGGTAGGAGCGGAGCAGTTCGTCGAGGGCGTCGCGGACCCCTGCTTCGCGGGCCACCGCGACCAGGGCGCCGGCCAGGACGGAGGCGGGTTCGGTGCGGGCGACCACCAGGCCGACCCGCGGGCCGTGCGCGGGGCCCTCCAGCGGCACCACCCGCAGTCCCTCCGGCACGCCGAACAGGTGCAGCCAGGCGTGGGAGATGACACAGGACCAGCGTCCGCCGGGCAGGTGCGCGTAGAGCCCGGCGACGCTGTCCGACTCGATGGCCGGGGCGGCCCTCGCGCCCTCGGCGGCGAAGCACTCGTCGATGATGCGCCGGTGGCGCATCCGGGAGTGGAGCAGGCACAGCGGCAGCGCGGCGGCCTGGGACCAGCTCGCCGTGGCGCCGTCGCCGAGCGGGCCGTCGACGGGGGTCAGCAGGACGTACCGCTCCTCGTACAGCGGGAAGCGGCGCACCTGGCGCAGCGTGCCGTCGTCCAGGTAGGTCATCGCCGCGTCCAGGCCGAAGTCGGCGAGGCCGTGCCGGATCTCCTCGGACGACAGCGACCGGAGCGTCACCGCGGCGCGCGGGTGTCGTTGGCAGAACGGGGTGGTGAGCAGGGAGGCGACCGGCAGTGCGGTGGGGACGACGCCCAGTCGCAGCGTGCCGGTCAGACCGCCTCTGAGGGCGGACAACTCCTGTTGCAGGGCGTCGCGTTCGGCGAGGATGCGGCTGGCCCAGGCCAGGACGACCTCGCCTTCGGGGGTGAGTCCCTCGTAGCGCCGGCCGCGCCGCACGATCGACACGTCCAGTTCGTGTTCGAGCCGCCGGACGGCTGCGGACAGCGACGGCTGGGAGACGTGGCAGGCCGCCGCCGCGCGGGCGAAGTGGCGTTCCCTGGCGAGTGCGACGAGGTATTCCAGCTGGCGCAGCAGCACGGACGGGCCTCCGCGAGGTGGGGGTCGTCGCGACGGTCGGGGCGGCGCCCGCCGCGGGGCTGGAAGCGTCCTGAAGTTCTTGAAACGGCGCCCGGCTCGCCCTGGTCGACGGTGGCGGCGCGCGGCGGCGCGCACCTCTTCCCGTTCCCGCCCGTCAGCTCCACGCCGTGTATCCGCCGTCCACCCTGATCGCCTCGATGCCGCTGATGTACCGGGCGCCGCAGCGGTCCTGGGGCGGCACGAGCTGGGAGCCGGCCCGGTCGAGCGGGGTGTCGTCGAGGGTGACCGCGAGCAGGACCGGGGCACGGCCGAAGTCGGGGTCGATCTCCGCCCAGGACAGCAGGGCGTGGTGGCCGTCGGCGCCGCGTACGGCGATCAGGAAGCGCAGCCGGTCCTTGCGGCGGGCCGCGTCGAAGCCGGGGCCCGCGGCCATGAGCACGTCGTGCAGCAGCGGCCCGGTGAAGGTGTGGCGCTGGACTCCGCTGGTGGCGCACTCGAAGGCCACCTCGGCCCGGTGCTGCGGCCAGGGCAGGAGACCGGGCACCGTCAGCCGGGCGGGCCGGGCCAGATCTCCGCCGAGGACGAACTCGGCGGCCGGTCCGGTGGTCGTACGGGCAGCGGCGAGGGACTGGCTCACGGGCTACCACCTCCCCGGGGACCGTACCCGAAGAGCGCTCCCGTACAAACGCACATGCCATGCAAACACAAACAGGGCCATGCTCATGCAATGCGACAGAAGACTTTCCCCTCGCACTTGCGGCAGTATCATCGGCGCGTGCACACCTACCGGATCGGTGAGGCGGCAGCGCTGCTGGGCGTGAGCACCGACACCGTGCGGCGCCTGGTGGACGGCGGCAGACTCGCCGCCGAACGCGACGACACGGGCCGCCGGATCATCCCCGGGCCGGCCCTGGCGGCCTACGCCCGCGAGGTGCACCGTGCGGAGCGGGCGTCCACCGGCTCCTCGGCCCGCAACCGCTTCTCCGGCATCGTCACCCACCTGGTGCTCGGCGATGTGTCGGCGCAGGTCGAGATCCAGGCCGGGCCGTTCCGGGTGGTGGCCATGGTCAGCCGCGAGTCGGCCGAGGAGCTGCGGCTGGAGCCCGGGGTTCCGGCGGTGGCAGTGATCAAGTCGACCAACGTGGTCGTCGAAAGGCCGTGGCGGGCCGGCCGGACCGGCAGTGAGAGGACCGTAGACGGTGCGTGAGGACCCGCGGTGCGGGTGCCCGCGCGCACCAGGCAGCACCGAGCAACACCGAGCAACACCATGTGTGATCGAGCAGGACCAAGAGGGAGTGGACCCGTGATGACCCGTACCGCGCGCCGGAACCGCCGCATGTCGCAGGTGATCGGCGTGAGCGCCGCGGCGCTGCTGGCCCTGAGCGCCTGTTCGTCCTCCGACTCGGGCTCCGCGGGGGCGTCGGACGCCTCCGCCTCGGGCTCCGCACCGGACGGGATCTCCGGCGAGGTGACCGTCTTCGCGGCGGCCTCGCTGAAGGAGAGCTTCACGGCGCTGGGCGAGCAGTTCGAGAAGAAGAACCCCGGCACGAAGGTGACCTTCAGCTTCGGCGGCAGCGACGCCCTCGCCGCGAGCATCACCGGCGGCGCCCCGGCGGACGTGTTCGCCTCGGCCAGCCCCAAGACGATGAAGATCGTCACGGACGCCGGGGGCGCCTCCGGCGCGCCGGCCACCTTCGTGCGCAACCAGCTGGAGATCGCGACCCTGCCGGGCAACCCGGACAAGGTGGCCTCGCTCAAGGACCTCACGGCCGCGGACCTGAAGGTCGTGCTGTGCGACAAGGCGGTGCCCTGCGGTGCCGCCGCCCAGAAGGCCCTCGACGCGAGCAGGCTGAAGCTGACGCCGGTCTCCTACGAGGAGGACGTCAAGGCCGCCCTGAACAAGGTGGTCCTCAAGGAGGCCGACGCCGCGGTCGTGTACCAGACCGATGTGAAGGCCGCGGGTGACAAGGTGGAGGGCGTGAAGTTCCCCGAGTCCGCCGACGCCGTCAACGACTACCCGATCGCCCTGCTGAAGGAGTCGAAGAACACCGACGCCGCCCGTGCGTTCATCGCGCTGGTGCAGTCCGCCCAGGGCCAGAAGGTCCTCGGCGCGGCCGGGTTCCTCAACCCGTGACCTCCTCGCCCCCGGACTCCCCGGACCGGCCGGGCGCCGCGGACACCCTGACCGGTGGCCCGCGGCGCCGCCGCGCGCCCGGGAGCGGTGGGAGCCGGGGCGCGCCGCTGCCCCTGCTGCTGCCCGCCCTGGTCGGCCTGGCGTTCCTGGTCCTGCCGCTGGTGGCGCTGCTGGTCCGCGCGCCCTGGCGGAGCATGCCCGACCTGCTGACCAGTTCCGAGGTGTGGCAGGCGCTCCGGCTCTCCCTGGTCTGCGCGACGGCGGCGACCGCGGTGAGCCTGGTGATCGGCGTGCCGCTGGCCTGGCTGCTGGCCCGGGTCGAGTTCCCCGGGCGGGGGGTGGTGCGGGCCCTGGTCACACTCCCCCTGGTGCTGCCGCCGGTGGTCGGGGGCGTGGCGCTGCTGATGGCGCTCGGCCGCAACGGCGTCGTCGGCCAGTGGCTGGACGCGTGGTTCGGGATCACGCTGCCGTTCACGACCGCGGGTGTGGTGGTGGCCGAGGCGTTCGTCGCGATGCCGTTCCTGGTCATCAGCGTGGAAGGCACCCTGCGGGCGGCCGACCCGCGCTACGAGGAGGCCGCCACCACCCTGGGCGCCTCGCGGTTCACCGCGTTCCGCCGGGTCACCCTGCCCCTGATCGCGCCCGGCGTCGCGGCCGGCGCCGTCCTCGCCTGGGCCCGCGCGCTCGGCGAGTTCGGCGCGACCATCACCTTCGCCGGGAACTTCCCGGGCCGGACCCAGACCATGCCCCTCGCCGTGTACCTGGCGCTGCAGAGCGACCCGGAGGCGGCGATCGCCCTCAGCCTGGTCCTGCTGGCCGTGTCGGTCGCGGTCCTGGCGGGGCTGCGCGACCGATGGATGACCGCCTCATGACCGACGCCGAGAAGACCGCCCGCGGCGCCGTCGCCCGTCGCGCACCCGGGCCGGTGCGCGGGGAGGACGCGCGGTCCGGGCCCGCGGACGCGGGACTCGACGCCCGGCTGGTGGTGGAGCGCGGCGCGTTCCGCCTGGACGTGACCCTGTCGGCGGCCCCCGGTGACGTGGTCGCGCTCCTCGGCCCCAACGGGGCGGGCAAGACCACGGCCCTGCGCGCGCTGGCCGGGCTGGTCGCGCTGACGGACGGTCACCTGCGGCTGGACGGGGCCGCGTTGGACCGTACGCCTCCCGAGGCCCGCCCGGTCGGCGTCGTCTTCCAGGACTATCTGCTCTTCCCCCACCTCACGGCCCTCGACAACGTCGCGTTCGGGCCGCGCTGCCACGGCGCCACCAAGGCCGGGGCCCGCGCGCTGGCCGCCGAGTGGCTGGAGCGCATGGACCTCACCGCGCACGCGGGGGCCAAACCCCGCCGCCTGTCCGGCGGTCAGGCCCAGCGCGTCGCCCTCGCCCGCGCCCTGGCCACCCGCCCCCGGCTGCTCCTGCTCGACGAGCCCCTGGCCGCCCTGGACGCCCGTACCCGGCTCGATGTACGCGCCCAACTCCGCCGCCATCTGGCCGACTTCGAGGCGGTGGCCGTCCTCGTCACGCACGATCCGCTGGACGCGATGGTCCTCGCGGACCGACTCGTGGTCATCGAGGACGGCGGCATCGTCCAGGAGGGCAGCCCCACCCACGTCGCCCGCCATCCCCGTACGGACTACATCGCGCACCTGGTCGGCCTGAACCTCTACCGGGGGCGGGCCGAAGGGCACACGGTCCGGCTCGACGCCGGCCCGGCGATCACGACCTCGGAGGATCTCGGCGGCCCGGTGTTCGTGGCGTTCCCGCCGAGCGCGGTCACCCTGCACCGCGACCGCCCGACCGGCTCCAGCGCCCGCAACCTGTGGCGCTGCGAGGTGGCCGGCCTGGAGACGCACGGCGACCAGATCCGCGCCGCCCTCACCGGCGAACTCGCCCTGGCCGCCGACCTCACCACGGTCGCCGCCGCCGAACTGGACCTGCACCCCGGAGCCACGGTCTGGGCGGCGCTGAAGGCGGCCGAGACGCACGCGTACCCGGCCTGAGGAGGTCGGCCGTGGAGCCGGGGGTGCGGGGGTCCACGGAAAGGTGCGGTCCGGACCGGGGCGCGCGGACGTTCCCGGTCCGCCGGGGTCGGGCTCACGCGTCCCGCGCTTCGGCGAGGCGCACTCCCGTGAGTTCTTCGGAGACCCGCCAGACGCGCCGGGCCTGCTCGGTGCCGCGCAGGCTGGGGTAGAGCGTCTGCTCGGCCGGCGGGCCGCCGAGGTGGCCGGGGCCGCCGGGGCCGTAGAAACCGCCGGGGCGGGCGTCGGGAGAGGTGGCGGCGTACAGGGCGGGGAGCTGGGCGCTGTCCACGGTGCCGAGCAGGATGCCCCGGGCGGACAGGGCCCTGATGACCTTGCGACCCGTGGTCTCCTTGTCGCGGCCGACTTCGGGGCGGGCGGCGAGGAGGTTCGTGGGAGCCACCCCGGGGTGCGAGAGGTTGCTCGTGATGCCCCAACCACCCTCCTCGCTGCGCCGGTTGAGCTCCAGTCCGAAGAGGCCGAAGGCGACTTTCGACTGGCCGTACGCCTTCATGCCGTCATAGCCGCGTTCCCAGTTCAGATCGTCCCAGTTGATGGCGCCGCGCCGGGCCGCGACGCTGATCTGCGAGGTGACGCGCGCCCGACCGGCCCGCAGAAGCGGCAGCAGACCGGCCACCAGGGCGAAGTGGCCGAGGTGGTTGGTGCCGAACTGCACCTCGAATCCGTCCTCGGTGGTCTGCCGCTCGGGCGGGGTCATGACACCGGCGTTGTTGATCAGCAGGTGGAGGGGCAGGCCCTCCTCCCGCAGGGTCCTGCCCAGCGCCGCCACGGAGGCGAGCGAGGACAGATCCAGCGTGCGCAGCGACACGTCCGCGTGCGGGACCCGCTCCCGGATCGCGGCGAGCGCGGCCTCGCCCTTGCGCGGATTGCGGACCGGCATGAGGACCCGGGCACCGGCCGCGGCGAGGCGCACGGCCGTGCCGAGCCCGATCCCGTCGCTGGCTCCGGTGACCAGCGCCCGCTGTCCGCGCAGGTCGGGAAGGGTGAGGTCGAGGGGTGTGCGGGCCATGTCTCTACTCCCGTGAACGGTGCCGATGCCTGCCTGCACTGTCACCGGCATCGGCGGCGCCGTTCAGGGCCCGCCGATCCGCTGACCGGGAATCCGGGGCTGGGCGGCCCCGGCCGACGTTCCGTCCCGCGCGGACCGCGCAGACCCGTGCCGGGCGGGCCTCCGCGGCGCCCCTGCGGCTGACGCCAGGCGTCCGGGTGCCCGCACCGAACACGGACGACGCCGCCGCGGCGGCGACCCCCGCAGAAGGGGGGATCGGCGGTCCGTGGATACCGAGGCGGAAGGGACGGTAGGAATGGGCCTCGAAGGAGGCGGACCATGGTGATCGACCGGAGCGGACTGGCGGAGTTCCTGCGCCGCCGCCGTGCCGCGCTGCAACCCGAGGACGTCGGGCTTCCGCGGGGCCGGCGGCGTCGGACCAGCGGGCTGCGGCGGGAGGAGGTCGCCGCGCTGTGCCACATGTCGACCGACTACTACGCGCGTCTGGAACGAGCACGCGGCCCGCAGCCGTCGGAGCAGATGATCGCCTCCATCGCCCAGGGGCTGCATCTCGGCCTCGACGAGCGCGACCACCTGTTCCGGCTGGCGGGGCACACCCCGCCCGTGCGGGGCGCGGACAGCGAGCACATCAGCCCCGGGCTGCTGCGGATTCTCGACCGGCTGCACGACACCCCCGCGGAGATCGTCACCGAACTGGGCGAGACCCTGCGGCAGACCCCGCTCGGCGTCGCGCTCACCGGGGACCTGACCGCCTGGACGGGCCCGGCCCGGAGCATCGGCTACCGCTGGTTCACCGACCCGGCCACCCGGCGCCTCTACGCCCCGGAGGACCACCCCTTCCTCGGCCGCATGTTCGTCTCGGGCCTGCGCGGGGTGGCCACGCTGCGCGGACCCGGCTCCCGCGCGGCCCACTACGTCGATCTGCTGCTCGCTCGGAGCGAGGAGTTCCGCGAGGTCTGGGACCGCCACGAGGTCGGCGTCCGCCCCGACGAGGTGAAGCGCTTCGTCCACCCCGGTGTCGGCCGCCTGGAGCTGACCTGCCAGTCCCTGCTCGACCCGGACGGGCCGCATCTGCTGCTCGTCTACACGGCGGTCCCCGGCAGTGAGAGCCACGAGAAGCTGCGGCTGCTGTCCGTCGTAGGAGCGCAGAGCGTGGGCTGAGGGGTTGCGGGCCCGACGAGCCGGAGGGGCGGCCCTCCCCGTCCCTGGCACGGGAGGGCCACCCGGCCGATGTGCGTGTGCGCGCGTCGCGGCCGGGGAACACGTCGGGCCGGGGCCTGGCGAGAGGACTCCGTGTGACAGCGACGGCGGCGGGCGACCGGGACCCCGGTGGCCGCGAGGACGGGTACGAGCCGGACCCCCGCCGGTGGCGGGCGCTGTGGGTGACGCTGGTGGCGGGCTTCATGAGCCTGCTCGACGTCACGATCGTGGCGGTGGCGCTGCCGACCGTCCAGCACGACCTGGGCGCCTCCCCCGCGCAGGTGCAGTGGGTCGTGTCCGGCTACAGCCTCACCTTCGCGCTGGCGCTCGTCACCGCCGGACGGCTCGGTGACGCCCTGGACCGACGCCGCATCTTCCTGACGGCCCTGTGCGGCTTCGTCGTCTTCAGCGCGGCCTGCGGTGCCGCGCCCGGCATCACCTGGCTCGTCGCGGCCCGGCTCGCCCAGGGGCTGGCGGCGGGCTTCATGGCGCCCCAGAACTCCGCGCTCATCCAGCAGTTGTTCCGCGGCGCCGAACGCGGGCGCGCCTTCGGCTACTTCGGGGCGACGGTCGGCATCTCCTCCGCGTCCGGCCCGCTGGCCGGCGGCCTGATCCTCGCTCTGGCCGACGGCACCCAGGGCTGGCGCTGGATCTTCTACGTCAACGTCCCCATCGGCGTCCTCGCCGTGCTCCTCGGCCGCAGACTGCTGCCGCGCACCCGGCGGACCGGGCGGAGGCACGTGGACGTGCCCGGTGTGCTGCTCCTCGGGGTCGGCGTCCTCGCGCTCATGTACCCGCTGGTCCAGGCGGAAGCGGGCGGCCTGGGCCGCCTGTGGTGGATGTTCCTCGTCGGCGCCGCGGTCCTCGCCGTCTTCGTCCGCCGGCAGTACCGGCTCGTCGCCCGGGGGACCGGACCGCTCCTCGACCCCCGCCTGTTCACGACGGTCCGCGGCTACGCGACGGGCGCGGGCGTCGGCACCCTGTACTTCGTCGGCTTCAGCGGCGTCTGGCTGGTCTTCGCGCTCTTCTACCAGAACGGCCTCGGCTTCTCGCCCCTGCGGTCCGGTCTCGCCGTCACGCCCTTCGCCCTCGGCTCCGCGGGCGCCGCCGTCGTCGCGGGCCGGCTGGTGGACCGCTACGGACGCCTGCTGACCGTGTGCGGGCTCGCCGGGGTGATCGGGGGCCTGGGCGGGGCCGCGCTGCTGCTGCGCCTCGCTCCCCTGGACCTGGCGCCGTGGCTCGCCGCCCCCGTCCTGTTCCTCGGCGGCGTCGGCGGTGGTTTCGTGGTCTCGCCCAACATCACGATGACCCTCCGGGACGTTCCCGTGCGCATGGCGGGCGCGGCCGGGGGCGCGTTGCAGACGGGCCAGCGGCTCGGCGCCGCGGTGGGCACGGCCGCACTGCCCGGCCTCTTCTACATGGTCCTCGCGGGCACCGACGACTACCGGGACGCCCTCGTCGTCTCGCTGGGGACCGCCCTCGCCGGGATGCTGACCTCCCTGGTCCTGGCCTGCGTGGACTGGCGCCGCGACCGGCGTGCGCACGACCCCCGCCGCACCTGCCCGGAGGAGGTCGCCAACAGCCCGGTGCACTCGCGGCAGGGCTGACACGGGAGGCCAGGCGCCGCCGAGGGCGGGCGCGGGCGGGCGGGACGCGGCACCGCGGGCGGAGCGCCCTCGTCCCCTCGGCGGAGGTGATGCCGCGACCGGGCCGGGGCCCCGATCCGCCTCGCCGCGGCCTCGGCCCGGCGCCGGTTCGGACGGGGCGGTCCACCGCGGGCGGGGTGCTCAGGTGGCGGGGTGGACGATCTCGCCGGGCGGCACCTCGACGACCTTCACGTGGGTGCAGCCGGAGGCTTTGAGGGCGCGCTTGCGGCGGATCGCGGCGGGCTTCTCGAAGAGCGCGGCCGACGCCTGCGACGCCCCGTCGGGGTCGTTCCACCTCAAGCCGTAGCGTCGCATCGCCGTGGTCATCAACTCGTCCTCTCCGCCCGCGCCGGTCCGCCCGGCCCGCCGTGCCGGCCCTGGTCGGCCGTTTCAAGGTCAGCAGCCTTCCACGAGGGACCCGAAACGTCGAGAGACGCCGCGCGCGGCGGACCTGCGGGTGCGTGCGGCAGGCCGCTCGGCCCCGGAACCGCGCCCCGCGGCGACCGGCCGGGCGTGCGCCGCACCGGAGTGGTCCCGCCCACCGTGTGCAGGGCTCGGTACCGGACCGGGGCGTCAGGCCACCGACGGGCCGGCGGGGCGGGAGTTCGGCCGCCGCGAGCAGGGCGGGCGCCTGTCGCGGGGTGCGCGTTCCGCTCGTGTCACCGTGTCGGGGCGGTGGCCGGTTCGGCGGGGGGCCGGGTCGGCTCGGCGGGCGGCGGGGTGGACGCGGAGGGGGCGGGCGGTGCGTTGAGTTCGGCGAGCATCGTGCCGGTGAAGCCGAAGCAGTAGGTGGCGAGGAAGCCGCCGAGGTAGCCGACGAGCAGGCCCGCGGCGTAGACGGCCACCGTGCGCCCGAGGCCGTGGTCGCCGTTCAGGAGGGGGAAGAGGGCCCAGCCGGAGGGGCCGATCGCGGTGGAACCGACGTCGGTGCCGAGCTGGTTGAAGAATCCGACGAACGCGCCGCCGAGCGCGCCGCCCGTGCAGGCCGTGAGGAACGGGCGGCCCAGCGGCAGGGACACGCCGTAGATCAGCGGCTCGCCGACACCGAGGAAGCCCGGCCACAGCGCCGACCTGATGGTCGTACGGATCGAGGTGTTGCGGTGCAGCCGGACGTAGACGGCGAGGGCCGCGCCGACCTGGCCCGCGCCCGCCATGGCGAGGATCGGCAGGAGCACGGTGTAGCCCTGCTGCTCGATGAGGGTCGTGTGGATGGGGATGAGCGCCTGGTGCAGGCCGAGCATGACCAGCGGCAGGAACAGTGCGCCCAGGACCAGACCGGCGCCCGCGCCGCCGTTGGCGAGCAGCCAGTCGGCGGCCTCACCGATCCGCGTGGAGACCTCGCCCGCGAGGAACATCAGTCCGAACAGGGTGGCGAGTCCGGACACCAGCACGGTGACGGCGGGCGTGACCAGGACGTCGACGGAGACGGGGACCCGGCGGCGGCACCACTTCTCGATCCGTACGGCGAGCCATGCCGCGCCGAGGGCGCCGAGCACACCGCCCTGTCCCGGCGAGAGGGGCCGGCCGAACGCCTCCACCTCGGCCACGCCCGCGTAGACGATGACGGCGGCGACGGCGCCGCCGAGGATCGGTGTGCCGCCGAACTCCCGCGCGGTGTTGTAGCCGACGAACACGGCGATCAGGGCCATGAACCCGGAGGCGATGGCGGCGAGCGCGGGGGTGACGGCGGGCAGCCAGCCCAGGTTGACGAGCAGGCCGTTGAGGCCCGCGATGATGCCGCAGCCGATCAGGGCGGGGATCAGCGGGACGAAGATGTTCGCGATGCGGCGCAGCAGGAGTTTGAAGGGGGTGGCGTTCCGCGCCTTGCGCTCCGCGCGCAGGGCCGCGCCCTGGGCGGCGAGTTCCTGCGCGGTCGCGGGTCGGCCCTCGGGGTCGCCGACCGGCGC